>NZ_JBICMS010000043.1:0-49169 GCF_043106615.1 Pseudomonas sp. CJQ_9 | reverse complement strand
CTGGCATTACCGGACGGGCGGCGTTTTTCATGGGCAACGCAATGCTTACTTCTGCTTCACGCCTTCGACACTGATATCCAGGTCCAGGGTTTGCGAAGCTGGGCCTGGGCCCTTGATGCCGAAGTCGTTCAGGTTCAGCGTGGTGGTCGCGTTGAAGCCTGCACGCTCCCCGCCCCATGGGTCTTTGCCTTCACCGTTGAAGGTAGCCTTGAAGGTGACCGGCTTGGTCACGCCGTGCAGGGTCAGGTCGCCAGTCACGTCAGCGGTCTTGTCGCCAGTCGACTTCACGCTGGTGGAAACGAACTTGGCGTCCGGGTATTTTTTCACGTCCAGGAAGTCAGCGCTGGCAATGTGCTTGTCACGCTCGGCGTGGTTCGACCACAGGCTGGCGGTTTTCAGGTCGACGCTGATCTTGCTGGCTTCAGGCTTGGCGCTGTCCCAAGTGAAGTTGCCGTCGAAGTCCTTGAACGTACCGTGGATGAAGCTGTAGCCCAGGTGGCTGATTTTCCAGTCAACGAACGCGTGCTGGCCTTCCTTGTCGATCTTGTACTCAGCAGCCATGGCCTGGCCAGCAGAGAGCAGAGCGGTACCCAGCGCCAGAGCGGCAAAAGTCTTTTTCAACATCCTGTTCCTTCCTATGCAATTGAGGTTGAGGGTCAAGCTTTGCGGCCCAGCATGCGGGTCAGGGTCGCGTCACGGTCGATGAAATGGTGCTTGAGAGCAGCCAGGCCATGCAGCACGGCAAAAATCACCAGGCCCCAAGCCAGCCACAGGTGGATCACCCCTGCCACGTCTGCCTGGTCCGGCAGGTCACTGATCAACGCCGGCACGTCGAACAGGCCGAATACCGGGATGCCAACGCCGTCGGCAGTGGAAATCAGGTAGCCGGCGCCCATCACGGCAAACAACCCGAGATACAGCGCCAGATGGCCCAGTTTGGCCGCCAGGCGGGTGAAGCTGCCATGGTTGGCCGGTGCCGGCGGTGGCGGGCTGATGAAACGCCAGAGTACACGCAGCAGCATTACCGCCAGCAGCACCAGGCCGATGCTCTTGTGCAGGTCGGGGCCGGCTTTGCGCCACGGGCTATAGTAGTCGAGGCCGACCATCCACAGGCCCAGGCCGAACAGGCCGAAGACTGCCAGTGCCACGCCCCAGTGCAGGATGATGCTGACCATGCCGTAGCGGGAAGGTGAATTGCGCAGTTGCATGTTGACGTGTTTCCCCGTGAAAGCTGTGCACAGACTAACGCGTAACGTATCGAATAAAAGCGGAAAAAATTGCTTCGGATTATCGATATATCCGATAGAAATTCTGAACGCTTCCCATTAAGGAAACATTAACGCCAAACGGCTGTGAATGGGGTAGCCAGGGCCGGCCTTTACCAGGGCGCCCTCTCCCGCCAAGGACCATAGGGTCCGTTGCAGGAGCGGGATTACCCACCAAGAGGCCGGCACTGCGACCGATCAACCCGCCTTGGCCTGCGGGTTGGCGACCGGTTTCTTGGCCGGCTCCGACTTGGCGTTGGCCTTTTTGCGCTCGGCAGGCTTGGTCGCTGACTTGTGCGCCGGCTTGTGCACTGGCGCGTGCTTGACAGGGGCGGCCTTGGCCGCAGCAGGCTTGGCTGGCGCCGCCTTCACCGCCGGTGCAGGTGCTGGTGCTGCCTGGGGCGCTGGCGCAGGGGCAACGACCGGCGCCGCTTCGTCAGCCTTGGCTACCGGCTGGGTCTTGGCCTCTGGCGCGTCAGCGCCACCGAACAGGCGCTTGAAGAAGCCTGGCTTGTCTTGCTTGGCCTCATCGCTTGCCTTGGACTCAGCCTTGGCAGGTGCCTGCTCAGCCTTGCCCGCCTTGTCGGACGAGCCACCGAACAGGTTGGAGAAGAACCCGCCCTTGCTCGCGGCGGCTGCCCCGGCACCGGCGGCGGCTGCCGCCACCGGCGCGGCCTTGGCCGGGTCGAACGACTTGCCGGCCAGCAGGTCCTGGGCCTGGCTGGCGGCACGCTGGCCGCTGCGCAGGGCGCCTTCCAGGGTGCCAGGGTACAAGGCATCGGTGTGCTCACCGGCAAAGGTGATGCGCTGCACCGGGCGCTCCCACAGGCGCCAGAACTTGCTGATCTGCCCCGGCCCGTAGGCCAGGTAGGCACCGCCGGTACCGGCATCGACGCTATACCGCTTCACCTCGTAACCGGTGAACGCACCGCGTGCCTGCGGGTAGAAGGCATGCAGTCGGATCAACACCTGGTCGACCATCTGCTTGTCGCCGAAGGCCTGCAGCAGGCGGGCGTTGTCCCCGGACAGGTTGATCACCACGTTCGCCCCGCCCTTCAACGCCGGCTCGATCCACAGCATGCCGAGACCGGCGTTGCTGAACACCTCGCCCGACATGCGCGCCCGGCTTTCCCAGACCGGCTTTTTGAACTTGAGCATCAGCTGGTCACGCCAGCCATAGTTAGTGCCCTTGAGCGCCGCCAGGTGCTGGCTGTCCAGCCCCGGGGTGATCTGGATCTTGGCCAGGGCGCGCAATGGCACGGCCATGACCAGGTAATCGGCCTGGTAACCGACACTGCCGACCTTGACGGTGACGCTGTCCTTGTCCTGAACGATGGCGGTGACCGGCGAGCTGGTCTTGATGGTCTTCAACTGCTTGACGAAGGCCTGGGCCAGCACCGGGCTGCCGCCAGGCAGGCGCGCGGCCCGCAGGTCACGGTCACTGACGTTGCGGTAAACACGGTTCTGCTGGGCGAAGTACAGCAGCGACAGGCGCGACGGTTCGTCGTAACGGGTGCGGATTTGCTGGTTGATCAGTTGCCGGGCGGTGGCCGGCAGTTGCAGCTTGTCCAGCCAGCTGGCGACGTTGATCTGGTCAAGGGCAAACAACGTGCTTGTGGCCTGTGGATTGAGCGGGTCGTCGATCGAGCGGGCCAGGTCATCGAGGGTTTTCTCGTAACGCTTGAGCGCCTCGGCGGTGGCCGGCTGCTTGGTGGCCAGGTCGGTTGCGCTGAAGTACTCACCGTCGATCAGGTAACCCGGGGTGCGCACGAACTCTGGCGCTGGCAGGGTTGTGAGCTTGAAGCGCTCAAGGTACTGGTTCAGCACAGGTTGCGCCTTGGCGTTGCCGATCCACTCGCTGGTGGCCAGGCCAGAGCGCCCGCCCATGCTGGCCTTGGCCTCCAGCAGGGTCACCTGCCAGCCTTTGTTCTGCAGCTCATAGGCAGCCGTAAGGCCCGCCAGGCCACCGCCGACGACGATCGCCGTGGGTGTCTTGTCCTTCGCCAGCGCAGCGCCGCTGGACACACCAATCAATACCAACGCGCACAGGCGCACCCAAGCAGCAGCCATGTCGGCGAACTCCGAGTCAGAAGTTACAGGAACGAGGAGGGGCAGAAATGCCCCGAGCGAGATGCGTTAAGAATACGTCAGCTGTGCCGGCCCTGCCAGCGCAGTGATATCAAGTGCCCTTGGCAACTGACATTTTTACCTACCGCCGCCCGGCGGTTGTCCTACCCTGCGGCATTGCTTAGGCTTACGCGGTCGAACCACGCCGCAAAGCCAGGAGAAGTGCCGATGGGCCTCAATGATCAGTGGATGCAACGTGACCTCAAGGTCCTGTGGCACCCCTGCACCCAGATGAAAGACCATGAGCAGCTGCCGCTGATCCCGATCAGGCGCGGTGAAGGCGTATGGCTCGAAGACTTCGAAGGCAAGCGTTACCTGGACGCGGTGAGCAGCTGGTGGGTCAATGTGTTCGGCCATGCCAACCCGCGCATCAACCAGCGCATCAAGGACCAGGTCGACCAGCTGGAACATGTGATCCTGGCCGGCTTCAGCCATCAGCCGGTGATCGAGCTGTCCGAGCGCCTGGTGGCCATGACCCCGGCCGGGCTTGACCGGGTGTTCTACGCTGACAACGGCTCTTCGTGCATCGAAGTCGCGTTGAAGATGAGCTTCCACTACTGGCAGAACGTCGGCAAGCCAGGCAAGAAACGCTTCGTCACCCTGACCAACAGCTACCACGGCGAAACCATCGCCGCGATGTCGGTCGGCGATGTGCCGCTGTTCACCGAGACGTACCAGGCGCTGCTGCTCGATACCCTCAAGGTGCCGAGCCCGGACTGCTACCTGCGCCCCGAGGGCATGGGCTGGGAAGAGCATTCGCGCAACATGTTCGCCAGCATGGAACAGACCCTGGCCGAGCACCACGAGACCATTTCGGCGGTGATCGTGGAGCCGCTGATCCAAGGCGCCGGCGGCATGCGCATGTACCACCCGGTGTACCTCAAGCTGTTGCGCGAGGCCTGCGACCGCTACGACGTGCACCTGATTCACGATGAAATCGCGGTGGGCTTCGGCCGAACCGGCACGATGTTCGCCTGCGAGCAGGCCGGCATCCGCCCAGACTTCCTGTGCCTGTCCAAGGCCCTTACCGGGGGCTACCTGCCGCTGGCTGCTTGCCTGACGACCGACAAGGTGTACCAGGCCTTCTATGACGATTACCCGACCCTGCGGGCGTTCCTGCACTCGCACAGCTACACCGGCAACCCGCTGGCCTGCGCAGCGGCGCTGGCGACCCTGGACATCTTTGCCGAGGACAACGTGATCGAAGCCAACAAGGCCCTGGCCGCACGCATGGCCAGCGCCACCGCGCACCTGGCCGACCACGCCCACGTGGCCGAAATCCGCCAGACTGGCATGGCGCTGGCCATCGAGATGGTCCAGGACAAAGCGGGTAAGGTCGCCTACCCCTGGCAACAGCGGCGGGGCCTGAAGGTGTTCGAACACGCCTTGAGCCGCGGCGCGCTGTTACGCCCGTTGGGCAGCGTGGTGTATTTCCTGCCGCCGTACGTGATCACCCCCGAGCAGATCGACTTTCTTGCCGAGGTCGCCAGCGAAGGCATCGACATTGCCACCCGCGAGCGCATCAGCGTGGCGGTGCCGGCCAACTTCCACCCCGACTTCCGCGACCCGGGCTGATCGTGCAGCCCTTTCGCCACACAAGGCCGCTCCTACCCAGGGCGCGTTTCCCTTTGCCAACGAGCACTACATGAGACTGTCCCGCTTTTTCATCGATGCCCCCCTGAGCCTTGGCGAGCATGACCTGCCCGAGGCCCAGGCCCACTATATTGGCCGCGTCTTGCGCATGGCCCCCGGCGACGCCGTGCAGCTGTTTGATGGCAGCGGCCAGGAATACCGTGGCCATTTGCGCGAAGTGGGCAAGAAAACCGTACGCGTCAGCCTCGATCAGGCCTTCGCCGGCCAGGCCGATTCGCCCCTGCACATCCACCTTGGCCAAGGCCTGTCCCGCGGCGAGCGGATGGACTGGGCGATCCAGAAAGCCACCGAACTGGGCGCCAACGCCATCACGCCTATCATCAGCGAGCGCTGCGAAGTGCGCCTCAAAGACGAGCGCGCCGACAAGCGCCTGGCGCACTGGCGCCAGGTGGCAATCAGCGCCTGCGAGCAATGCGGCCGCTCCACCTTGCCGGCCATCAACCCACCCACCACCCTGGCCGAATGGCTGAGCAGCACCCAGGCTGAGCTGAAGCTGGTGCTGCACCCGGTGGCCGAGCCGCTCACAAGCCATGCCAGGCCCGCCACCCTGGCCTTCTTGATCGGCCCTGAAGGCGGCCTTGGCGACGCTGAAGTCGAACAGGCGCAACGCGCAGGCTTCCAGGCCGCACGGCTTGGCCCGCGCGTGCTGCGGACCGAAACCGCACCGGTAGTGGCGCTGTCGGTGGCGCAGCAGTTGTGGGGCGACTTTTAACTAACGCACGTAGAACGACACCGCCACGAAGTGCAAAAGGCTGCCGGCGATCACGAACAGGTGCCAGATACCGTGCGCGTGGCGCAGGCGGCTGTCGAGGGCAAAGAAGATGATGCCCACGGTATAGAACACTCCGCCGGCGGCAAGCCAGGCAAAGCCAGCGGTGCCCAGTGCCTGCAGCAAGGGGTTGACCGCCACCAGTACGATCCAGCCCATCACCGCGTAGATGATGATCGACAGGATCCGCGCTTCGGAACGCGGCTTGATTTCCTGCAACATGCCGATCGCTGCCAGCCCCCAGACCACGCCAAACAGGCTCCAGCCCCACGGGCCATGCAGGCTGACCAGGCAAAACGGCGTATAGCTGCCGGCAATCAGCAGGTAGATCGACAAGTGATCGAGCTTGCGCATGATCACCTTCGCCCGGCCGCGCGTGCTGTGGTAAAGGGTGGAGATGCTGTACAGCAACAGCAAGGTGCTGCCGTAGATGGAGAAACTGACGATCTTCCACGGGTCACCTTGCATACCCGCAACCACGATCAGCCAGATGGCACCGATGCTGGCCAGGATGGCACCGACCAGGTGCGTCCAGGCATTGAAGCGTTCACCGTAATACATGCAAACACAGACCTCTCTAGGAGCGGCTAGTTTCAAGCGGCAAGTTGCAAGCCGATCGCGGTGAAACGAACACCGCCCTCAAGCTCGCAACCTCAAGTTTGAAACTTCAAGCGCTGCTATTGCAATTGCGCGTCACGCACCAGCCTTTCCAGCGCAACCAGGTCCGGCACCCGCGCCACTTGCTCGCCCACCTGCACCGCGGCCAACTCCAGCCGCCCCAGCGCCACGTCCACATAGTTGAGCTGGCTGTCGAGCTTGCAAGAACGCGGAATGTCCTGCAGCAGCAATGCCAGGTAGCGCAGGCCGGTATCGCCCAAGGCATTGAGCACCACCACCCGCGCCCGCTCCCCGCACGGCGTTTCGCCACCGCAGGCAGCCTCGAAACCGATCAGCGGCAGGCGCTGCTGGCGCCAGTCGATCCAGCCCAGGTGCCAGGGCGGGTCGCCGCGCTGGCACAACAGGTTGCGTTGCCCGCTCAACTCGGCCACCGCCACGTTCGGCAGCACCAGGGTCCGGTCACCCAAGGGCAGCAACAACCCGGTCAGGCTGCTGCGCTGGCCGGCAATCAGTTCAAGCATGGGTCTGGCTCCACTGGGCAATACTTTGCAACAGCAACGACTCCTGGTATGGCTTGCCCAGGTATTCGTTCACGCCAATCGCCATGGCCCGGTCGCGGTGCTTCTGCCCGGTACGCGAGGTGATCATGATGATCGGCAGGTCTTTGAGCCGCTCATCACGGCGGATACGCGTAGCGACTTCGAAGCCGTCCATGCGCGGCATCTCGATGTCCAGCAGCAGCACATCGGGGCGGTGCTCCTGCAGCAATGCCATGGCATCGACACCGTCCTTGGCCGTGAGCACGCTCATGCCGTGGCGTTCCAGCAGGCGGCTGGTGACCTTGCGCACCGTAACCGAGTCGTCCACCACCATCACCAGCAAGGCGCGGCGCGGTACCGGGCCGGGCAACTGGCGCGGGTTGCCGCCCCCGGGCAAGCGCGCCAGCCTGCGCTGCTGGCCACGCAGCTGGCCCAGCAAGTCGAGGATCAACACGACCCGCCCATCGCCCAGCAATGTTGCCCCGCAAAGCCCGGCAACGGCGGCAAATTGCGGCCCCAGGCTTTTCACCACGATCTCCCGGCTGGGTGACAAGGCATCGGCCTGGATCGCGAACGACTGCTCCTTGGAATGCACCAGCAGCACCGGCAGCGGCACACTTTGCCCCAGCAAGCTCGGGCGCGGCATGCCTTGCAGCAACTCGCCCAGGTAGCGCAACTCGTATTCGTGGCCGGCATACACATAGCGTGGCGTGTCCAGCTGGTAGCACGCGGCTAGCTCGGCCGGCGGCACGCGGACGATGCCCTCGATGGTATTGAGCGGGATGGCGTACTGTTCCTCGCCCAGGTGCACCATCAAGGCGCGGTTGATCGACACCGTGAACGGCAGGCGGATCAGGAACCGCGCGCCTTTGCCCTGGGCCGACTCGATGCTCATCGAACCGCCCAGCTGCTTGACCTCCTCGTGCACCACGTCCATACCCAGGCCGCGCCCGGAGATCTGGGTAATCTTCTCGGCGGTGGAAAAGCCAGGGCGCAGGATGAACTGCAGGATCTCGTGGTCGCTCAAGTGCGCCTGCGGGTCCAGCAAGCCGCGTTTGATCGCCTTGCGCCGTACAGCCTCAAGTGGCACGCCGGCACCATCGTCGGTCATTTCGATGACGATATCGGCGCCTTCGTGCAGCAAGTTCAGGTGGATGGTACCCAGCTCCGGCTTGCCCGCTGCCAAGCGCATTTCGCGGCTTTCCAGGCCATGGTCCACGGCGTTGCGCAGCATGTGCTCCAGCGGCGCCACCATGCGTTCGAGCACGCTGCGGTCCAGTTCGCCCTCAGCGTTGCCGACCACCAGCTCGACCTGCTTGCCCAGCTCGCTGGCCACCTGTCGCACCACCCGCTGCAAACGCGGTACCAGGCGTTCGAAAGGCACCATCAGGGTGGCGGTCAGGCCCTCCTGCAACTGGCTGTTCACCCGCGCCTGTTGCTGCAGCAGGCTGTGCGCCTCCTGGGCGCGCTGGGCCAGGGTTTCTTTCAGGTCGAGCAGGTCCGAGGCAGACTCGAACAGTGCCCGCGACAGCTGCTGCAACTGCGAATGGCGGTCCAGCTCCAGCGGGTCGAAATCGTCGTAGGCATCGCCCTCGAACGGCTGGCGGCTGGAGATCCGCCCCTGAGTCTCGATATCCAGGCGCAGCAACTGGTCGCGCATGCGCTCCAGGGTGGTTTCCATTTCGTTGAGGGCAAACTGCGCATCGTTGACCTGCTGCTCGATGCGCCCACGGATGATCGAGTGCTCACCTGCCAGGTTACCCAGGTCGTCGAGCAGTTCGGCATCGACCTTGACCATGTCGCCTGCGGCGCGCTCGGGTGCCGCTGCCGGCACTTCGGCAGCGCTGGCATCTTGCGGCCCCTGGCCTGCGGCACTGTCGGTCAGTGCCGCGCTGCTGAAATTGCGTATGTAGTCGATCAGCGCCGTGGCCGCGTGCAGCGGCTGCCCCAGGCGCACGGCGTCGAGCATATGGGCCAGGCGATCGTGGCAGTTCTGCAGCAAGGCGAACAACGGCGCGCTGGGTGGCAGGCGGCCGGCGGCCAGCAGTTCGTAGAGAAATTCAAGCTCATGGGCAAGGTCGCCGATCGGGGTGATTTCGACCATGCGCGCCACGCCCTTGAGGGTGTGCAGGTCGCGCATCAGGTTGTCCACCTCGACGCTGCTGCGCGGGTCGGCTTGCCAGCGGGCCAGGGCTGCAGCGGCGCTTTCGACGATGTCCGAGCTTTCTTCGAGGAATACCTCCAACAACTCCTCGCCAGGGCTTTCGGCCTCCTCGACCTGGGGCTCGGCCACTTCCGGCGGCATTGACGGGCGTGGCAAGCCCAGGCCCAAGGCGTCGGTCAGGTCCATGTCCGGGTGCAGCGGGGTGACCGCGTCGATACCCACCAGGCCGGTGGCATCCGGGGCCAGCGCCTGGTCCAGCAGCGCACGCAGGCGCTCGACCAGTTCCGGGCGCGGCGCTACATCCTGGCCGGCCGCCACTTCATCGAGCATGTCCATCAGGGCTTCATGGGCGCCCTGGGCAAGGGCGAAGAAACCTGCATCGGCAGCCAGGCTGCCCTCTTCCACGGCACCATAGAGGTCGAGCAGGGCCTCGCACAAGTCATCCATTGGGCGAAGGTCGGCCAGGTGCGCGGCATGGCCCAGCGTGGTCATTTCATCCAGCAGGGTGTCCAGCGCATCGCGTTGGCCGGGCTGCTGCTGCCAGCGCGACAGCAATGACTCGGCGTTGAGCAGGGTATCCGTCGCTTGCGCGAGGAAATTGGCCACCCACTGCGGGTCATGCCTGCCGCGCCGCTGCTGCCGAGGGTCGGCATGCAGGCTGGCCAGCCGCTCGTCCACTGCCTGGCCAACCCGCTCGATCAGTTCCGGGGCCCCGGCAATGGCGGCCAGTGGGGTGCTGTCCAGTTGTGCCAGGCCCAGCTGGAACAACGCGCGGGCAGCCTCAAGCCACTCGACTTCAGCCATCTGCAGCGGTAACTGGTGGCCTTTGTATTCGCGTACCAGGCGGTCGAAGGCCGTGGCCAGTTCGGCAAGCGGCATCACCCCGGCCATGGCGGCGCTGCCCTTGAGCGTGTGCAAGGCACGTTGCAGGTCATCGCTGAACGGCGTGTCATGGCCGCCTGCACCCTGCAGGAAGGCGTCGAGACTGGCCAGGTGGCCTTGCGCTTCGCTGCGGAAGATGTCCAGCAACTGCGGGTCGAGGCCATCGAGGTCGGCGACCGCGGGTGGGTCGTTTTCAGCCAGGCCATGCAGATGCCCAGCCAGTTGTTCGATGTCGCTCAGCTGCGGTAACTGGCCTGCGGCAAAGTCGGCCAGCAGGTCTGGCAACTGCACGAAGGCCTGCTGCAGCGCCACCACGCCCTGGGCGCTGAGCGCACTGCGGCCTTCGATTACCCGGTTCAGCAAGTGTTCGGCGCCCCAGGCCAGTTCAGCCACAGCTTCGGCATGGACCATGCGCCCACTGCCTTTTAGCGTGTGCAAGGCGCGCCGAACATCGCCCAACGCTGCCGTCTGCTGGTTATCGGCACGCCAGCGCAGCCAGTGGCGCTCGATTTCTGGTAGCAGCTCACCGGCCTCTTCGAGGAACACTTCGCGCAGCTCATCATCGATGCCATCGCTGCTGTAGTCGGCGCCCTCAGTGGCGGTGGGTTGCGTACACTGCACCCCAAGCGCAGCCAAGCTGGCCCGTGCGATGTCGATGAAGGGCTGGCCATCGGCCAGCGGATCGGCTACGCGCCATTGCAGATAACACTCGGCCGCGCTCAGGGCCTGCGCCAGGTGAGCCAGCTCATCGGCCGGCGGCTCCACTTCCAGGTGTTGCAGCCAACCCTGCACATAATCGGCACACCCCCCAAACAGCTCGGCCACCGCGGGCAGCATCAACATGGCCAGTGCCCCGCGAACCTGCTGCAACAACCCCGGCAGGGGTTGCAGGCGCTGCCGCGGCCAGCCGGACTCCAGGCAATCGCCAATCAGGTCCTTGGCCTGCTGCAGCACATTCAGCGACTCATTCAGCACCAACTGGCGAATCTCGGCCAGGTCCGAGCCAGCCAGGCCGCCCTGGCCGTTTTCTTCCAACGGGCCGACCATGCCGTTGAGGGTAGCCTCCACGTACAGCAGCGCACCTGCCACATCCATCAGCACCGCATCGTCCACGGCGCGCGCACCCTCGGCCAGCGCCTGCAAGGCCAGCACCTGGTCGATGATCACCCGCCGTGGCTGCTGAAAGCCCAGCACGGCGAGGGTATCGGCGACATGCCGCAGGGGCGCCAGCAAAGCGTCAAGCTGTTCACGGTGCAGGCGGTCGCCCCGCACGAACTGGTCGAGCCGCTCCTTGATGCGCATCAGGTCGTCGCACAGCGCGGTCACTACCGAGCGCAAGGCATCCTTGCCCGGCCCGGCCTGCAGCTGATCACGCCAATTGCCCAGCGACAGATCGAGGTTGGCCAGGTCATCGGCACCGGCGAAGCGGTGCGCCGTGCCGCTGATCAGGCTGGCCTGGGCCAGCGGCTCGACACCCCGGCAGGCGCGCAATTGGTTGAGCAACGGCAGCATGACCAATGGCAGGTCATGGCGCGCGCCACGCAAGCGCTCAAGGTACGCCGGTAATTGCTCAAGGCCGCGGAACAATGCGCCCAGGCAATCCCCGCGCGGGCTGACCTGGCCATCGGCCAAGGCCTTGGCGAACAGCTCCAGCTCTTCGGCCAGGCGTGTTGCGCCGCGCAATTCGAGCATGCGAAGGCAACCATGCACCTGGTGCAGGTTGTCGACCACGAAGGCCAGCATCGACAGCTCGCCCGGCTCGCCGGCAAAGCGCTCCAGCGCCTGGCGGGCCTGGCCCAGGCAATCGAGGATGGCGGCCTTGGTCCAGGCCAGCGCTACGGTATCGTGGCGCTCGGGGCTTAGTGTTGCTACAGCCATGGGCACTCCTCAGCGCGGCATATCAGTACGGCTCATCGCAAGGCCGGTTCACTTGGGCTCGGCAGGTGGTGGCAAGGTGAAGCCAGACACCGAACGGCGCATCTCGCTGGCCATGCGCGCCAAATGGCGAATACTGTCGGCGGTCGCACCAGAACCGGCGGAAGTCTGCGCAGTGATCTGCTGGATCACCGCCATGGTGTGGGAAATCTGCCCAGCCGAAGAGGTCTGCAACTGAGCGGCGTCGGAAATGCTGTGGATAAGGTCGGCAAGGTTCTGCGACACCCCTTCGATCTCGGCCAGCGCCACCCCGGCATCCTGGGCCAGGCGGGCACCGCGCACCACCTCGGCGGTGGTTTGCTCCATGGATATGACGGCTTCGTTGGTGTCGGCCTGGATGGTGCGCACCAACGCCTCGATCTGGCGGGTGGCCGACGACGAGCGCTCGGCCAGGCGCTGCACTTCGTCGGCGACCACGGCAAAGCCGCGCCCGGCTTCGCCCGCCAGCGAGGCCTGGATCGCCGCATTCAGGGCAAGGATATTGGTCTGGTCGGCGATATCGTCGATCAGGCTGACGATATCGCCGATTTCCTGGGACGACTCGCCCAGCCGCTTGATGCGCTTGGCGGTGTCCTGGATCTGCTCGCGAATGTTGTCCATGCCGTTGATGGTGTTGTGCACCACCTCGTTGCCCTTGTTGGCGATGGCCACCGACCGCTCGGCAACTTTGGCAGATTCATAGGCATGTGCGGAAACCCGGTCGATCGACTCGACCATGTCGCCCACCGCCTCGGACGCCTCGCTGATCTGCTCGGCCTGCTGCTCGGAGGCCTTGGCCAGCTGCCGCGCGGTGTTCTGCGTATCCTGCACAGCGGCGGCAACCTGCACCGCACTGTGGTTGATGGTAGCGACCAGGTCACGCAGCTGGTCGACCGAATAGTTGATCGAGTCGGCAATGGCGCCGGTGAAGTCTTCGGTGACCGAAACCGTCACCGTCAGGTCGCCATCGGCCAGCTCTTCGATTTCATCGAGCAGGCGCATGATTGCCTGTTGGTTGCGTTCGTTTTTTTCTGCCGTCTCACGCAGCTGGCGGTTGGTGGTACGCACCATCACCAGGCCGATGAGGATGATCGAAGCCAGGGCCAGCAGGCCCAGGGCGTAGCCACCCACGGTATCGAGGGTGCGCCCGCCGGCCAGGTTTTCAAAACCGTTGGCCAGGTGCGAGGCCTCGTCGAGCAAGGTTTGCGACAGGCTGAAGATATTGCCCGCCGCCTCGCGCACCCGGAACAGCTCTGGGGAGGTTTCAAGAATTTCGTCCACCGAACCGGCAACGAACTGGAACAGCTCGGCAATTTCGGCCAGCCGGGCACGGGCGTCGGCATCTGCAACACGGGTCACCTGGATGCCCGCATCGCCGTTGAGCATCCCTTCGAGCACCTGGCCGAAGCGCCCGGCATCACGCCCGAAGGCATCGGCCGCCTGGGCTGCCGCGTCATCACCGGCCAGCACCGTGTTGACCGAGCCGAGGATCCGCTCGGCCAGCAACAACTGGCGCTGGGCCACCGCCACCTGGTTGGCCGGGGCGCCGCTCTGCAGCAGGATCTCGACGACCTTTTCGTACTCCACCTGCAGTTGCGGCACGGTTTCGGCCAGGGTCGCCGCCACCTGGTGCAGCGACAGCACCGTCTGTTCACTGGCCAGGATGGTATCGGTGTTCTTGCGCAGGTTTTCCCAGTCACGCCGCACCGCTTCCATTTCATCACGCACGGTGTGCGGCGCCGGCGGCAAGCCGGTGGCCTTGTCACCGTGGCGCAGGTAGCCCCAGCGCCGCTCGAAATCGTTGCGCGCATCCGACAGCAACTTGAACGCCAACGCCTTGCCTGCAGCCGCTTCGGTGGCGTTCTTGGCGATGCGTTGTGACAGCACGCGCAACTCGCCGGCATGGCCGATGTACTGCTTGTCGTAATTGGACTGGGTGTTCAGGTAGGCGAAATTGGCGAACAGCAGGATGATCGACAGGATCAGGATCAGGAACAGCACGGTGATCTGCGCGATGCTGCGGGTACGTGGGGTCACGGTGGTGGCCGTGACGGGGGCGGCGGGTGTGTTCACGTTCGCAGGTCCTATAACGCCACATCGAGAAAACCCGGCGCCTGGGCCAGGGCGAAGGGGCTGAAGATCGCCCAATTGCGTTCACGCGGGAAGTGCCCCTGCACAAAGCGCGCAGCAGCCCGAATCAGCGGCTGTGGCGGGGACAGTTGCAGGCTGTCGAGGGTAAAGTGCTGCAAACCGAGCACTTCGTCCACCAGCAGGCCGACGAACAGGTCGTCGTGGTCCACCACCAGCACCCGGCGCTGCTTGCCCGGGGCGGCGTGGCCCAGGCCAAAGAAGCTGCTCAGGTCCATTACCGGCAACAACCGGCCACGCAGGTTGGCCACGCCGCAGACCCAAGGCTGCACCCCCGGCACCCGGCTGCTACGCGGCTCGCGCAGCACCTCGGCCACCTCGCCCATGGGCGCGACGAACCATTGCCCGGCGATGCGAAAGCCAATGCCACTCCACTCTTGCGGGCGGTTGTCTTGCGGCGGCTGGTCGGCGACCAGCAAACGGCAGCGCCGGTCGATGTCCAGCAACAACTCGAAGGCGGTCAGTGACGCGCCCTGCGGGCGGGTGGTCAAGCCCCCAGCACTTCTTTGAGCTTGGCGATCAGCGCGGCTTCATCCACCGGTTTGGTGAGGAAGTCGCGGGCGCCCTGGCGGGTGGCCCAGATGCGGTCGGTCTCCTGGTCCTTGGTGGTGACCACGATCACCGGAATGGCACTGGTTTCCGGGTCTTTGCTGAGCTGGCGGGTGGCCTGGAAGCCGTTCATGCCCGGCATGACGATGTCCATCAGCACGGCGTCCGGCTTTTCCTGCCGGGCCAGGGCCACGCCGTCGGCACCGTTGCTGGCCTTGAGCACCTGGTAGCCTTGCTTTTCCAGCCATTCGGTCAAGCGGTACATCTCTGTCGGCGAGTCGTCGACAATCAGAACTCGGGCCATGCTGTTACCCCATCAGGAAAGTAGAACCGTGCCATGGCGGGGCGCGGTCAGGGTGCTTGTGGTTCAGGTGCCGCAAACCCGGGCACATGGGCACGGATTGCGTCGAGCAGTGCTTCCTTGCTGAACGGCTTGGTCAGAAACTGATCAGAGCCGACTACCCGGCCGCGGGCCTTGTCGAACAGCCCGTCGCGCGACGACAACAGGATCACCGGGGTGTCCTTGAAGGCGCTGTTGTGCTTGATGATGGCGCAGGTCTGGTAGCCGTCCAGGCGCGGCATCAACACGTCGACGAAGATGATGCCAGGCTGGTGGTCGACGATCTTGGCCAGGGCATCGAAGCCATCGCTGGCGGTGATGACCTCGCAGCCTGCTTCACCGAGCAACATCTGCGCGGTGCGGCGGATCGTGCGCGAATCGTCGATCACCATCACCTTCAGGGGTTGTTCCATAGACGCCTACCAATGGGAATTTAGCTGCAAGTTGCAAGCAGCAAGTTACAAGAAAAAGCCAATCGGCGCGTGACCGCTTTTCTCTTGAGGCTTGTAGCTAAAGGCTTGCAGCTGCATTTTTAGCACACTCCGGGTGGCCGTTCCATCTGCGCCGCCCCTTGACCGGCGGCGTTCGCAGCGCCACCCTGAGCCACTTTTCTTTCGAGCCATCGCGGCCACGCGCCGCCAAGAGGAACCACCCCATGAGCGTTCGCCTCGGCATTGTCATGGACCCCATCGCGTCCATCTCCTACAAAAAGGACAGTTCGCTGGCCATGCTGCTGGCCGCCCAGGCACGCGGCTGGAGCCTGTTCTACATGGAACAGCACGACCTGTATCAGGGCGAAGGCAAGGCCCGTGCGCGCATGCGCCCGCTGAAAGTGTTCGCCGACCCGGCCCGCTGGTTCGAGCTGGGTGAGGAACAGGACAGCACCCTGGCCGAGCTGGATGTGATCCTGATGCGCAAGGACCCGCCGTTCGACATGGAGTTCGTCTACAGCACCTACCTGCTGGAGCAAGCCGAGAACGATGGCGTGCTGGTGGTCAACCGCCCGCAAAGCCTGCGTGACTGCAACGAAAAGCTGTTTGCCACGCTGTTCCCGCAGTGCACGCCACCCACGCTGGTCAGCCGCCGCCCGGACATCATCCGCGAGTTCGCGGCCAAGCATGGCGATGTAATCCTCAAGCCACTGGATGGCATGGGCGGCACGTCGATCTTCCGCCACCGGGTGGGCGACCCGAACCTGTCGGTGATCCTCGAAACCCTGACCGCGCTGGGTGCCCAGCAGATCATGGCGCAAGCCTACCTGCCGGCGATCAAGGACGGCGACAAGCGCATCCTGATGATCGACGGCGAGCCGGTCGACTACTGCCTGGCGCGCATTCCGGCCAGCGGCGAAACCCGTGGCAACCTGGCTGCCGGTGGCCGCGGCGAGGCGCGCCCGCTGAGCGACCGGGACCGCTGGATTGCCGCCCAGGTGGGGCCAACCCTGCGCGAGAAAGGCCTGTTGTTCGTGGGCCTCGACGTGATCGGCGATTACCTCACCGAGATAAACGTCACCAGCCCGACCTGCATTCGCGAAATCGACAACGCCTACAACACCGATATCGGCGGCAAGCTGATGGATGCCATTGATCGCCAGTTGCAGGCGCGCTGACCGCCGACGCACGGCATTTACCCGGAGTGGGGTATGATGCGGGTCCTATTTGCCTGGCCTGCTGCCCCGCCCTGCGGTTGCTGGATACCCGATGACGCTGCCCGCTGACATCCCTTCCGACCTGCTGCCCCCACGCGTTCGCCCTGTGGACCGGCTCGGTTTCACGCTGTTCCTGGCTGTGCTGGTGCACCTGGCGCTGATCCTCGGCGTCGGTTTCACCGTGGTCAAGCCTGCCGAAATCCGCCATACCATGGACATTACCCTGGCCACCTTCAAAAGCGAAAAACCGCCGGAGAAAGCTGATTTCCAGGCCCAGGACAACCAGCAAGGCAGCGGCACCCTGGACAAGAAGGCCGTGCCCAAGACCACCGAGCTGGCGCCGTTCCAGGACAGCAAGATCAACAAGATCACCCCCCCACCGACAGCCAAACCGGAAGTAGTGCCGCCACCAACCCCGCAGAAGTCGGCGGTGGTGACCAACGCACCCAAGGCGCACAAGGTCGAGCCCAAGCCCAAGCCCAGCAAGGCCCAACCCAAGCCCGCCGCGCCCGCCCCGGACTTCGACAGCTCGCAGCTGTCCAGCCAGATCGCCAGCCTGGAGGCAGAGCTGTCCAACGAACAGCAACTGTACGCCAAGCGCCCGCGCATCCACCGCCTGAACGCTGCCTCGACCATGCGCGACAAGGGCGCCTGGTACAAGGAAGAGTGGCGCAAGAAAGTCGAGCGGGTGGGCAACCTCAACTACCCCGACGAGGCGCGCCGGCAGCAGATCTACGGCAACCTGCGCATGATGGTCTCGATCAACCGCGACGGCTCGCTGTACGAAGTGCTGGTACTGGAGTCGTCCGGGCAGCCGGTGCTGGACCAGGCAGCGCAGCGTATCGTGCGGCTGGCGGCGCCGTTCGCACCGTTTACCGGGGACCTGGCCGAGTTCGACCGCCTGGAGATCATCCGCACCTGGCGCTTTGCCCGTGGGGACCGTTTGTCCAGTAACTGAACCAGGGCCGCTGCGCGCCCCTGTGGGCGCCGGCTTGTCGGCGATGGGCTGCGCAGCAGCCCTCAAATCAGGCATACCGAGAACCTTGTCAGCCTCGCCACCTGGCGCCACACTACTACCCCATGAAAAACCTCACGCCGAGCTACCTCAAGCATCAGTTCCTGATCGCCATGCCGCACATGGCCGATCCGAACTTCGCCCAGACCCTCACGTACATTGTCGAGCACAACGCCCATGGCGCCATGGGCCTGGTAGTGAATCGGCCGCAGGAACTGAGCCTGGCCGATATTCTCGAGCAATTGCGCCCGGACGAAACGCCGCCGGACAGCACCTTGCAGGTGCCGATCTACCAGGGCGGCCCGGTGCAGACCGACCGTGGCTTTGTGCTGCACAGCAGCGAGTGCAGTTTCCAGGCGAGCGTGGCGCTGGAAGGGCTGACGCTGAGCACGTCGCAGGACATCCTGCTGGCCATTGCCGCCGGGGTCGGCCCCAAGCAAAGCCTGATCACGCTCGGCTATGCCGGCTGGGAGGCCGGCCAGCTGGAAGCGGAGCTGGCCGACAATGCCTGGCTCAACTGCCCGTTCGACCCGCAAATCATTTTTGAAATGGCCAGTGACCTGCGCCTGGAGGCCGCCGCCGCCAGCCTGGGCATCAACCTGCACCTGCTGACCAGCCAGGCGGGCCACGCCTGATGGCCGAACTACGCCTGCTGCTGGGTTTCGACTATGGCAGCAAACAGATCGGTGTGGCCGTCGGCCAGGTCATCACCGGCCAGGCCCGTGAGCTGTGCACGCTGAAGGCGCAGAACGGCGTGCCGGACTGGGCCCAGGTGGAAAAGCTGATTGCCGAATGGAAGCCGGACGCCATCGTCGTCGGCCTGCCATTGAACATGGACGGCACGCCCAGCGAAATGAGCGCCCGCGCCGAAAAATTTGCCCGCCGCCTCAATGGCCGCTTCAACCTGCCCGTGCACACCCACGACGAGCGCCTGACCACCTTCGAGGCCAAAGGCGAGCGCATGGCCCGTGGCGGCCAGCGCGGCAGCTACCGCGACAACCCGGTCGATGCCATCGCCGCGGCCCTGTTGCTGCAAGGCTGGCTGGAGGCCAATACCTGATCATCTTTGCCGCCGGCCACGCCCGGCGCACCCTTCCGAGGAGCCCGCAATGAGCCTACCCAACCCCGCCGAGCTGGTCCGGCAGATGGCTGTCGACCTTCGCGCCCACCTGGCCCGCCGCAGCATCAGCGAGCCGCGTTACATCGGTATTCGTACAGGTGGTGTCTGGGTTGCCCAGGCCCTGCAGGAGGCCATGGGCGACAAGAGTGCCATGGGTACCCTGGACGTCTCGTTCTACCGCGATGACTTCAGCCAGAATGGCCTGCACCCGCAGGTACGCCCGTCCGAGCTGCCGTTCGAAGTCGAAGGTCAGCACCTGGTGTTGGTGGATGACGTGCTGATGAGCGGCCGCACCATCCGCGCGGCGCTCAACGAACTGTTCGACTATGGCCGCCCGGCCAGCGTCACCCTGGTCTGCCTGGTGGACCTGGATGCCGGCGAACTGCCAATCCGCCCGAATGTGGTCGGCGCCACCCTGTCGCTGGCCCCCTATGAACGGGTAAAATTGACCGGACCCGCACCGCTCGCCCTCGAGCGCCAGGACCTCGCCCCCGCTTCCGCCCTTTAAGAGTCCCCCGCGATGACGCCAATCGACGCCAAGCGCCCGCTGCAGCTCAATGACCAGGGCCAGCTGCGCCACTTCCTCTCGCTTGACGGTTTGCCCCGCGAACTGCTGACCGAGATCCTCGACACCGCCGACTCCTTCCTGGAAGTCGGTGCACGGGCCGTTAAAAAAGTCCCTTTGCTGCGCGGCAAGACCGTGTGCAACGTGTTCTTCGAGAACTCGACCCGTACCCGCACCACCTTCGAGCTGGCAGCCCAGCGCCTGTCTGCCGACGTGATCAGCCTCAATGTGTCGACGTCCTCGACCAGCAAGGGCGAGACCTTGTTCGACACCCTGCGCAACCTCGAAGCCATGGCCGCCGACATGTTCGTCGTGCGCCACTCCGACTCGGGCGCGGCGCATTTCATCGCCGAGCACGTGTGCCCGCACGTTGCCGTGATCAACGGTGGTGACGGCCGCCATGCGCACCCGACCCAAGGCATGCTCGACATGCTGACCATCCGTCGCCACAAAGGCAGCTTCGAGAACCTGTCGGTAGCGATCGTCGGCGATATCCTGCACTCGCGGGTTGCCCGCTCCGACATGCTGGCGCTCAAGGCCCTGGGTTGCCCGGACATTCGCGTGATCGGGCCGAAAACCCTGATCCCGATCGGTATCGAGCAGTACGGCGTGAAGGTCTACAGCGACCTCGCCGAGGGCCTGAAGGATGTCGACGTGGTGATCATGCTGCGCCTGCAGCGTGAACGCATGGCCGGTGGCCTGCTGCCCAGCGAAGGCGAGTTCTACCGCCTGTTCGGCCTGACCACGGCCCGTCTGGCCGGGGCCAAGCCGGATGCCATCGTCATGCACCCAGGCCCGATCAACCGGGGCGTGGAGATTGAGTCGGCGGTGGCCGACGGCAAGCATTCGGTGATCCTCAACCAGGTCACCTACGGCATCGCCGTACGCATGGCAGTGCTGTCCATGGCCATGAGCGGGCAAAACGCGCAACGTCAATTCGACCAGGAGAACGCCCAGTGACCATCAGTATTCTTGGCGCCCGGGTCATCGACCCCAACAGCGGCCTGGACCAGGTGACCGACCTGCACCTGGACGGTGGCCGCATTGCTGCCATCGGCGCCGCCCCGGCCGGGTTCAGCGCCAGCCGCACGATCCAGGCGCAAGGCCTGGTTGCCGCGCCTGGCCTGGTCGACCTTGGCGTGGCCCTGCGCGAACCGGGCTTTAGCCGCAAAGGCAACATCGCCAGCGAAACCCGCGCAGCCGTGGCCGGTGGCGTGACCAGCCTGTGCTGCCCACCGCAAACCAAGCCGGTGCTGGACACCTCGGCCGTGGCCGAGCTGATTCTCGACCGTGCCCGCGAAGCGGCCAACAGCAAGGTCTACCCGATCGGCGCCCTGACCAAGGGCCTGGAAGGCGAGCAGCTGGCGGAGCTGGTGGCCCTGCGTGACACCGGCTGCGTGGCTTTCGGCAACGGCCTGAAGGAAATCCCCAACAACCGTACCCTGGCCCGCGCCCTGGAGTATGCCGCCACCTTCGACCTGACCGTGGTGTTCCATTCCCAGGACCGCGACCTGGCCCAGGGCGGCCTGGCCCACGAAGGCGCCATGGCCAGTTTCCTTGGCTTGCCGGGCATTCCGGAAAGTGCCGAAACCGTGGCCTTGGCGCGCAACCTGCTGCTGGTCGAGCAGAGCGGCGTGCGCGCGCACTTCAGCCAGATTACCAGCGCCCGTGGCGCGCGGCTGATCGCCCAGGCCCAGGCACTTGGCCTGCCGGTAACCGCTGACGTGGCGCTGTACCAGCTGATTCTCACCGACGAGTCGCTGCGCGAGTTCTCCAGCCTGTACCACGTGCAGCCACCGCTGCGTACTGCTGCTGACCGTGAGGGCCTTCGTCAAGCGGTGAAGTCTGGCGTAATCCAGGCGATTTCCAGCCACCACCAGCCGCACGAACGCGATGCCAAGCTGGCCCCGTTCGGTGCTACCGAGCCGGGTATCAGCAGCGTCGAGCTGCTGCTGCCGCTGGCCATGACCCTGGTGCAGGACGGCCTGCTCGACCTGCCCACCTTGCTCGCCCGCCTGAGCAGCGGCCCGGCTGCTGCCCTGCGCCTGCCTGCGGGTGAGCTGAAGGCAGGCGGCGCGGCCGACCTGGTGCTGTTCGACCCGCAAGCCTCGACCGTTGCCGGCGAGCAATGGCTGTCGCGGGGTGAGAACTGCCCGTTCATCGGCCACTGCCTGCCGGGTGCGGTGCGCTATACCTTGGTCGATGGGCACGTTTGCCACGAGGCCTGAGTAACCCTTTTCGCGGGCACGCCCGCTCCCACAGGATCACCACCATCTCGAAGCATGTGGTAACCCTGTGGGAGCGGGCATGCCCGCGAATGCCCTCACACGGCGCCCCCGGCCTGGCGCGACCATTCATCCCCCACGGTTGAAATCCTTCCCCCCACCCCCATATGAGTCTGCATCAGGCACTTTCGCCCCGCTGCGTGGAGACTCTCCCCTTGACCACCATCGTTTCTGTCCGCCGTAACGGCAAAGTCGTCATGGGCGGCGACGGCCAGGTATCCCTCGGCAACACGGTAATGAAAGGCAACGCCAAGAAAGTGCGCCGCCTGTACCACGGCCAGGTCATCGCCGGCTTCGCCGGTGCCACCGCCGACGCTTTCACCCTGTTCGAGCGCTTTGAAGGGCAGCTGGAGAAACACCAGGGCCACCTGATCCGTGCCGCCGTCGAGCTGGCCAAGGAATGGCGTACCGACCGTTCCCTGAGCCGCCTGGAGGCCATGCTGGCCGTGGCCAACAAGGACGCCTCGCTGATCATCACCGGCAACGGCGACGTGGTCGAACCCGAAGATGGCCTGATCGCCATGGGTTCCGGTGGTGCCTACGCCCAGGCTGCCGCCCGCGCACTGCTGAACAAGACCGACCTCTCGGCCCGTGAAATCGCCGAAACCGCCCTGAACATCGCCGGCGACATCTGCGTGTTCACCAACCATAACCTGACCATCGAGGAGCAGGACCTGGCCGACTGACTCAGCTGTTCTGGCGCCCCATCCCGGTGATGGGGCTTTTCCACGCTGACTCATCTGCCCAAGGACCCAATTGATCATGTCCATGACCCCCCGCGAGATCGTCCACGAACTCAACCGCCACATCATCGGCCAGGACGACGCCAAGCGCGCCGTGGCCATTGCCCTGCGCAACCGCTGGCGGCGGATGCAGCTGCCGGCTGAGCTGCGCGCCGAAGTGACGCCGAAGAACATCCTGATGATCGGCCCGACCGGTGTCGGCAAGACCGAAATCGCCCGCCGCCTGGCCAAGCTGGCCAACGCCCCGTTCCTCAAGGTCGAAGCCACCAAGTTCACCGAGGTCGGCTACGTCGGCCGTGATGTCGAGTCGATCATCCGCGACCTGGCCGATGCCGCACTGAAGATGCTGCGCGAGCAGGAGATCATCCGCGTGCGCCACCGCGCCGAAGACGCCGCCGAAGACCGTATCCTCGATGCCCTGCTGCCGCAGGCGCGGGTGACCAACTTCAATGAGGAAGCTGCGCAGACCAGTAGCGACTCCAACACCCGCCAGCTGTTCCGCAAGCGCCTGCGCGAAGGCCAGCTGGATGACAAGGAAATCGAGATCGAAGTCGCCGATGCCGTAGGTGTCGAAATTGCCGCGCCGCCTGGCATGGAAGAAATGACCAACCAGCTGCAAAGCCTGTTCGCCAATATGGGCAAGGGCAAGCGCAAGGCGCGCAAGCTGAAGGTCAAAGAAGCGCTGAAGATGGTCCGCGATGAAGAAGCGGGCCGCCTGGTCAACGAGGAAGAGCTCAAGGCCAAGGCCCTGGAAGCGGTCGAGCAGCACGGTATCGTGTTCATCGACGAAATCGACAAGGTTGCCAAGCGCGGCAATGTGGGCGGTGCCGATGTGTCCCGTGAAGGCGTGCAGCGCGACCTGCTGCCGCTGATCGAAGGCTGCACCGTCAACACCAAGCTGGGTATGGTCAAGACCGACCACATCCTGTTCATTGCCTCGGGCGCGTTCCACCTGAGCAAGCCCAGCGACCTGGTACCCGAACTGCAAGGCCGCCTGCCGATCCGTGTAGAGCTCAAGGCACTGACCCCGGAAGACTTCGAGCGTATTTTGCGCGAGCCGCACGCTTCGCTGACCGAGCAGTACCAGGCGCTGCTGAAAACCGAAGGCCTGAACATCGAGT
Source organism: Pseudomonas sp. CJQ_9 (assembly GCF_043106615.1). Taxonomy (NCBI): domain Bacteria; kingdom Pseudomonadati; phylum Pseudomonadota; class Gammaproteobacteria; order Pseudomonadales; family Pseudomonadaceae; genus Pseudomonas; species Pseudomonas sp. CJQ_9. Next base: position 25,704 of record NZ_JBICMS010000043.1, on the reverse strand, counting down.
TCGTCGCCGACGGCATCAAGCGCCTGGCCGAAATTGCCTATCAGGTCAACGAGAAAACCGAGAACATCGGTGCCCGTCGCCTGCATACCCTGCTGGAGCGCCTGCTTGAAGAGGTGTCGTTCAGTGCCGGTGACCTGGCCAGCGCCCATGACGAAACGCCGATCCAGATCGACGCGGCTTATGTGAACAGCCACCTGGGTGAGCTGGCGCAGAACGAAGACCTGTCGCGTTACATCCTGTAAGCGGAAAGCTGCAAGCGACGAGCTGTTCTACGTCGCTTGCAGCACCGCAAAACAGGGCCGTTACATGTCTTGGGCATCACCTCTTGCAGCTTGAGGCTCGAAGCTTGAAGCTTGAGTCTTGTCGCCAAGAAGAGATTCAGCCCATGGCCCGCATGCCCACCGCCATCAACCTGCACAAAGCCTCGAAAACCCTCAGCCTTACCTATGCACCCGGTGAGGTCTACACCCTGCCCGCCGAGTTCCTGCGCGTGCACTCCCCCTCCGCCGAGGTCCAGGGCCACGGCAACCCCATTCTGCAATTCGGCAAGCTCAACGTCGGCCTCAGCGGCATCGAGCCAGCCGGCCAATATGCACTGAAACTGACCTTCGACGACGGCCATGACAGCGGCCTGTTCACCTGGGAATACCTGGAACAGCTGTGCCTGCGCCAAAACGAGCTGTGGGCCGAATACCTCGACGAGCTGCACAAGGCCGGCAAATCCCGCGACCCGGCGGAGTCGGTCGTCAAATTCATGCTCTAGCGCAAGGGCTGCAAGGTTTAGAGCGCATTTTCTAGTTTCATCTGTTTGAATGATTGGCAGACGGCCCAGTGACGGGCTGTCTTGCGCATTACATGAAAGTCGGGTAACCAATGTGAGTGGCAAGTTCCCTGCATCACGCTGCAGGTATTCAGAACCCCGCAGCACCGCTGTTCCTTATCACTGGTCACCCGAGTAGCAGTACCGGGCTCAGGGCTGTGCCCCCGTCACAGCAACCGGTACTCGTCTCAGGACAACGGAGCGTCGTAGATGAGTAACAAGAACAACGATGAGCTGCAGCGGCAGGCCTCGGAAAACACCCTGGGGCTGAACCCGATCATCGGCATTCGCCGCAAAGACCTGCTGAGTTCGGCACGCACCGTATTGCGTCAGGCCGTGCGCCAACCGCTGCACAGCGCAAAGCACGTGGCCCATTTTGGCCTGGAACTGAAAAACGTCCTGCTGGGCAAGTCCAGCCTGGCCCCGGAAAGCGACGACCGACGCTTCAACGACCCGGCCTGGAGCAGCAACCCGCTGTACCGCCGCTACCTGCAGACGTATCTGGCCTGGCGCAACGAACTGCAGGACTGGATCGGCAGCAGTGACCTGTCACCTCAGGACATCAGCCGCGGCCAGTTCGTCATCAACCTGATGACCGAAGCCATGGCGCCGACCAACACCTTGTCCAACCCGGCTGCGGTCAAGCGCTTCTTCGAGACCGGTGGCAAGAGCCTGCTCGACGGCCTGTCCAACCTGGCCAAGGACATGGTCAACAACGGCGGCATGCCTAGCCAGGTGAACATGGACGCCTTCGAGGTGGGCAAGAACCTGGGCACCAGCGAAGGTGCGGTGGTGTACCGCAATGATGTGCTGGAACTGATCCAGTACAGCCCAATCACCGAGCAGGTGCACGCCCGGCCACTGCTGGTGGTGCCGCCGCAGATCAACAAGTTCTACGTATTCGACCTGAGCCCGGAAAAGAGCCTGGCACGTTTTTGCCTGCGCTCGCAGCAGCAAACCTTCATCATCAGCTGGCGCAACCCGACCAAGGCCCAGCGTGAATGGGGCTTGTCCACCTACATCGACGCCCTCAAGGAAGCCGTCGACGCCGTATTGGCGATTACCGGCAGCAAGGACCTGAACATGCTCGGTGCCTGCTCTGGCGGCATCACCTGCACTGCACTGGTAGGGCACTACGCAGCCCTCGGCGAGCACAAGGTCAATGCCCTGACCCTGCTGGTCAGCGTGCTGGATACCACGATGGATACCCAGGTGGCGCTGTTCGTCGACGAGCAGACCCTGGAAGCCGCCAAGCGCCACTCCTACCAGGCCGGTGTGCTGGAAGGCAGCGAGATGGCCAAGGTATTCGCCTGGATGCGCCCCAACGACCTGATCTGGAATTACTGGGTGAACAACTACCTGCTCGGCAACGAGCCGCCGGTGTTCGACATCCTGTTCTGGAACAACGACACCACGCGCCTGCCCGCCGCCTTCCATGGCGACCTGATCGAAATGTTCAAGACCAACCCGCTGACACGCCCCAACGCCCTGGAAGTGTGCGGCACACCCATCGACCTGAAAAACGTGCAGTGCGACATTTTCAGCGTGGCGGGCACCGCTGACCACATTACCCCGTGGCAGTCGTGCTACCGCTCGGCCCACCTGTTCGGGGGCAAGATCGAGTTCGTGCTGTCCAACAGCGGGCATATCCAGAGCATCCTCAACCCGCCGGGCAACCCCAAGGCACGCTTCATGACCGGTGACGACCGCCCGGGTGATCCGCTGGCCTGGCAGGAAAATGCCACCAAGCATGCCGACTCCTGGTGGCTGCACTGGCAAGGCTGGCTGGCCGAGCGCGCAGGCGAACTGAAAAAAGCGCCGACCCGCCTGGGCAACCGTGCCTATGCTGCGGGCGAGGCTGCCCCAGGCACCTACGTTCACGAGCGTTGAGTGGCAGCGCCGTGGCGGCCCGCAGGGTGCCACGGTGTTCATTTCACCCAAGAGTCACGCGCATGACGCAACCGTATATCTTCCGGACCGTCGAGCTGGACAACCAGTCCATCCGCACCGCCGTCCGCCCCGGCAAGCCACACTTGACGCCGCTGCTGATCTTCAATGGCATCGGCGCCAACCTGGAGCTGGTATTCCCCTTCATCGAGGCACTGGACCCGGACCTGGAAGTGATCGCTTTCGACGTACCCGGTGTCGGCGGCTCGTCCACGCCGCGCCACCCGTATCGCTTCCCTGGGCTGGCGAAGCTGACGGCACGAATGCTCGACTACCTCGATTACGGCCAGGTCAATGTGATTGGCGTGTCCTGGGGCGGCGCCCTGGCCCAACAGTTCGCCCACGACTACCCCGAACGCTGCAGGAAGCTGATACTCGCCGCCACTGCAGCCGGTGCCGTGATGGTACCCGGCAAGCCCAAGGTGCTGTGGATGATGGCCAGCCCCAGGCGCTATGTGCAACCGTCGCATGTCTTGCGCATTGCTCCACTGATCTACGGCGGCGGTTTTCGCCGGGACCCGGAGCTGGCCATGCACCACGCAGCCAAGGTGCGCTCCGGCGGCAAGGTGGGCTACTACTGGCAGCTGTTCGCCGGCCTGGGCTGGACCAGCATTCACTGGTTGCACAAGATCCAGCAGCCGACCCTGGTGCTGGCTGGCGACGATGACCCGCTCATCCCGCTGGTCAACATGCGCCTGCTAGCCTGGCGGATTCCCAATGCCCAGCTACATATTATCGACGACGGCCATTTGTTCCTGATCACTCGCGCCGAGGCTGTCGCGCCAATCATCATGAAGTTCCTGCAGCAAGAACGTCAGCGCGCCGTGATGCACCCGCGCCCGGCCTCGGGAGGGTAACCGCCAGTACCGCGAAAGGGGCTATAACGCGCAATGGGTCAGACAAGGGAGTGTTGCCATGACAGACAAACCGGCCAAAGGATCGCAAACGCTCCCTGCCACCAAAATGACCGTGCAGCACGCCATGCTCGGCCTGCGCGGCCGCGACCTGCTGGCCACGCTACGCACGGTCGGCCGCCACGGGCTGCGCCACCCGTTGCATACCGCCCATCACCTGCTGGCCCTTGGCGGGCAACTGGGGCGGGTGATGCTGGGCGATTCACCGCTTCAGCCCAGCCCGCGTGACAACCGGTTCAGCGACCCTACGTGGAGCCTGAACCCGTTCTACCGCCGAGGCCTGCAAGCCTACCTGGCCTGGCAGCAGCAGACCCGCCAGTGGATCGACGAAAGCCAGCTGCATGACGATGACCGGGCCCGCGCGCACGTTCTGTTCAACCTGCTCAACGATGCGCTGGCCCCCAGCAACTCGCTGCTCAACCCGCTGGCCGTGAAAGAGCTGTTCAACACCGGTGGCCAGAGCCTGGTGCGCGGCCTGGCCCAGTTGCTCGAAGACCTGCGCCACAACGATGGGCTGCCGCGCCAGGTCGATGAGCGGGCCTTCGAAGTGGGTCGCAACCTGGCCGCCACCCCTGGGGCGGTGGTGTTTCGCAACGAACTGCTGGAGCTGATCCAGTACCGGCCGATGAGTGAAAAACAGCACAGCCGCCCGCTGTTGGTGGTGCCGCCGCAGATCAACAAGTTCTATATCTTCGACCTGAGCACGAACAACAGCTTCGTCCAGTACATGCTCAAGAACAACTTGCAGGTATTCATGGTCAGCTGGCGCAACCCGGACCCGCGTCACCGTGAATGGGGCTTGTCCAGCTACGTGCAGGCGCTGGAAGAAGCCCTGGATGCCTGCCGCCGCATCAGCGGCAACCGTGACCCCAACCTCATGGGCGCTTGCGCTGGCGGCCTGACCATGGCGGCCTTGCAAGGCCACCTGCAAGCCAGGAACCAGTTGCGCCGGGTGCGCAGTGCCACCTACCTGGTCAGCCTGCTGGACAGTAAGTTCGACAGCCCGGCCAGCCTGTTCGCCGACGAGCAGACCCTTCAGGCAGCCAAGCGCCGCTCCTACCAGCGCGGCGTGCTGGATGGCGCCGAAGTGGCGCGGATCTTTGCCTGGATGCGGCCCAACGACCTGATCTGGAACTACTGGGTCAACAACTACCTGCTCGGCAAGACGCCGCCTGCGTTCGACATTCTCTACTGGAACGCCGACAGCACGCGCCTGCCTGCCGCATTACATGGCGACCTGCTGGATTTCTTCAAGCTCAACCCGTTGACCAACCCGGCCGGGCTGGAGGTCTGCGGTACACCAATCGACCTGCAACAGGTCAGCGTGGACAGTTTTACCGTTGCCGGCAGCAACGACCACATCACCCCTTGGGACGCGGTGTACCGGTCGGCCCTGCTGCTGGGGGGGGATCGGCGCTTCGTGCTGGCCAACAGCGGGCATATCCAGAGCATCATCAACCCGCCAGGCAACCCCAAGGCCTATTACCTGGCCAACCCCAGGCTGAGCAGTGACCCACGCGCATGGTTCCACGAAGCTACGCGCAGCGAGGGTAGCTGGTGGCCGTTGTGGCTGGAGTGGATCACCCAGCGCTCCGGGCCGCTCAAGGCGCCACGCAACGACCTGGGCAACGCCACCCACCCGCCGCTGGCCCCTGCGCCCGGCACCTACGTGCTGAGCCGATGAGCAGACCGACTGGATGAAAACCCGCGACCGTATCCTTGAGTGCGCCCTGCAGCTGTTCAACCAGCAGGGCGAGCCGAACGTATCGACCCTGGAGATTGCCAACGAGCTGGGTATCAGCCCGGGCAACCTCTACTACCACTTCCACGGCAAGGAGCCCCTGGTGCTGGGGTTGTTCGAGCGTTTCGAGGAAGCGCTGATGCCGCTGCTGGACCCGCCGCTGGAAGTGCGCCTGGATGCCGAGGACTACTGGCTGTTCCTGCACCTGATCGTCGAGCACATGGCGCAGTACCGGTTTCTGTTCCAGGACCTGTCGAACCTGACCGGGCGCCTGCCCAAGCTGGCCCGCGGCATGCGCAGCCTGATCAACGCCTTGAAGCGCACGCTGGCGGCACTGCTGGCCAGCCTCAAGGGCCAAGGCCTGGTACAGAGTGACACCCAGGCCTTGGGGCAACTGGTGGAACAGATCACCCTGACGCTGCTGTTCTCGCTGGATTACCAACGGGTGCTGGGGCGCGAAGGGGATGTGGGGATCGTGGTGTACCAGGTGATGATGCTGGTGGCGCCGCACCTGCAGGCTCAGGCGCGGGGGGCTGCGGAGCAGTTGGCGATGAAGTATCTGGAGGACTAGGCCTGCAGGGGCTGTGCTGCCGCCGCCAACGCATTCGCGGGTGAACCCGCGCCTACAGGGTCGTGCTGTACCTGTAGGGGCGGGGCCACCCGCGAAGAGGGCGATGCGGTATCAGATCAGGGTACCGGTCCCGTTGGCTGCCGACGGCGTGCTGCTGGCCGGGGCTGCAGCCGGGGCCGGGGCATCGGTCGCGGCAGGTGCAGCGCTGGCCGCCGGCTTGGCCGGTGCTTTCTTCGCTGCAGGCTTCTTGGCTGCTGCCGGTTTGGCTGCTGCCGACTTTGCCGCAGGCTTGGCGGCAGATTTCGCTGCTGCCGCCTTGCTTGCAGGTTTGGCAGCCGCAGGCTTGGTCGCAGGTTTTGCCGCGGCCGCCTTGGCTGCAGGTTTCGCCGTAGCGGTTTTGGCTGCAGGTTTAGCCGCTGCCGCCTTGGCCAGTGGTTTGGCTGCCGGCTTGGCCGCTGCCCCACGCGAGGAAACCGGCGCCACCGAGGCACCGGTCAGCTTCTCGATCTGCTTGGTCAGGCTGTCTACCTGCTGGTGCAGGGCCTTGATTTCGTTGCGGCTCGGCACACCCAGGCGCGAGATGGCGCTGTTCAGGCGTTTATCGAAAGCCTCTTCGAGTTCGCTCCACTTGCCCAGTGCCCGGTCCTTCACGCCAGACACCCGCGAAGTGGTCGAGGACTTGGCGCTTTCGGCCACATCTTCGGCGCTCTTCTTGGCCTGCTTTTCAGCCTTCTCGCCATCTTTCACCAGCGAGTCGAAAAGCTTGGGGCCGTCCTGGTCGATCTTCGAATAGATACCCAGCCCCGCCAGCCAGATCTTGCGGGAGTACTTTTCGATCCCGCCGACCCAGGAGCTGCCTGCTTTGTTGGTGTTCTTCTTGCCAGCCATCCTGCTCTCCTTATGGTTTGTGCGCGACGCGCTCAAGCAGCTCGTGCAGCTGTTCAAGCTTGATCGACAGCGCCTCAACGTCATGTTTAGACGGTATGCCAAGGCGATTCAAGGCGCGCCCTACCCGTGCGTCGAAAGCTTTTTCGATCTTGTCGAGTTGAATTTCTACCTTGCCACGTACGCGGCTCACTTCCTGGGCGGCGTCATCGATCTGGTGGTTGGCGGCGTCCAGCTCTTTATCGATGCGCTTCCTGCCACGCTTTTCAACGCCTTCGCCAGCCTTGACCAACGCGTGGAAATAGTCGGCGCCTTCGTGGCCAACACGCGCATAGGCGCCAATGCCCGCCAGCCAGATCTTGCGTGCGTAACCCCGCACCTCACCCAGCGTGCCCGGTGCGTCGCTCTTTTTCTTCACATTCACTTTGGCCATGCTCTGTACCTCATGCTCATGAGTGGAGGAGGAACCGCCCATGGAGGTTGGGCTTGAGCATAAGGTAGAGGCAGGAATTAGAATCTTCACCCTAAGATCGGCGCACTGCTTTATCTACCACAGGCGCTGCAGCCCGCTGCTCCAGCATTCGGCTCCATTCAACCGGAGCCTCCTGCCATGCCATCGTCATCGCCCCTCTCGTTCAGGCAGCTTGTAGCCACCCAGTTCGCCAATCGCCCGCGCTTGCGCGAAGTCATCGCCCGCGCAGGCTTCGAGGTCATCGCGGCACGCTACCCGTGGACGCGCAGCCAGCACCCACACCTGCAATCGATCCAGGGCTTCAGCATCCTGCGCGGAGTGAATGGGCAACCGCCGACAGCGTCAGGCCAGCTGGTCGATACCCTGCTGACGCATTTTTTCACTGGCCAGCCCATGGCGCTCCAGCCGACCGACCAGCTGAGCATGGACCCACCTGCTGTCTTTCGCCCGCAAGACAGCGACCCTGCCATCGACCTGCGCATGGAAGACCTGAACACCGACTTCGACAACATGCTTTCTACCCTCAGCGAGACATTCCAGCGGGCGCAGGTCAGCTTCTGGAATGGCTGCGAGAAAGACTCGGACGTGACCCGCCTGCAATGGCTGCAGCAACTGCTCAAGGCCGCCCTGCTCGGTACGCTTGAGCGCCAGGGCCTGGACCATGACCAGAAAGCCCTGCTGTACGCGCTGTTGGCCCAGAGCCACGCTGCGGCACAGGTGCAAGCGTTGCAGGTTTTCCTGGCCCGCCCGGGGGACACCCTGCAATGGGTGCTGCCGGACCTGCTGGTCACGGGCAGGCAAGGTGCCCGTGAGCTCATTCTGTGGTGCCAGCCTTCAGGCACCGTGCGTAGCTTCGATGATCTGGCTGCTTTTTCCCTGGCCCTGCGCGAAGCGCTCTACGAGCAGCATGCGTTCGACTCGATGTCCTGGGCCTGCACGCCCTTGCGCGAGGACCCGTTTGCCTACCAGGCCCGGCAGCTTCTCAATGGCCTGCTGCAAAGAATCGATCGGCTGCAGCTTCGCCCAGGCGACAAGGCTAGCGACCTGGATGAGCGCTTCTACACCCTCAGCGACCCTTCATGGGTGTTCCCGGCAAGTTTTGTGCTTCAGCCATCGACCCCGGCCATAGGGTTTCCGGACTGGCTCGGCAACGCCAGCCTGACTGATCGTTTCGAGTACCACACGGCGTTACTGGCGCTGTCGGCCAGGCAGATGCTGGCCCAGGGTGGTTCATCCCTGGACGGCATCGAGGACCTGCAGCAGTACGCGGTTCGCCGCTTGCGGGAACACATGCGCAATGACCACCCTGCGCAGGCCCCGTATGACCCTGATCAGCTGCTGATCAGCCTTGCCCAGGTGGTGCAGGTTTCCTCCACCGGGCCGGCACGGCTCGAGCACCTGAGAACCATCAGCCTGACAGAACTGGCCATCACCCGCCTGCCGCCAGGCGGCGAGCAGGTCGCAGCGGCGATTCAACGCGCCGACCAGCAGCCACTGGATAGCTGGATGAACCTCGATTACGTGGCCACCCTGGTCGACAGCGTGGATATCGGCGGCCAGTACCCGCAATTCGTTCACGACCAGTTGCAACGTGGCAACGACGCCGACCAACGGCGCCAGCGCTTTGCCGAAGAATGGCGCACAAGCCTGCTGCTGAGCGGCCTGCAGGCCAAGATCATGGCCCAGCTGGACGAGCGCACGTGGCAGGTCATCGCCGATTTTTGCCGGCGGCAACCCCATGCCAGCGGCGCGCTGAAGCTGGCGCCGCTGGCATTCAACAGCGTGCCCGGCGGCCCGAAGAGCAACCCGGTGCATGGCATGTTCGTCATCGAAGTACCCACCACCGGGGCCTGGCTACTGTACCGGCCGTTGCACACCCGGCAGCCCATCAGGCAGTTCGATAGCCGCCACCAACTGATCACCTGCATCCGCACCGAGCATGCCTTGCAGCAGGACATCCTCATCTGGCTGGATGACGACGCCCGCCCCATTTACGCCAATGGCGGCTTTGTTCACCCCCACCTGCATTCCGGGCTGGCCGAGGTGGCCCATCTGCTGGCGCCCGGGGCTGCCTTGGTGGGGCTTGCCATCGAGCGCCTGAGGGTGCCGGTCAGCCTGGCCTTCAGCCCCTGGGCCGACGACCTGGACAGCCGTCTTTACCAAGCCCGGGCCGAGGTTCTGCTGTTGCTGGCCTCGCGGCAGAGCGTGTCCAACCAACAGCTGCGCTGGGCGCTGGTCGAGCAGTTCGCCTGGGTGGCGTTCAATACGGTCACGCCGCTGCTGCGCGGCCCGGCAGGCATGCTGGCCTGGCTGGTGACGGCACTGCTCGGCATCAGGCGTGACCTGACCGTGCTGACCGAAGGCAGCGACCAGGAAAAGTGGCTCGCTGGCGCAGATATTCTGCTGAACCTGGCCATGCTGCTGGCCCACGGCCCCGCGGTTGCCCGCACACCGCCCGAACCCGCGTACCATGCCCCGCCGCGTCGGGCGCCGGCCGCGCTGGCCGAGCCGTTACCGGAACAGCAAACCTGGACAGCCTTCGCCGAGCCAGCCCAGCCGACAGCGCTGAATGTCAGCCAATGGGGCCATGACCAACGGCTCGGCAACCTGCCGCGCGACGCCCGCGCCGCCCTCGAACGCCTGCGCGCCCCGGTCAGCCTGAGTGGGCTGCAGCCGTTGGCCAGCGGGCGCATGCGCGGTTTGTACGCACTGGATGGGCGCTACTACGTGCAGTTGCAGCACGTGCCTTACGAAGTGGTCGAGAGCTGGAGCGGCATGCGCATCATGGGGCCGCCGCTGAGCCAGAGCGAATGGTCGCAGTCATGGGGGGCGGAGCCTGACGGCTACTACCTCCCCAGCCGCGAACGCAGCCGTGGCCCTTGGCTGAAACGCTGGAACGGTGAATGGATGCTGGACCTGCACCTTGCCGGAGGCATGCCGAAAAGCGCCCGAGCGCTGATCGACGAAAAAACCCAGGCATTCAACACCCTGCTGGCGACCCGTGTGGCCAATGATCAAAAGCTCAACAACACGGAAACCTTCGTCGGTGTCTACCTGAAGCGGGTGGAACCCTACGACCAGGCACTCGAGGCATTCCTGAAATCGCTCGATGAGCACCCCGGCGCTTCGCTCGACAATTTGCCGGAACACCTGCAGGAAAGCCTGCGCGCGCTGCAGGCGCTTCGCCAGGAGACGCGCGCCAACCTCGATGTGTTGGCACTCACCTATGAGAAACAGGCCACGCTGATCAGGGAGCAGATACAACTCTACACCCGCATGGGCGAACCGAAATACCTCAGGTTCGACCCGCAAGCCACCGCTTCATTTGCCCGTGGGCAATGGTGGGAGCAGTTGCTGCAAACTGACCTGCAGCAGTTCCGCCGCCTGCTCGACATGAATGACTACGAGGTGCTCAAGAGCCAGTCCCGTCGCCTGGTGCAACTGCCGTTCGGCCAGGAGCAGGCAGAGCTGTACCTGGACTACAGCAAGAACATCGAAGCCGCACTGGCTGTGCACAGGCGCATCCTCAGCGTCAGCCAACGCCTGGACCAGAATCTCGCCGAGGCCTTGCAAGATGGGCAGATCCAGTTCCCCGGCAAACGCAAGAAGCTCGATGGCCTCATCAGCACCCGGCAGTATTCGACCCTCATTACCCGCGCCCAGATCATCAGTGACCTGCATCAACTCATCGTCCGCAGAGACCGGCTCAGCGCAGACGATTTCGAAAGTACCCTGCTCGCCCAGCAAACCCTGCGCAGCAAGCATTTCCACGAGGCACTGCTGAGCCACGACAGCCTGGCTGCCGCCGGCCTGACGCCCGAACAGCAAAAGGCGCCCCTGGAGAGCGCCGTGCGCGAGTACAAGCTGGCCCTGAGCAATGCCCAATACCTGCTTTCACGCAACATGCCTGCGGTGGACAGCAGCCAACTCGAGGCCTACATCGCCGAGCTCAATGCACTGATAAGCCTGGGCGAGGATGACATGGCCAACCTGGCGGCCGCGACCGATCGCCAGGATGCAGTACCCGAGCAACCGCTGACCCACCGGGTGCGGGCCGTCCGACGCAAGGTGATCCGCACGGCGCGAGGCAGGTCGCTGGTGGTGGAGGAAACCGAGGAGGCCGGCGAAACCGTGCAGATCGACCCGATGACCCAGCAAACCGTTGCACGCTACCAGCAGCAAGGCGATCACTGGGACACCATTGCCCCCGCTCCGCCTGCGCCTGACTACGCGCGCCTGCGGCGTATCGGCAATGATCTGCTGAGCCAGCAGGCGGCAAGGCTCAACCACGCCGCGCGCCACCTGGATGGGCCCAACAGCCTGGCCGACCTGCTGGATTTCTACTTGCAGGACCTGGCAGAAATCGCCGGCAACCTGCGCAGCGGCCCCGACCGGGAGCAACCCCTGGCCAGCAGGATCGAACAGGCCATCACCGAAGTGCGCGCTGAAAAGCAGCGCCTCTTGACCTGCGCCTACCTCGGCACCCGCTACCCGGACAGCAAAGCCCTGCGCTTTCTGGTAGAGGCCCACGAGGTCGAAATCGCCCCGAACAGGGCGCGCAAACAGCTCAAGGCCAATGACTTTCTGGATGTGTACGACATCTATCGCCGGCAACCCAGGCAGAAGCTCTGGGAAGCGCACTTCCACTACACCACCGCCAACGCCAATGCCCGGCGCTTTGCCAAAGGCCATTTGAAGTTCCCGGAGGCCATGGGCCGCGACGAACGCTTGCAACGGGCACAGGCTTCGGCGGAGCGTTGCCAGGTGTACCGGGGTGACCTGCGCCTGGACCAGATCGAGGACCTGATCCCGTTTCCCGCCAGCTGAAAACAGCGGGCGTCAGGCCAGTGCCTTGTCCAGCGCCCGCTCGATCTCGCCCTTGATGGTGCCGGCCATCATCGACAGCATCATGCCCAGCTTCAGCTCCACGCGGATGCTGTCTTCGCCGATCTGCACGCTACCCTTGGCGCCGCTGCGCGCGACATCGACCCGGTCACCGTTCCAGGTGGCCTTGAGGTCGTACTCGCGGCTGAGCTTGTCGACCAGCGCCTGGGCCTTGGCACGGGCGGCGTCACGGCCGAGGGAGTGGTTGCGTTCGACGCTGATCTGGGTCATGCGGGTGTTCCTGAAGATGTAGACATAATCGGCATTATGCCCGCCCCCGGCCACTGGCACACCCCGCCAAGACAAATCCGCCCGTTCGCCCTAGAATGGCGGTAATTTTTTTCGGTGAAGCGATATGAACGACCAGCGCAAAGGCGACCACGCCGAACCCACCACCCATTTCGGCTACCAGGACGTACCTGAAAGTCAGAAGGCCAAGAAAGTTGCCGAGGTATTCCATTCGGTAGCCGCCAAGTACGACCTGATGAACGACGTGCTCTCCGGCGGCATGCACCGCCTGTGGAAGCGCTTCACCATTGAGCTCTCGGGTGTGCGCAGCGGCAACCGCGTACTGGACATCGCCGGGGGTACCGGCGACCTTGCCGCCAAGTTCTCGCGCCTGGTCGGCCCGACCGGGCAAGTGGTACTGGCCGACATCAACGACTCGATGCTCAAGGTTGGCCGTGACCGCCTGCTGGACCGCGGCGTGGCCGGCAACATCGAATTCGTGCAGGCCGACGCGGAAAAGCTGCCGTTCCCGGACAACCATTTCGATTGCGTGACCATTGCCTTCGGCCTGCGCAACGTCACCCACAAGGATGCCGCCATCCGCTCGATGCTGCGTGTACTCAAGCCCGGCGGCCGCTTGCTGATCCTGGAGTTCTCCAAACCGACCAACAAGCTCATGTCCAAGGCCTACGATGCCTACTCGTTCGCCTTCATGCCACTGGCCGGCAAGCTGATCACCAACGACTCCGAAAGCTACCGTTACCTCGCCGAGTCGATCCGCATGCACCCCGACCAGGAAACCCTCAAGAGCATGATGGTCGAGGCCGGCTTTGATCGCGTCACCTACCACAACATGACCAGCGGCATTGTTGCCGTGCACCGGGGAATCAAGCCCTGATGCTGCTGGCCGGGCTGCTTGCCAGTGTCGAACAGGGCCTGAACCGCGTCCTGCGCATGGACAGCACGGCCCCGCCGCGGCTGGGCGCGCTGGCGGGTAAGGTCATCGAGATAGACTGCCGCCAACCGGCCTTGCAGGTGTTCATCCTGCCCGATGAAGAGGGCCTGATGCTCGCCGCCCACTGGCAAGGCGAGGTCGACTGCAGCCTGCGCGCCCCGGCCGGCAGCCTGGTGCAACTGGCCGTGGCCAAGGACAAGACTGGCGTGTTGCACAGCCCGCAGGTCGAACTGCACGGCGACAGCGCCGCGCTGCTCGACCTGTTCGGTGTGCTGCAGGACCTGGAACTGGACTGGGAGCACGAGTTGCAACGCTGGCTCGGCCCGGTGGCCACGGCCCTGCTGGCCGGCCATATCCGCCTGCGCGCACGCTGGACCCGCCAGGGCCTGGCGCGCTTCAGCCAGCATTTGTCCGAATACCTGGCCGAAGAGTCGCGCACGCTGGTCGGCAAGCGCGAAGCCGAAGCTGCCTTCAGCGAACTCGATGCCCTGAAACTCGACACCGAACGCCTTGAGGCGCGCCTCAAGCGCCTTTCCCGATCCCTTGATTCCAGCGATAACGCATGAAGCTGCTCGCCGTCCGCCGCCTTTTCCGCATTCAGCGTGTGGTCATCCGCTACCGCCTGGATGACCTGTTGTTCGATCAACCCCTGCTGCCGTGGTGGCTGGCCAGCCTGCGCCTGCTGATGCCGTGGCGCTGGCTGCCGCGCAAGCCGTCCGAGCTCAACCGTGGCGCACGTCTGCGCCTGGCGCTGCAGGACCTGGGGCCGATCTTCATCAAGTTCGGCCAGTTGCTGTCCACCCGCCGCGACCTGCTGCCCCCCGACATCGCCGACGAGCTGATGCTGCTGCAGGACCGCGTCCCCCCGTTCGACCCGAAACACGCCGTGGCGTTGATCGAGGCGCAACTGGGCGCCAAGGTGGGCGAGCTGTTCAGCCGCTTCGACGTCGAGCCACTGGCCTCGGCCTCGGTCGCCCAAGTGCATGCCGCGCGCCTGAAAACGGGCGAAGAGGTCGTGGTCAAGGTGGTACGCCCCGGCCTCAAGCCAGTCATCGCCCAGGACTTGGCCTGGCTGTTCCTGATTGCCAAGGCCGCCGAGCGCGCCTCTGCCGATGCCCGCCGCCTGCACCCGGTCGACATCGTCGGCGATTACGAAAAAACCATCTACGACGAGCTCGACCTACTGCGCGAAGCGGCAAATGCCAGCCAGCTGCGGCGTAACTTCGAAGGCTCCGAGCTGATGTACGTGCCCCAGGTGTACTGGGACCTGTGCCGGCCCAAGGTATTGGTCATGGAGCGCATCTATGGCGTGCCCGTGACCGACATGGCTACCCTAGCCGACCAGCGCACCGACATGAAGCTGCTGGCCGAACGGGGTGTGGAGGTGTTCTTCACCCAGGTGTTCCGCGACAGTTTCTTCCATGCCGACATGCACCCGGGCAACATCTTCGTCAGCACGGTCAAACCGTGGAGCCCGCAGTACATCGCCATCGACTGCGGGATCGTCGGCAGCCTCACCGCCGAAGACCAGGACTACCTGGCGCGCAACCTGTTTGCCTTCTTCAAGCGCGACTACCGGCGTGTGGCCGAGTTGCACATCGATTCGGGCTGGGTCCCGGCACACACCAAGGTCAACGAATTCGAAGCCGCGATCCGCACCGTGTGCGAACCGATCTTCGAAAAACCGTTAAAGGATATTTCCTTCGGCCAGGTGCTGATGCGCCTGTTCCAGACCGCACGGCGCTTCAACATGGAAGTGCAGCCGCAGTTGGTGCTGCTGCAAAAAACCCTGCTCAACATCGAAGGCCTGGGCCGCCAGCTGTACCCCGACCTGGACCTGTGGAGCACCGCCAAGCCCTACCTGGAGCGCTGGATGCGCGAGCGCTACAGCCCCAAGGCCATGTTCGGCAACCTGCACAGCCAGGTCGAGCAGTTGCCGCACCTGGCCGGTATGACCCGCGACCTGCTCGAACGCCTGTCGCAACCGCATCTGCATGACCCGCAACTGCCAGAGCGCCGCAAGGGCGACCGCTGGGCGCTGCGCCTGCTCGGGGCCGGCCTGCTGGGTGGGGGCGCGGTACTGGCCGCGGGTGCTGCCGAGGCCTCCAGCCTGGCCGCGCCTGCAGCCTGGCCCGCCTGGCTGATGCTGGCCGCCGGCCTTTACCTGATTGTGCGCCAATAGCCAGCCGCGCCTGTGGCTGGCACACTAGCGCAAATGGCCCGGTACAGGAGCGGGCTCGCTTTGGAGTCGACGATGAAAGACTGGCTGGACGAGATCAAGTGGAACAGCGATGGCCTGGTGCCGGCGATCGCCCAGGACCACAAGACCGGACGGGTGCTGATGATGGCCTGGATGAACCGCGAATCGCTGGCCCTCACGGCCGCCGAGCAACGCGCCATCTACTGGTCGCGTTCGCGTGGCAAGCTGTGGCGCAAGGGCGAAGAGTCCGGGCATGTGCAGAAGCTGCATGAACTGCGCCTGGACTGCGACGCCGACGTCATCATCCTGATGGTCGAGCAACTGGGCCATATCGCCTGCCATACCGGCCGTGAAAGCTGTTTCTATCGCGTCTACGAAGGCGGCCAGTGGAAAATCGTCGACCCGGTCCTCAAGGACCCGGATGCCATCTACAGCGCAGGACACTGACATGAGCGACACCCTCAACCGCCTGGCCGCCGTGCTTGAAGAACGCAAGCAAGCGGCGCCCGACAGCTCCTATGTAGCCAGCCTGTACCACAAGGGCCTGAACAAGATCCTTGAAAAGCTCGGCGAAGAGTCGGTCGAAACCATCATCGCCGCCAAGGACGCCGCGCACAGCAAGGATTACAGCGATGTCATCTACGAAACCGCCGACCTGTGGTTTCATAGCCTGGTGATGCTCAGCGCGCTGGGCCAGCATCCGCAAGCGGTGCTGGACGAACTGGAGCGCCGCTTCGGGCTGTCCGGGCATGATGAGAAGGCTGCACGCACGCCTTCTGCCTGATGCATTTGCGGGGGCGCTGGGCGCCCCTGAAGCTTCACTGACATTTTTCAGGAGTACGAAATGGGTATCTTTGACTGGAAACACTGGATCGTCCTGCTGGTGGTCGTGGTGCTGGTATTCGGCACCAAGAAGCTGAAGAACTTCGGCAGTGACCTGGGCGAGTCGATCAAGGGCTTCCGCAAGGCCATGAACGATGAAGAGCACAAGCCGGCCGAGCAAACCCCACCGCCTGCCCAGCCTGTGCCGCCGGTGCAGAACACCGCCCAGCCGCAGCCAGGCCACACCATCGAGGGCCAGGCACAGCCGGTCCAAGAGCCACAGCGGAAAGACTGACCCATGTTCGGCATCAGTTTCAGCGAGCTGCTGCTCGTCGGCCTGGTCGCCCTGTTGGTGCTCGGCCCCGAGCGCCTGCCAGGCGCCGCCCGCACCGCAGGTTTGTGGATCGGGCGGCTCAAGCGCAGCTTCAACAGCATCAAGATGGAAGTGGAGCGTGAGATCGGCGCCGACGACATCCGCCGCCAGCTGCACAACGAGCACATTCTGCAGATGGAAGAGGAAGCCAAGCGCATCCTCAACCCGCTGACGCCACCGGCACAGCCGCCCGTGACCACCGCCACCGTGCAGCCCCCCGCCGGGGTCGCTGCCAGGCCAGCGGAAACGCCGGCCGCCCCGGGCACAACCACTGAACCGCCTCAACCGCCGCGAGCCCCATGAGCGAGAATCCGGAACACGACCAGCCAATGCCGCTGGTTTCGCACCTGACCGAACTGCGCACCCGTCTGCTGCGCTGCGTTGCGGTCATTTTCCTGATCTTTGCCGGGCTGTTCTCCTTCGCCCAGCAGATCTACACCCTGGTCTCCGCTCCCCTGCGTGATCACTTGCCGGCCAACGCAACGATGATCGCCACCGACGTGGCCTCACCGTTCCTCACGCCGTTCAAGCTGACCATGATCGTGTCGCTGTTCCTGGCCATCCCCTTCATCCTCCAGCAGATCTGGGGCTTCATCGCGCCGGGGCTGTACCGCCACGAGAAGCGCATCGCGATCCCGCTGCTGGTGTCGAGCATCCTGCTGTTCTATGCCGGTATGGCGTTCGCCTATTTCCTGGTGTTCCCGCTGATGTTCAAGTTCTTCGCGGCAGCCACCCCGGCAGGCGTGGCCATGATGACCGACATCGCCAACTACCTCGATTTCGTGATGACCTTGTTCTTCGCCTTTGGCGTGGCCTTCGAGATCCCGGTGGCGGTGGTGCTGCTGGTGTGGATCGGCGTGGTCGACGTGAAGTACCTGAAGAAGGTCCGCCCCTACGTGATCATCGGCTGCTTCGTGGTCGGCATGATCCTCACGCCACCGGACATCTTCTCGCAGACCCTGCTGGCCGTGCCTATGTGGTTGCTGTTCGAAGTCGGCGTGCTGTGCGGCAGCCTGGTGCGCAAGCGCAGTGCCCACGACGAAACTGCCGACGATTCCAACGACCAGCCACCAGCGACTCAACCGTGAACCTGCTGCTGCTTGAACAGGCCGACTTCGTTTCGGCCGACCGCGTGGTGCTGGCTGATCGGCGCTTCACCCACATGCAGGAAATACACCGCGTGGCGGTAGGCGACCAGCTGCGCGTGGGCCGCGTCAACGGCTTGATGGGCAAGGCCACGGTGCTGCGCCTGGCACCGCACCAGGCCGAGCTGGAGGTGGCCTTCGACCAGCAACCGCCGGCCAAACTGCCGCTGACCCTGGTGCTGGCTGTACCCCGCCCGAAGATGCTGCGCCGGCTGTTTCAGACCGTGGCTACCCTGGGTGTACCGCGGCTGATCCTGCTGAACAGCTACAAGGTCGAGAAAAGCTTCTGGCAAACGCCGTTCCTGCAGCCGGAAAGCATTCGGGACAACCTTATCCTGGGCCTGGAACAGGCACGCGACACGGTACTGCCCGAGGTGATCATCGAGAAGCGCTTCAAGCCGTTCGTCGAAGACCGCCTGCCCGCGATCGCTGCTGGTACCCTGGGACTGGTCGGTCACCCCGGCCCGTACCCTGCCTGCCCGCGCGCCGTGGACCAACCCGTGACCCTGGCCATCGGCCCTGAAGGTGGCTGGATTCCTTATGAAATCGACCTGCTGGGCAAGGCAGGCCTGGCGCCCGTGCAGCTGGGTGAGCGCATTCTGCGCGTGGAGACGGCCGTCACTGCGCTACTTTCGCGCATTTTCTGACGCAAACGCCACGTAATCGCCCATCAAGTTTCCTCTTCCCGCGCCGATGGCCTTGGCAACACAACAAAGTTTCGTGCTGCCAAGCCGACCGGGAGTCTACATGTATCAATGGTTAGCCCAATCGCTGGGCAATATGAGCGTGAACCGCAAACTGGGAATGGGTTTCGGCCTGGTCCTGCTATTGACTCTGGCCATCACCCTGACTGGCTGGCTCGGCATGGACAGCATCATCGGCCGTGGCGACAAGCTGGGGAACATCTCGGTCATTCAGCAGCACACTCAGGAACTGCGTATCGCCCGCCAACGGTATCAACGTGAGCGTGACGATGCCTCGGTCGCAGAGCTGGAAAAAGCCCTGGCTACGCTGGATCGCCAGGTGCAAGTGATGCTCGGGCAGATCGAGCAGCCCGCCGACCACCAGCGCCTGGAGCAGCAGCGCGAGGCCGTGCGCGGCTATCAGCAGGCTTTCAGCGAGCTGAAGCAGGCCGGCCAACGCCGCGAGGCAAGCCGCGCAGTGCTCGGCGACAGCGCCGACAAGGCCGTCGAACTGCTGAACCGGGTGCAACAGCGCCTGCGCCAGGGCGGCGACATAAGCCAATACCAGTCCGCCGTGGAAGTCAGCGCCCTGCTGCAGCAAGCCCGCTTCCAGGTCCGCGGTTATACCTACAGCGGCAATGCCGAGTACCAGCAAACCGCTTTGAAAGCCATCGACCAGGCCTTGCTCGAACTGCGTGCCCTGCCGGCCAAGGTGCCGGCCGACTACGCCGCCAGTCTGGACGATGCAACCACCGCCATGGGCGGGTACCGGGATGCGGTCAGCCAGTTCGGCGCTGCCCAGACGGCCAGCGATCAAGCCTTGCAACGCATGGTCGAGTTCGGCGCAGCGCTGCTGCAGACCAGCGAGGCGATGACCACCTCCCAGACCGCCGTACGGGATACCGCTGCCGCCCAGGCCAAGACCCTGCTGCTGATCGCCACGGTGCTGGCGCTGGCCCTTGGCCTGCTGGCAGCCTGGGCGATCACCCGGCAGATCATCGTGCCCCTGCGCCAGACCCTGAGCGCCGCCGAGCGAGTAGCCAGCGGCGACCTCAGCCACAACCTGCCGGTTGACCGCCGTGACGAGCTGGGCCAGCTGCAAGCCAGCATGCAGCGCATGACCCAAGGCTTGCGCGAACTGATCGGTGGCATCGGCGATGGGGTAACGCAGATCGCCAGCGCGGCCGAGCAACTGTCAGCGGTGACCGAGCAGACCAGCGCCGGGGTCAACAACCAGAAGGTCGAGACCGATCAGGTGGCGACTGCCATGAACCAGATGACCGCGACCGTGCACGACGTGGCACGCAACGCCGAGCAAGCCTCGGAAGCGGCCTTGATGGCCGACCAGCAGGCCCGTGAAGGTGACCGGGTGGTGGGCGAAGCGGTGGCGCAGATCGAGCGCCTGGCCGGCGAAGTGATCAACTCCAGCGAAGCGATGAACCAGCTCAAGGCCGAAAGCGACAAGATCGGCAGCGTGCTCGACGTGATCAAGTCGGTGGCTCAACAGACCAACTTGCTGGCGCTCAACGCAGCGATCGAGGCTGCCCGTGCAGGCGAAGCCGGGCGCGGCTTTGCCGTGGTGGCCGACGAGGTGCGCAGCCTGGCACAGCGCACCCAGCAGTCGACCGAAGAAATCGAAGAACTGATTGCCGGCTTGCAAAGCGGAACCCAGCGGGTGGCCAGCGTGATGGACAGCAGCCGCCAACTGACTGACAGCAGCGTCGAGCTGACCCGCCGCGCCGGCAGCTCGCTGGAAACCATCACCCGTACCGTGTCGTCGATCCAGGCGATGAACCAGCAGATCGCCACCGCGGCAGAAGAGCAAACGGCCGTAGCCGAAGAGATCAACCGCAGCGTGATGAATGTGCGGGACATTTCCGACCAGACCTCGGCGGCCAGTGAGGAGACGGCCAGCTCCAGCGTGGAGCTGGCGCGGCTGGGTACCCATTTGCAGGGGTTGGTGGGGCGCTTCAGGCTTTGATCGGGTGTGCCTGGCCTCTTCGCGGCAGTTCAGCGCGTAGAGGTCAGGCACAGGCGGCGCATTTCCTACTAGCTGCAGCGAAATTTCCTACCTGATTATCAGGTCAAGTCCTACAGCTCCGCTGCCGATGGGCAAAGGTGTCATGCCGGCAATACGCCTGCATGCCCTCCCCCTTTCGCACGGAGACTCACCATGCTCGGCTACCTCAACCGCAAGCTCGGCAACATCAGCGTGGCTGCCAAGCTGGCCCTCGGCTTCGCTGTGGTCCTGCTGCTTACCCTGGCCACCACCATCAGCGGCTGGCGTGCGTTGGACGACGCCATCGTCCGCTCGCAACAGCTCAGCGAAATCGGCCGGATCAACGACCTGACCAAAGACCTGCGCGCAGAGCGCATCACCTTCCGCGTGCTCAACGACGACGCCAGCAAGGCCACTATCGGTAACATCCTCGACCAGCTCAACAGCATGCTCAGCACCCTGCAGCAGCGCAGCAACGTCGATGAGTCGCGCCAGATGCTGACCGATAAGCTGACCCTACTGCAGCGCCTGCGCGATGACTTCACCGAGTTGCAGCGCACCGTGGCCAACCGAGTGGCCTTGCGCCAGGCGATGCAGGAGCAGGAGCAGAAGCTCAACGATGCCATCGACGAGCTGCAGACCCAGGCTTTGCTGAACATGCCGGCCCACAGCCAGCAAAATGGTGCCCTGGCGCAAATGGACACCCTCAGCCGGCAAGTCGACGGTGCCAACCAGCAAAGCCTGGTACCCGCCTACACGTTCGTCCCGGTCGAGGACTTTGCCAAAGTCGGCGACAGCGCCCTGGACGCAGCACAGGCCAGCCTGGAGCAACTGCTCAAAGGCCTGGCGCCGCTTGGCCTGCCACGCGCTGTCAGCGAGCTGCCCGGTGTCGAGCTGGCCAAATACCGCGCCAGCCTGGACCAATACCGGCGCGCTGCGGTGCGGGTCGAGCAATTGCAGAACAACATGGAGCGAATGGGCAACGAGTTGCGCGCGCTCAGCCTCGAACTGGGTAAACGCAAGGTCGAGCAACGTGACCGCGAAGCACTGGCTGCCCGCTCGCTGCTGACCAGCGTTGCGTTGCTGGCACTGGTAGCGGGGGCCCTGGCTGCCTGGCTGATCACCCTGCAAATTACCCAGCCCTTGCGCCAGACCCTGGCGGTGGCGGCGCGCATTGCTAAGGGCGACCTGAGCCAGGTCGACACCGTGCAGCGCCGTGACGAAATGGGCCAGTTGCAGACCAGCATGCGTGAGATGACCTTGAGCCTGCGCGAACTGATCGGGGGCATCGACCAGGGCGTCGGCCAGCTGTCGCAGGCGGCCTCGCAGCTGGCGACCAGCAGCGAAGACACCAAACTGCGCATCAACCAGCAGCGCGAGGAAACCGACCAAGTTGCCACCGCCATGAACCAGATGAGCGCCACGGTTCAGGAAGTGGCGCAAAACGCCGAGCAGGCCTCGCAAGCCGCTACCAGCGCCGACCAGCAGGCCCAGGTGGGCGACCAAGTGGTGGCCGAAGCCATCGGCCGCATCGAGCAACTGGCCGGGCAGATGGACCATTGCCTGGCGGCCATGCATCACCTGGCGGGCGAAAGCCAGCGGATTGGCAGCATTCTCGATGTCATCAAGTCGGTATCCGAGCAGACCAACCTGCTGGCCCTGAACGCCGCCATCGAAGCGGCGCGGGCCGGTGAAGCCGGGCGCGGTTTTGCCGTGGTGGCCGACGAGGTACGCGGCCTGGCCCAGCGCACCTCCACGGCAACCGAAGAGATCGGCCAGTTGATCGACAGCCTTCACAGCGGCACCGACGAGGTGACCCGCTTGCTGGACAACAGCAAGCAGCTGACCGAGCAAAGTGTGGAGCTGAGCCGCAGGGCCGGCGATGCCTTGGGCCAGATCACCAACACGGTGTCGAACATCCAGGGCATGAACCAGCAGATCGCCACGGCCAGCGAAGAGCAGAGCGTGGTGGCCGAGCAGATCAACCGGAGCGTGCTGAATGTGCGGGATGTGTCGGACCAGACCAGTGCGGCCAGTGAGCAGACCGCGGTGTCGAGTGGCGAGCTGGAACAGCTGGGGCAGCAGCTGCGGGGGATGGTCGGGCGGTTCAACATCTGAGGACCGCGACGCAGACATCGCAGTGGATGGCACCGGCATTGCCGGTGTTCGCGGCTCAAGCCGCTCCTACACCGACCACGTTGCGTGTAGGAGCGGCTTCAGCCGCGAAGAGGCCGCTGCAGGTTAAAGCACCTGGCGCAGGAAGGCCTGCGCGCGCGGGTCTTTCGGCGCGGCAAAGAACGCGGCCGGGGCCGAGTCTTCTAGCAATTTGCCGTGGTCGAAGAACAGCACCCGGTCAGCCACTTCGCGGGCAAAGCCCATTTCGTGGGTGACGCAGACCATGGTCATGCCTTCCTGGGCCAGGGTTTTCATCACATCCAGCACTTCGCCGACCATTTCCGGGTCGAGCGCCGAGGTCGGTTCGTCGAACAGCATCACTTTCGGGTCCATCGCCAGCGCACGTGCGATTGCCACCCGCTGCTGCTGGCCACCGGAAAGGCGTGACGGGAATTCGTTGGCCTTCTGCGCAATGCCCACCTTCTCCAGCAAGGCCCGCGCCTTGGCCTCGCGGTCGGCCTTGTTGCGCTTGCGCACCACCTTCTGCGCCAGGCACAGGTTTTCCAGCACGGTCATGTGCGGGAACAGGTTGAAATGCTGGAACACCATGCCGACTTCGCGGCGGTAGGCGTTGATGTCGGTCTTCGGGTTAGCCAGTTGCAGGCCGTCGATGGCGACATGGCCCTGGTCGAAGTGCTCCAGCCCGTTAAGGCAACGCAGGAAGGTGGATTTGCCCGAGCCGGACGGGCCCAGTACTACCACCACTTCGCCCTTGGCCACCTGGGTGGTGACGTTATCCACAGCCCGGACCACGTGGCCGCGGGTGTCGAAGACTTTCAGCAGGTCACGGACTTCAATCACTTTGCGCAAGCCTCCGCTCGAGCCGGCTGGCAATGTGCGACAGCGGCAGGTTGATCAGCAGGTACAGGCCTGCCACGCAGAACCAGATCTCGAAGGTGGAGAACGAGGTGGTAATGGCCTCGCGGCCGCTTTTGGTCAGTTCGGTAATGGCGATCACCGACACCAGCGAGGTGTCCTTGACCAGGCTGATGAACTGGCCGGCCAAGGGCGGCAGTACGCGTTTGAAAGCCTGCGGCAGGATCACGTGGCGCATCGACTGGCCGGCATTAAGGCCCAGCGAGCGTGCAGCTTCGTTCTGGCCTTTGGCGATCGACTGCACCCCGGCCCGCACGATTTCTGCCACATAGGCGCCCGTGAACAACGCCAGCGCAGCCACCCCGGCAAATTCGCGGGACAGGTTGAGCACGGTACCGATGAAGAAGTAGAAGATGAAGATCTGCACCAGCAACGGGGTGCCACGCACCAGTTCGACATACACGGTCGACAGGTCGCGCAGGGTCGGGTTGGTCGACAACCGGCACAGGCCGGCGAACAGGCCGATCACCAGGCCCAAGGCGCCGGACACGACCGAGATCCATAGTGTGGTCCAAAGACCCCAGGCCAGCGGCCCGGCGGCCCAGTGGCGGGTCACACCGATCTGGTCGCCCTCGGCAACATCGTCGCCGCGGCTCAGTTGCAGGCTGTCCGCGTCCACATCCAGCACCTGCTCGGCGCCGCTTTCGTCCTTCAGCGTCACGCGGGCGTTATCGCCGGAAATGACGATTTCCTGCACGGTGCCGTAATCGGCTGCACGCTGGGTTTCCTCGGCCTTGTAGGCGAAGTACTGCGGGACGCGGTTCCAGCGCCACTCGTAGGAAATCATCGAGGTGGCCATGTACAGGCTGAACGCCAGGCCCACCAGGACCAGCGCGGTCAGCCCGTGCCAGGGCCACTGGGCTTTCTTGTGTTTGATCACGTGGGTACTCCAGAAAGCGTCAAGCTGCAAGCTGCAAGCTGCAAGCTGCAAGCACAAGCGGATCGGTGCACGGTCCGCTTGTGCTTGCAACTTGCAACTTGCAGCTTGAAGCTTGTGGCTTGCGGCTTGAAGCCAGCTTTTATTCCATTTCCTTCAGCCAGTCCTTGTTCTTGAACCACTTGTCGTGAATACGATCGTAGGTCCCGTCGTGCTTGATCTGGTGCAGGAAATTGTTGATGAAGTTGATGCTGTCGTAGTCGCCTTTCTTCAGGCCAAAGGCCAGCGGCTCGTAGGTGAAGGGTTCTTCGAGGAACAGCAGCTTGCCGGCACCGGCCTTGTCCACTGCCACCACGTTGTAGGGCGCGTCGTAGACAAAGGCGTCAGCCTTGCCGTTGACCACATCCATCACGGCTTCCTGCTCGTTGTCGTAGCCATGGTACTTGGCTTTGCCGATCAGCTTCTTGGACACCATTTCGCCGGTGGTGCCAAGCTTGGAGGTGAGGCGGTACTTCTCGTTGTTCAGGTCCTTGTACGACTTGATCTCGCCCGCCAGTTCCTTGCGGATCAGCAGGGTCTGGCCAACCACGATGAAGGGTTCGCTGAAGTTCAGGCGCAGGTTGCGTTCCTGGGTAAGGGTCATGCCGCTGCCGATCATGTCGAACTTGCCGGTCAACAGCGCCGGGATGATGCCGTCGTAAGCGGTGGACACCGCCTCGAACTTGACGCCCATCGACTTGGCCATGGCTTTGAGGATATCGACCTCGAAGCCGATGATCTCGCCACGCTTGTTGGTCATCTGGAACGGCATGTAGGTCGGGTCCATGCCCACCCGCAAGGTGCCGCGCTTGACCGCATCATCGATGGCGCCGGCCTGCGCCGCTGTCACGGCGACCAGGGCGGTGACACCGACCAGCAGCCGCGAAAGGTATTTCTTGATCATCACCAAGTCCCCTAGCAAGTAAAGTAGCGAATCTTATTGTGTTGGCACGGCCGTACCGGCCGATGCGGATTATCGGAGAGGGATGCTAACGCATGCCGGCCCGGGGACCTAGCACTGGGGGGGACTTTGTTGGCCAAAATCGGGGTTGGGCCCTTAAAGCTTCGCGGGCGCGCCCGCTCCCTCAGGGAAATGCG
>NZ_JBICMS010000042.1:0-32412 GCF_043106615.1 Pseudomonas sp. CJQ_9 | reverse complement strand
GGGCTGGGGTGGCCGGTAGCCCTGCGGGGCCGGCCGGCATCATCGATCGATGTAGGAGCGGGTTCACCCGCGAATACGGTGGTGCCGGCAATGCACAATGCCTGGCAGAAACTGGCCCGCAGGCCTGGCCGTTTCGCGGGTGAACGAATCACGCAGGCTTTTCGAATTTTGAGAAAGACGGTTGCTCCTACAGGAGGTTGCATTTGCTTGTAGGCGCGGCCTTGTGTCGCGAACGGGGCGCAAAGCGCCCCTACGGCCCTCAAGTCCAACTCAAAACAGGCCAGCCATTCTTCTCAGCATGCTCGCGCAACACCCCATCCGGGTTCACCGCATAAGGGTGATCCACCTTCAACAACAACGGCAGGTCATTCCTCGAATCGGAATAGAAACTCGCCCCCTCCAGGTTCTCCTGCTCCTGGTCCAGCCATTCCAGCAGCCGGGTAATCTTGCCTTCGCGGTAGGTCAGTACCCCATGGGTGTTGCCGGTATACACCCCGTTCACCGCCTCCAGCTCGATCGCCAGGTACTCATCCACCCCCAGCCGCGCCGCAATCGGCCCGACCAGGTGCGTGCCTGAAGCCGAAATGATCAGGATGCGGTCACCGCGCTTGCGGTGCTCGGCAATGCAGCGGCAGGCGTCACCGTAGATGATTGGCTCGATCACCTCTTCAACCCACGGCTCCACCAGGTGCTCGACCTCTTCCAAGGTGCGCCCGGCAATCGGCTCCAGGCTGAAGGCCATGTAGTCCTCCATCTGCAGGTGGCCTTTGCCGTACGCTTCCATCAGCTCATGGTCGCGGCGCAGGAATTCCTTGCCATCGACCCAGCCCAAGCGGGCCATCTGTTCACTCCACAGCGACGCGCAGTCGCCGTGGATCAGGGTTTCGTCCAGATCGAAAATTGCCAATGCCATGGTGTTGCATCTCCTTAGGCCACTTCGCGTAGCGCCGTGGGGTCGATCGACAGACTCACCCGTTGCCCGTCTGCATGCAGGTCGGCCGGTGAGCGGTTGAGTACGTCGACCACCAGTTCCACGCCACGCACTTGAACGCGGTAGCGGATCACGTTGCCCAGCAGGCTATGGCTGCGTACCTCGGCGTCGCGCTCACCCGCCAGGCCCAAGGTGATGGATTCCGGGCGGATCGCCAGGCGGCAGGCCACCGGCCGTTGCAGCAGGCGGCTGGCGCTGTCCGCGTCAAGCAGGTTGTAGTTGCCGATAAAGCCTGCGGCAAACAGGTCCACCGGCGCAGTGTAAAGGGTTTCGGCATCGCCGCTTTGCACAATGCGCCCCTGGTTCATCAGGAAGATACGGTCCGACATGGTCAGCGCCTCCTCCTGGTCGTGGG
The DNA here is from genome assembly GCF_043106615.1 of Pseudomonas sp. CJQ_9. Lineage (NCBI taxonomy): Bacteria > Pseudomonadati > Pseudomonadota > Gammaproteobacteria > Pseudomonadales > Pseudomonadaceae > Pseudomonas > Pseudomonas sp. CJQ_9. Next base: position 31,066 of record NZ_JBICMS010000042.1, on the reverse strand, counting down.
TGACGAAGATGGTCGTCAGCCCCAGTTCGCGCTGGATCGCGCGAATTTGCTCGCGCAGGTGCTTGCGGATACGTGCATCCAGTGCCGACAGCGGCTCGTCGAGCAGCAGCAGGCGTGGCCGGGTGACCAGCGAGCGGGCCAAGGCCACGCGCTGGCACTGGCCGCCCGACAACTGGTGCGGGTAGCGCCCGGCAAAGGTGCCCAGCTCGACCAGGTCAAGTGCCTCGCGCACGCGCCGCTGGCTTTCCTCGGCCTTGACCTTCTGCATGCGCAGGCCAAAGGCAACGTTCTGCTCCACGGTCATGTTGGGGAACAGCGCGTAACTCTGGAACACCATGCCGATGCCGCGTTGCTGCGGGCTCAGCGGCACGATGTCGTGGCCGTCCAGCAGGATCTGCCCGCGGTCCACCGGGGTGAGCCCGGCGATGCAACGCAGCAGCGTGGACTTGCCGCACCCGGAGGGGCCGAGCAGGGTGACGAATTCGCCGCGCTCGATGTGGCAGTCGATGTTCTCGAAAACCGTGTTGCCGGCATAGCTCTTGTGCAATTGCTGTACGCTGACGAAGCTCATGTCAGGTCTTGTCCTTGTTCAGGCGGTTGGCAACCCAGGTCAATATCAGCACGAAGGCGAAGTAGGAAATCACCAGCGCGCTGTTGAAGTGGCCACTGCTGTTGCGCATGTTGTTCAGGTACACCTGCAGGGTCTCGTAGCGGGTGCCGACCAGCAGGTTGGCGAACACGAATTCCCCGAACAGGAACGAGAACGACAGCAACAGCGCCACCATCAGGCCCTTGCGCAGGTTAGGCAGCACCACCAGCAGTGCGGCTTGCCAGGTGCTGGCGCCGAGCAGCTGGGCTGCGTCCATCAGGTCGTGCAGGTGAATGGCCTGCAGGTTGTTGGTGATGGCCCGGTACATGAACGGCAAGGCGATGGTGAAGTAGCAGCCGATCAGGATCCACGGCGTGCCGACCATGGCCATCGGCCCGCTGCCGTACAGCTGCAGCAGCCCTACCGACGACACCACCGGCGGTACCGCGAAGGGCAGCAGGATCAGGATGTTCATCAGCCCGTCGAGCCTGGGGAAGTGGTAGTGGACCACGAACAACAGGGGCAGGATCAGCACCACCGACAGCAGCAGCGCCCCCACGCAGACCAGCAGCGACTGGCCGAACGCCGCCAGGAAGCGGGGTTCGCTCCACAGCGCGAGGTACCACTTGAACGTCAGGCCGCTGGGCAGCAGGCTGGCCGACCAACTGGTGGCCAGCGAGTAGAGCAGGGTGCCGGCCAGGGGCAACAGCAAAATCAGGAACAGCAGGTAGACCACGGCGCGGTGGTACCAGCCGCCGGCACGGGTTTCAGCGCGCATGGTAGCTCCGTTTCAGTAGCCATTGGTGCACCACCGTGACCAGCGTCATCAGCCCTACCAGGACCATTGCCAGCGCGCTGGCCAGGTTGGGATCGAGGCTGATATCCCCGGCCACCAAGCCAGCGATGCGGATCGGCAGTACGTTGAAGTTGCCAGTGGTCAGCGCGTACACGGTGGCGTACGCGCCAAGGGCATTGGCCAGCAGGATGACGAAGGTGCCCAGCAGGGCCGGGGTCAGCACCGGCAGGCCGATGTGCCGCCAGAACTGCCAGTGGCTGGCGCCCAGCAGTGCCGCCGATTCACGCCAGTCTTCGCGCAGCGCGTCGAATGCCGGGTACAGCAGCAGCACGCCCAGCGGGATCTGGAAGTAGGTGTACACCAGGATCAGGCCGTTTCTGGAATAGATGCTGAAGTCTTCCAGCAGGCCGATCTGCTTCAGCAGCAGGGTCAGTGCGCCGTTGAAACCGAGCAGGATGATGAAGGCAAAGGCCAGCGGCACCCCGGCGAAGTTGCTGGTCATGTTGGCGAAAGCGCTGACGAAGTCGCGCAGCCTCGAGTCTACCTGGCGCAGCGAATAAGCACCGAGGGTCGCGATGACGATACCGAACAGGCTTGACCAGAAGCTGATCTCCAGGCTGCGTTGCAGTGCCTGCAGGTAGAACTTAGAGGTGAACACCTTGCTGAAGTTGGCCAGGCCCCAGCCGGCTTCCGACTGCACGCTGTTGATCGCCACCCAGGCCAGCGGGGCGATCTGGAAGATGACGAAGAACACCGCGAACGGCAGTAGGCACAGCAAGGCCAGGTAGCGGCTGCGGTTCACTTGAGCAACTCCCTGCATACCGTTTTGTCGTGCGCCACGCCCAGCAGCTCGCAGATGGTGCCGCATAGCTCGGTCTGCTGTGGCTTGGCGGCCGGGTCAAGGCTGAAGGCTTCGCCAAAGACGAACAGCGGCACTTCGCGTTCCTCGGTGAGCAAGCCATTGTGCGAGCGGTCGTTGTTCATGCCGTGGTCGGCAGTGACCAGTACCTGGTAGCCCTCTTCGAGCCAGCCTGGCAGGTAGTCGGCCAGCAGGATGTCGACGCTGCGCGCGGCATTGCGGTACTGGCTGCTGTCCAGGCCATGGTGGTGCCCGACATCATCGATGCTCATGGGGTGCAGCAGCAGAAAGTTCGGGGCGTGCCGCCGGCGCAGGTACTCGCCGTCGGCCAGCAGGTGTGAGTCGGGGTAACGGTCGTCCCAATAGAACAGCCCGTGCTGGATCGGCAGCTTCGGCGCGTGGGTATGGCGGTCGCGCTGCGGGTCGAAAGGGGCGCGGTTGTACAGCTCGCTCATCCAGTGATAGGCCGCTGCCGCCGTGCCCAGGTTGGCCTCGCGCGCGTAGTGGAACACGCTGCGTTGGTTGGACAGGCGGTTGACGCCGTTATGCACGATACCGCTGTCGATCGGCGCTACGCCGGTGAGGATGCACTCGTACAACGGCCGTGACAGCGATGGCAATTCGCATTCCACGCGGTACAGCGCGGCGCGGTCGGCTTCGACATAAGCGTGCAGGTGGCCCATGGCATGGTGGGCGACCTGGTAGTTGAGGCCGTCGAGCAGGACCAGGATGACGTTGTGTTGCATGGTGGCTCCCAATGAGCTGCAGGCGGTTCTAGCTGAAAGCTGAAAGCTGAAAGCTGAAAGCTGAAAGCTGAAAGTTGCAAGCTACAAGCTGCAAGAAGAAGCCGGCATGGCGCACACCGGCTTCCACTTGTAGCTTGCAGCTTGAAACTTGAAGCTTCTTCATTCCATCTCGATGATCACCTGCTCCTGCCACAATTGCGGCAGCTTCTTCGAGGTCGTTTCCCAGGCTTCGGCATTCTTGATCGGCTGCGCCGCACCGTACTGCTCGTTGGGCAGCAGTTTGGCCTGCACGTCTTCCGGCAGCTTCATGTGCTCGGCCCGGATCGGCCGTGCGTGCCCCTTGGCCAGGTTGATCTGCCCGGCGTCGCTGAAGATGTATTCACGCGTCAGCTTGGCAGCATTGGGGTGCTTGGCGTATTTGTTGATCACCGTGGTATAGCCGGAAATCACCGAGCCGTCGGCCGGGATCAGCACTTCAAAACGCTTTGGGTCGATCTGCTCGCGGTAGCTCAGGCCGTTGAAGTCCCATACCACGCCCACTTCGACTTCACCCTTTTCAAGGGTCTGGATGGTCGGGTTCGCCAGGGACAGGCGCTTCTGCTGGGCCAGCTTGGTAAACAGTTGCAGGCCTGGGGCCAGGTTGGTCTCGTCACCCTTGTAAGCGATCGCTGCTGCCAACACCCCGTTGGCCGCCTGGGCAGCGGTGCTGACGTCACCGATGGCGACCTTGTACTTGCCTTCCTCCAGGTCGTGCCAGGTTTTCGGGCGTTCGCCTTCCTTGACCAGGTCTTTGTTGATGATGAAGGCGATGGTGCCGGTATAGGCCAGTGCCCAGTGGCCGTCTTCGTCCTTGGCCCATGCCGGCACCTGGTCCCAGGTGCTGGGCTTGTACGGTTGGCTGACACCCTTGGCCACTGCAATCGGGCCGAAGGCGGCGCCCACGTCACCGATATCGGCGCTGGCGTTGTCTTTCTCGGCCTCGAACTTGGCCAGCTCCTGCGCCGAGCTCATGTCGGTGTCGCTGTGCTTGAGGCCATATTTGCTGGCCAGGTCTTCCCAGGTGCCTTTCCAGTTGGCCCAGGCATCGGGCATGCCCACGCTGTTGATGGTGCCTTCCTTGCGGGCGGCGTCTTCCAGGGCTTTGAGGTCAGGGCCGGCGGCCAGCGCCGAGGTGCACAGGGTAATGGCCGAACCGAGCAGTGACGCCATGAACAACTTTTTCATCCGAAGCTCCTTGGTATGGGTGCCTGTAGCGATCGTTGTTAGGAGTGAAGGGGTTGTCTGGTGACCGTTGGTCTAGGTCAGCAAACCTTGAGCCAAGGTAGGCCGCTTGCGTGACAATTTGATGTAGGGGAACACCGGCAACGGCCCTGCGACTAAAGCGTAGACCACGGAATTCAACCGGTCGGGCGGCATTGGCGCGTTTCTGGCAAGGGTCGCGGCAGGCGCTTGTCACAGGATATTCATCAGCCCTGCCTAGGCTGCACTAATCTTCACAGGCCCCTTAGTGGGGCTGGACTAGTCCAGATAGGTAACCTTTTGATGCAGTCGACGCCCCCGCGTGCGGTAACAGCCATCTGCCATGCCCTGCAGGAGCAGATCGAGCACGGCTTGCTGGAGCCGGGCGGCAAATTGCCGGCCGAGCGCCGGCTGAGCGAGCTGTTTGGCACTACGCGCATTACCCTGCGCGAGGCGCTGGTGCAGCTGGAAGCCCAGGGCCTGATCTACCGCGAAGAGCGGCGCGGCTGGTTTGTGGCGCCGCAGCGCCTGACCTACGACCTCATCGAACGCAGCCACTTCCATGCCATGGTGCGCGCCCAGGGGCGCGTGGCCACCACCGAGCTGCTGTCGGCGCGACTGCAGCCAGCCTCGGCGGCCATCTGCGCGCGCCTGCAGTTGCCGGCGTTGTCCAGTGTGGTGCGCATCTGCCGGTTGCGGCGCATTGATGGGCGGGCAGTGTTGTATGCCGAGCACTACCTCGACCCCCGGTATTTTCCGGACATCCTCGAGCATGACCTGGCGCAGTCGCTGACCGAGATCTATGGGCGGGTGTATGGCATCGAGTATGGGCAGGTGTGTTTCGAGATCCTGCCAACGGCATTGCCGGTCGAAGCGGCGGGGGCGTTGAAAGTATCGGCGGGGAGCCCGGGGCTGCACATTACCCGGGTCAACAGTGACCAGTATGGGCACCTGATCGACTGTGACCTGGAGTATTGGCGGCATGATGCCATTCGTATTCGTGCCCAGGCGGGCTAGGGTGTTGGCTGCTTCGCGGGCTTGCCCGCTCCCACAGGTACTGCACAGGCCTTGAACACTGTGATTACCCTGTGGGAGCGGGCAAGCCCGCGAAGAGGCCCTAACTGGAGGAACCGGTTTCCGCCATCCCGCCACCCCCAGCGGTCACCACCTGCACCGACAACCGTGGCGTCGCCAGGTCCAGCCCGGCCTCGTCCAGCTGCCGCTTCAGCGCCAGGTTGAACGCCCGCGACACTTCCCACTGCTTGATCGGCGCGGTCTTGAACCGTGCCCGCAACACCGCCGAACCCGACTCGAAGCTTTCCACCCCCTGCAGCTCCAGCGGCGACCAGATATTGCGGCGCATCAGTGGGTCGTTGCGCAGTTTTTGCCCGACTTCGCGAATCAGCGTGATGGCCTGGTCGATGTTCATGCTGTGCGGGATCGCCACCCGGAAGATCGCGTAGCCGAACTCCCGCGAGTAGTTCTTGATGCTCTTGATTTCGCTGAACGGAATGGTGTGCACGATGCCGTCGATATCGCGCAGGCGCACAGTGCGAATGGTCAGCCCCTCGACGGTGCCCAGGTGGCCGCCGACATCCACGTAGTCGTCGATGGCCAGCGAGTCTTCGATGATGATGAACAGCCCGGTGATCAGGTCGGCCACCAGCGACTGCGCGCCAAAGCCGATGGCCAGGCCGATCACGCCGGCACCGGCCAGCAGCGGGGTCACGTTCATGCCCATGTTGGCCAGGGCCACGATCACGGCAATGATGAAGATGACCACGAACATCACGTTGCGGATCAACGGCATCATGGTTTGCGCGCGGGCATTGGCCAGCCCCCGGCGCGAACGCACCAAGGCATGGTGCACGGCGGTGTCGGCCAGGATCCACACCAGCCAGGCGACGATCAGCGTGCCGGCCAGCCCCAGCAGGCGCACGCTGATGTCGTGACCGTCGCCCTCGGCGAAGGTGATCATCGACAGGCCCCACACGCGCAGGCCCAGCTCGATGAACAGCAGCCAGATGAGGATGTGCACCAGCAGGTAGCCAAAGTTGCGCAGGCGTTCGGCATAGACCGCCTGACGCTTGGCCGCCCGCTTGGGGTTGGCTGCATGCCGGCGCACCAGGCCATTGAGCACCATGCACACCACCACCAGCACCGTGCACATCAGCGACTGGCGCAGCGCGGTGCTGGTGTCACCGGCAGAAACGAAGGTGGCGAACAGTGAAATCGCCACCAGGATCAGTGCGGGAATGAACCAGAAGCTGCCCAGGATCTCGATGGTGTCGCTGAGCGTGCGCCGCGTCAGGCGCCGGGACAGCGGCTGGTTGCGGATCAGGTGGGCAATCGGCCGGCGGAAGCGCAGGATGAACAGCCCGGTACACAGGGCGGCAATCACATTGGCCAGGGTTGCCAGCGCATGCGCCAAGTGGGTACCCAACGCTACCAGCAGGCGAGGGTCGCTCATGGCCTCGCCAAAGGCGGCGAAGCTGCCGATCAACCACAGCGGCCGGAACGCCTGGTGCCGCAGGATATGCAGGGCGCGGTGGCGGTGCGGGCCGTCGAGCAGCGAAAAGGCGATGACGCACACCGCCGAGAAGCAGGTGCCCACCACCAGCGCGTAGGCCAGCACCATGGCCAGCGATTTGCCCAGTGACGGCGGCAGCACGAAGCTCAGGTACACGGTGAACACCAGCGCCACCAGCCAGGGGCCCAGCTTGCGCAAAGCAAAGCGCACCAGGTCCCAGGTGCGTGGGTGTTGTGGGAGTTCTTCACTCAGGCCAAATCGCAGGCGTATGCGGTGGCCGACCCAGTTGAAGAAGTAGGCCAGCAGGCTCCACACGGCAATCACCGCGGCAAAGCCAAACAGGATGGCCGGCCACTGGTGCACGGGCACCATCAGCTCGGTCAGCTCGACCTGGGCCTGTTCGATTTCCGCCGCCCAGCGGTGGAACGGGCTGGCATCGCCACTGAACTGTTTTTCGAAGTCACTCAGCGCACCGCCGATCAGGCCGAGCACACCTTGCTCGACACTGGGCTGTGTTTGCCGGGTGGCATCGCGCAGTTTTTTCAGGTCGGCCAGCAGCTTGGCCCGTTGCTGGTCGTTCTCGAGGTTCTTGATCACCTCGTCCAGCGACTTGCCCAGTGGCTCGGTGGCCTCCGGCTGCGCGGGCGCGCTGCTGCCCAGCAGGCTGGGCAGGCCCGCTGCCTGCACCGGGGTGATGAACAGCAAGAACAGTAGGAACAGGAAACGCAGAAGGGCAGGCACTGGCAAATCTACCTCAGGTCAAACGATTGCCCGAGTGTAGAGGTTTATGTCGGCAGTTTCTCGAGGATCTTCCAGCAGGTAAGGCCGAAGATGCCCAAGGTGCCGATCCACATCATCAGCACACCGATGCTGCGTTCGCGCATGCTGAAGCCAACGGTCAGCAACAGCAGGAACAGGAAAACCGGCACGAACAGGGACAGGAACGGGGACATGGACAGCAATCCTTTTGCAGTGGGGCCATGCAGCAAGCATAGCGGGTGGCAAGCGAAGCGGAATTGACCTTGAGCAGGCCAGGCCCTGTCGCCGGCAAGCCTGCTCCCACAGGTCCCCTGCAGGCCCAGGTATCGTGGGGACCTGTGGGAGCTGGCTTGCCAGCGATAGGGCCAGACCTGCCTCCTCAAGGCAGGTCGCGGCACCGGTAGAACGCTGTCAGCACCTTCACCAGGTGCGCCAGGTCATGGCTACCACACAGCTCGCGAATCGAGTGCATGGCAAAGGTCGGCAAACCGATATCCACGGTGCGCACACCCAGGTGGCTGGCCGTGATCGGCCCGATGGTCGAGCCACAGCCCATGTCGCTGCGTACCACGAAGCTCTGCACGGGCACTTCTTCGGCCATGCACAGGTGGCGGAAGAACCCTGCGGTTTCGCTGTTGGTAGCGTAACGCTGGTTGTTGTTCACCTTGATCACCGGCCCGGCGTTGAGTTTGGGCCCATGGTTGCCGTCGTGCTTGTCGGCATAGTTGGGGTGCACGCCGTGGGCGTTGTCGGCCGATACCATCAGCGAGCGCTGGATGGTGCGCACGTAGGTGTCGCCGTCGGGCAGCAGGCGTTGCAGGGTCTGCTCCAGCATCGGGCCATCAGCGCCGCAGGCCGAGCAGCTTCCAACCTCTTCATGGTCGGTGCACACCAGCACGCAGGTTTCGTCGCTGTCGGCGGCCAGCAGTGCCTGCAGGCCGGCGTAGCACGACAGCAGGTTATCCAGGCGGGCCGCGGCGATGAAGTCGCCGTTCAGGCCGATCAGGGCGGCTTGCTGGGTGTCGTAGAAGCTCAGTTCGTAGTCCAGCACCACGTCGGCGATCAGCTCGTGTTCGCGGGCCAGTTGCTCGGTGAGCAGGGCGCGGAAGTCGATGCGTTCGTCACCGGCCACCTGGGCCAGGATCGGCGGCAGTTCGTTCTGCGGGTTGATCGCCCACCCCTCATTGGCGGTGCGGTTCAGGTGGATGGCCAGGTTGGGGATGATGGCAAGGGGCAGTTTGAAGTCGATCAGTTGGCTTTCGACCTTGCCATCACGGCGGTAGGTGACCCGCCCGGCCAGGGACAGGTCGCGGTCAAACCACGGCGCCAGGAGGGCGCCACCATACACTTCCACACCCAGTTGCAAAAAGCCCTGGCGCTGCAGCTCGGGCTGCGGCTTGACCCGCAGGCAAGGGCTGTCGGTATGCGCGCCGACCATGCGGATACCGTGGTGTAGCGGGGCTTGCTTGCCCAACTTGATGGCGATGATCGACGAATCGTTGCGGGTAACGTAGTAGCGCCCGCCCGGCACTGTGGCCCAGCTATCACGCTCGTCCAGGCGCTGGTAACCGGCTGCCTCCAGCCGTTGGGCCAGGCTGGCGGTGGCATGGAAGGGCGTGGGGGAGGCCTTGAGAAAGTCGATAAGGCCAGAATTCAGTGCATCGCGCATAACTCACTCCAATTCGAGCTTCAAGCTAAAAGCTTCAAGCCATAAGCTACAAGCCATAAGCTACAAGTCGTAAGCTACAAGCTTCAAGCAAAGGCAGTCCGCGGAGCAAGCTTCCACGCGATCTGTCTTTGCTTTTTCTTGCAGCTTGAAGCTTGCAGCTTGCAGCTTGCAGCTTAAAAAGGTGCAGGGCACTCGAACTTCAGCCGTTGCCCGGAAACCGGGTGGGTGAAGCTCAGCATCGAGGCGTGCAGGCACAACCGCTCATGCGCCGCCAATGCCTGCGGGTTGGCATACAGGCGATCGCCCAGCAACGGGTGCCCGATCGACAGCATGTGCACGCGCAACTGGTGTGAACGCCCGGTGATCGGGGTCAGCTCCACCCGGCAGTGGTCGCCACAGCGCTCTACGATGCGCCAGAAGGTCAGGGCATGCTTGCCTTGCTCATGGTCCACCACGTGGCGGGGCTTGGTCGGCGGGTCGTAGCGCAGCGGCAGGTCGATGCTGCCGCTGTCCAGCGCCGGCTGGCCCCAGCACAATGCGGTGTAGGCTTTTTCGGTTTCACGGTCGTGGAACTGGCGCGACAGCTCGCGGTGGCTGTCGGCATCGCGGGCCAGCAGGATGATGCCCGACGTTTCCCAGTCCAGGCGGTGCACGATCAGGGCGTCGGGGTAGCCGTTTTCCTGCAGGCGAGTGATCAGGCAGTCCTTGTTGTCGTCGGCGCGGCCAGGCACCGACAGCAGCAGCGTCGGCTTGTTGATCACCAGGATGGCGGCGTCTTCGTGCAGGATCTGGATGTTCGACAGCGGCATTGCTCGGTCTCGGTCATATCGGGGAAAACCAATGGGGCCGCTTTGCGGCCCATCACCGGCAAGCCAGCCCCACAGGTACAACGCGGACCCTGTGGCAGCTGGCTTGCCGGCGATGGGCTGCAACGCAGCCCCAATGGTCAGGCAGGTCGCTTTATCAGCGATCTGGCAAGGTGATGTTCAGCTCCAGAATGGAGCAGCTGCCCTGGTTCTCCAGCTCGATATGCACATCATCATTGCCGATGTTCACATACTTGCGGATCACTTCCAGCAGTTCTTTCTGCAGCTCCGGCAGGTAGTCCGGCTCGCTGCGCTGGCCGCGCTCGTGCGCCACGATGATCTGTAGACGCTCTTTCGCCACCGACGCGCTGGTCTGTTTCTGCCTGCCACGAAAGAAGTCAAAAAGGTTCATGGTTTATTTGCTCCCGAAAATGCGCTCGAAGAATCCTTTCTTCTGTACATCGATGAAGCGCATTGGCTTCTCTTTGCCCAACAGGCGGTCGACTGCATCGCTGTAGGCCTGGCCAGCGTCGCTCTGGTCATCGAGGATGACCGGGATACCCTGGTTGGAAGCCTTGAGCACAGCCTGAGACTCCGGGATGACGCCTTTGAGTTTGATCGACAGGATTTCTTCGACGTCGGCCACGCTGAGCATTTCGCCCTTCACCACGCGCTCGGGATGGTAGCGGGTGATCAGCAGGTGCTCCTTGATCGGCTCTTCGCCGTTCTCGGAACGGCGCGATTTGCTCGACAGAATACCCAGCATGCGGTCCGAGTCACGTACCGACGACACTTCAGGGTTGGTCACGACAATCGCTTCATCGGCGAAGTACATCGCCAGGTGCGCGCCTTTCTCGATACCGGCCGGCGAATCGCAGATCACGTACTCGAAGTCCTTTTTCAGGTCCATCAGTACCTTTTCCACGCCTTCCTGGGTCAGCGCGTCCTTGTCACGGGTCTGGCTGGCGGCCAGCACGTACAGGTTCTCGAGGCGCTTGTCCTTGATCAGAGCCTGTTGCAGGTTGGCTTCGCCGTTGACCACGTTGACGAAGTCGTACACCACGCGGCGTTCGCAGCCCATGATCAGGTCGAGGTTACGCAGGCCCACGTCGAAGTCGACGATGACGGTCTTGTGGCCGCGCAGAGCGAGGCCGGTACCAATGGCGGCGCTGGTGGTGGTCTTGCCCACACCCCCCTTGCCGGAAGTAACCACGAGAATCTTGGCCAAGGTGTTTCACCCCTAAAATAGTCGGGACACTTGTCCCTGCAAAAAACTGAAATAGCTTTAATAGCTCAAATAAAAGGCAACTGTAAAAAAAGTTGCACTAAAAATGCTGGCAAGTATCCGTTAAAGACGGGTGATGTTCAACACGTCACCAGACAGGCTGACTTGCACGCCAGTGCCCCACAGCGGGTCACGGCGCAGGTCTTCGCAAACCTTGTACTGGCCAGCGATGGAGACCATTTCGGCGGTCATCTGCTGGCAGAAGATACGTGCCTTGGTATTGCCTTTGATGCCGGCCAGGGCGCGGCCGCGCATGGCGCCGTACACATGGATGTTGCCATCGGCCAGAAGTTCCGCACCCGGGCTGACCGAAGCCGTTACTATCAGATCGCCACCTTGGGCGTAGATCTGCTGGCCGCCGCGTACGGGCGAAGTGATGATGCGGGTCGGGCGCACCTCCGGCTCCGGGGCGGGGGGCGGTACCGGGGCGGGTTCAGGTTTTTTCACCACTTCGGGTTCGGGCTCCAGCGGCCGCTCACGGGCGCCGGACGGCGGCAGTACGGGCAGGTCGATGGCGATGGCGGCGGCGATGTCCTCGATGCGGCTGGCACGAATGGCCAGCGTGCGCAGGCCATGGTGGCGGCAGATCCGCATCAAGCCGGGCAGGTCGATTGCCCCTTCATCGGCAGGCAGCTTGTCCAGCGCCAGCACCAGCGGCGTGTTACTGAAGAAGTTCGGCGCTTGTGCGACTTTGGCCGCCAGCTGGCGGTCCAGGGCTTCAAGGTCATTGCGCGCCAGTTCCAGTACGGTGATGGCAAGCATGCTGCCCTTGAGCTGGAACACGGAAGCGGTGTCGGGTGTGTGGTTTGGGCTCATGGTCTGCATAGACGGCTTGTTGCGGAAAAAGTGCCCTGACTTATAACGAGAACACCGGTTGCCCGCAACATGCGCTGATCCGTTGTAGAATGCGCAGCCTTTGTCTTTCCGGATGCTTCAATGGAACGCCCGCGTTTTCGTCGCCATTACCTTCACCCAAAATTCTGGGGCCTGTGGCTGGGCCTGGGCCTGCTGTGGCTGGTAGTCCAGTTGCCGTACCGGGTGCTGTTGAAAATCGGTGCCGCGCTGGGCGCGGTGATGTACCACTTTGCCGGCGAGCGCCGGCGCATTGCTGCGCGCAACCTGGAGCTGTGCTTTCCAGAGCTGTCAGTCGACGAACGGCAGCGTTTGCTGAAAGCCAACTTCGCTTCCACCGGCATCGCCTTTTTCGAAATGGCCATGAGCTGGTGGTGGCCCAAGGCGCGGCTGGCACGCCTGGCCCATGTCGAGGGCCTGGAGCACCTGCAAGCCGCACAGCAGGCGGGGCAGGGGGCCATCCTGATGGCGGTGCACTTCACCACCCTGGAAATCGGCGCGGCGCTGCTGGGCCAGCAGCACACCATCGACGGCATGTACCGCGAGCATGGTAACGCGCTGTTCGATTTCATCCAGCGCAGCGGGCGCGAGCGTCACAACCTCGATTCGCTGGCGGTGGAACGCGAGGATGTGCGTGGCATGCTCAAGCTGCTGCGTTCGGGCCGGGCGATCTGGTACGCGCCGGACCAGGACTACGGCACCAAACAGAGCCTGTTCGTGCCGCTGTTCGGCATACCCGCCGCGACGGTCACGGCCACTACCAAGTTTGCCCGGCTGGGCAAGGCGCAGGTCATTCCGTTCACCCAGAAACGCCTGGCCGATGGCAGCGGCTACCGGCTGGTGGTCCACCCACCGCTGGCGGACTTCCCCGGGGAAAGCGAAGAGGCCGATTGCCTGCGCATCAACCAGTGGGTCGAAAGCGTGCTGCGCGAATGCCCCGAGCAGTACCTGTGGGCGCACCGCCGCTTCAAGTCGCGGCCCGAAGGGGCTGAGCGGCTGTATGACAAGAAAAAGCGTTGAACCCTGTGTCGTCGGGAAGCACGCCATGGCCCCACCTGCGGTAACCGGCCTTATCCTATCTGGCGGTGGCGCCCGCGCCGCCTATCAGGTCGGTGTACTGGCCGGCATCGCCGAGCTGTTGCCGGCCAGCGCAGCCAACCCGTTCCCGGTGATCGTTGGCACCTCGGCGGGTGCCATCAACGCCGTGACCCTGGCCAGCGGTGCCGGCCAGTTCAACGCAGCCGTGCAACGGCTGACGCACTTCTGGCAGAACGTACGTAGCCACCTGGTGATCCGCAGTGATTGGCCTGGGGTGGTGCACCAGGCCAGCCGGTTTGTCGGCCACAACCTGCTTGGGCTGGGCGGCCAGGCGCCCGTGGCGTTGCTCGACAGCCGCCCGCTGCGCACCTTGCTGGAGGCGCAGCTGAACCTGGATGGCATTGGCCAGGCCTTGGCCTCCGAGCAACTGCGCGCGGTAGCGGTTACCGCCTTCGGTTACGAGTCCGGCCAGGCGGTGACCTTTTACCAGGGCCGGGGTTCGATCGAGGCCTGGTTGCGCCACCGCCGCATCGGCGTGCCCACGGCGCTTGGCATCGACCACCTGCTGGCCAGTGCGGCGATTCCGCTGCTGTTCGCGCCGGTGCAGTTGGGTGACGAGTATTACGGTGACGGTGCGGTGCGACAGTCCGCTCCGATAAGCCCGGCCCTGCACCTGGGCGCCAGCCGGGTGCTGGTGGTCGGCGTCAGCGGCAACCCGCAGCGGCCGGCGCCACCCTTGCCAACCCAGCGGGTGTTCAGCGGGCGGCAGCCGAGCCTGGCGCAGATCGGCGGGCACCTGCTCAACAGTACCTTTATTGACAGCCTGGAAGATGACATCGAACTGCTGCAGCGGCTCAACCACCTGGGCCGGCTGTTGCCGGCGCACCTGGACGCACGCCGCCTGGGCCTGGCACCGATCGACGTGCTGGTTGTTGCGCCCAGCCAGCCGCTGGACGAGATTGCCGCGCGCCACCGCCGCGACCTGCCGGCGGCACTGCGCCTGTTCCTGCGGGGGCCGGGCGCAACCCGCACCAGTGGGGCGGGGGTGTTGAGCTACCTGCTGTTCGAAGCCAGTTATTGCAGTGAGCTGATCGAGTTGGGGCGCCGCGATGCCTTGGCCAAAAAGCGCGAGCTGTGCCAGTTCCTGGGTATCGGATAACGCCTGCGCCGGCCCTTTTGCGGCATTGCACCGCCGCCAAAGGGCCCGGCCGGCTTACTCGGCTATTTGCAGCTTGCGCGACTGGGTATAGACGTAGCGCACCTTCTCATACTCGAACGGCGAGTTGAGCTGGCCATAGCGGAATTTGGTATTGTAGCGTTTGTCCACCACGCGCAAGGCGAAGATCTCGGGGTGGTCTTTGCTGACGTCGGCCACGTTGAGGTAGTTGATGCTCTGCTCGCCGGCGTAGTCCACTGCCAGGCCGGTGGTGTCGCGCAGGTTCGACGGGCCCAGCAGCGGCAGCATCAGGTACGGCCCTTCGGGTACCCCGTAGAAGCCCAGCGTCTGGCCAAAGTCTTCGCTCTGCCGTGGCAGGCCCATGCTGGTCGCCGGGTCCCACAGCCCGCCCACGCCAATGATGGTGTTGAACATCAACCGCGCGGTGATCTCGGCCGAGCGTTTGGCCTTGAGCTGCAGCACGCTGTTGAACAGGTTCGGCACATCGCCCAGGTTATTGAAAAAGTTGCTGACCCCGGTGCGGACGAAGCTTGGCGTGACGTACTGGTAGCCGTTCACCAACGGCAGCAGCACCCACTGGTCGAGGCGGTAGTTGAAGTGGTAGATGCGCCGGTTGACCGACTCCAGCGGGTCGTACACGTTCAGCGCCTCCAACGTGGAGCGCTCGAACTCCCGCTGGTCCAGGCCGGGGTTGAATTTCAGCTCGCGCAGCGGGTCGAGAAAACCGTCGGACTCGGGCACCAGTGGCGCTGTGCCAACCACCTGCGGGTCGGCCTCGACCACGCTGGCCCGCGGTGCGGTTTCGGCGGCCAGGGTGTGGCCGGCGGCTAGCAGGGCAGTGGCGAAGAGGAGTTTGTTAACCACGGAAGAACTCCAGCATGGCGTCGCTGTTGACGCGGTAGTTGAGGTTGCCGCAATGGCCGCCATGGGGGTAGAGGGTCAGCCGGTCACCAAAGACCTTGCGCAGGAAGCCAATGTCGCCCGGGCCGAGGATGACGTCGTCGGCGTTGTGCATCACCGCGATCTTGTCGCTGCTGTGCAGGTAGTCTGCCAGCGAGTACAGGCTGACCTGGTTGATCAGTTGCAGGATGCTGTTGCCGTCGGTGCGTGCCCGCCACATGGGGATTACCTGTTCGGTCATGTAGCAGTCGAAATCACACTGCAGGGCACGTTTGAAGAACGGCGTGAGGCTGCTGCCTTCGGTGATCGGGTACTTCGGCGGAATGATCAGGCCGCGACGGTTGATCAGGTCGGAGGTAAAGGCAATGTCGGCCGCCGAGAAGCGGAACGAGGTGCCGATCAGCATGGCCATCTGTTCGTTGGACAAATGTTGCTTCGACTGCTGGAAGTCGTACAGCAGGGCATCGTTGAGGTCGATGTAACCCTTGTCCTGGAAGTAGCGGGTGAGCTTTTGCAGCATCAACTCGTAGAAGGTGGTGCTGCGGTCGATGCCCTTGACCTGGGTTTGCACCAGCTTGTCGAGGTTGTTGATCGAGGTGTACAGGTTGACCGGCGGGTTGAGCAGCAACACGCGCTTGAAGTTGAAGCTGCGGCGGGTTTCGTCCAGGTGGCTGACGAACGCCGCGTCGAGGGCCCCCAGGCTGTAGCCGGTCAGGTAGAAGTCGCTGACCGGCAGGCGCGGGTGCTGGGCACGCACGGCCTGCATGACCCGGTACAAGTCTTCGGCGTCTTCCTGGGTGATGCCGGGGGTGGCAAAGCGCGAGGCGGCGCTTATGAAGTCGTAGCTGGTAGGCGACGACAACTGCACCACGTGGAAACCGGCCTGATAGAACAGCTTCTTCAGGTATTCGTTGATGGTGCTGGTGTAGGCGGCCCCGGTGCCGGCGATGATGAAGATCAGCGGCGCCGCGTGGTCCTGGCGGGCCAGGCGGTACTTGAGCTTTTTCACCGCCCAGAAGTTGTCGGGCAGGATGAACTCGCGCTCCGGGCGCAGGTTCAGGCTGTAGTCGGACTGGTCGATGTCTTCATCGCTGGGCAGGGACGGGCGCTGCTCCGGCGGTGTGGTGGCGATGGTGGCCTCGAACGGGTTGGTCAAGGGGTAGCCATAGCTGGCGGCGTCGATATCGCGCGCTGAAGCGGCCACAGCCATGAGCAGGCCACCGAGCAAGGCAGCGAGGCGCAAAGTACGAAGCATGTAATCCCCCAAAAGAACGCAAGGTCAAGCGTATGCAGGCTAGGACCACTGCAGGCTGAACAAAGTTGCCTGGCGTAGTGGCCTTTGGTGTCCTTGTTATCTGCAACATAGCTGCAGGCCGACAATTTTGCCTTATCAGGGGCGATGGGTGATCATCGTTTTCTTCAATAGTGACTGTAGGGAAAACAGGATGTCTCGTGCGTTGCCGGCAGCCATGGTCATGCTGTTCATCGGGCTGTGGCTCGCAGCCAGTTATGCGGTGCGTTACGGGCTGATGGAAGACGGCCAGTGGGTCGGCCTGTGCACGTTACCGGCGGCGTACTGGCAGTGCGAGGTCCGGTCGTTGCTGGGGCTGGGCATTCACCACCAGGTGCTGGCCTGGGGCGGGTTGGGCCTGGCCCTGTTGGCGCAGGTGGTCGCCGGCCGTGCAGGCTGGTGGCTGGCCTTCCTGGCCCTGGTGCTCGCGGTGCCGGCGCTGGTGCTGTATACCGCCAGCATTGCGGTGTTTGCGCTGGTGCTGGCGGGCTTGCGGTTGGTCCGGTCGCAGCAGCGGGCCTGACCAGGCCAACCGCCGCCACGAATGCGCGCCGTGGCCGCCATCACACCGCGCGTAGCCGCAAGCTGCGCCACAACGCCACTGTCATTACCACGCTCACCCCCGCCCACCCCCAGGCCTGGCGGTTCTGCAGCCCTTCGACAAACAGCTGTGGCGCCACCCCGGCGCCCACGATAAACGCCAGCAATGCCACCTCCGCCCGCCGCGCACGCACCGGCCACAGCGCGTACACCAGCGCCGGCAACGCCAGCGCCGCAGTGGGGAAGCTGCGGTAGCGCGGGTCGAACACCAGCGCCAGCATGCTCACCGCCGCAGCGAAGCCTGCTGCCAGCAACAGCCAGCCGGCGCGCGCCTGCAACCCGGCGAACAGCTGCTCGCGCCAACCGGCGCGCTGCGCCTGGGCCAACACGGCATGGGCCAGCACCAACAGGTTCAGTGCGACCAGCGCCAGCGCCCACACCCATTCCCCGGCGAAGCGCGCATGGGTGCGCACCAGCTCGCCCCACAGGCCCAGGCAACCCGCCCCCAGCGCTGCCAGCAGCGGTAGCAGCAACGCCGCCCGCAGGGTGGCTGGGCGCCCGGCCAGCACCAGCATGGCCAGCATCAGCCCGGCGCTGCCCAGCCACCACTGCGGCCAGTAATGCAGGTTGCTCACCGGCCCTTCCAGCACACCCTTGTCCTGCCGGTCGGCATCGTACAACCCCCAATACCCGCCCACCGCACCTTCGTTGGCACGCTTCCACGGCTGGTCGAACGCCTCGATCAGGTTGTAGTGCCAGCCATTGGCCTCTGCCATGCTCACAAAACCACGAATGAAGCGCGCTTCATTGACCCGGCTGGGCACTGCCGTCTCGCGCTGGCGGCCTTCGCTGGGCCAGCCGGTTTCACCAATCAGGACGTCTTTGGGCGCAAAGCGCGTACCGAATACCCGGCGTACATCGGCGACATGGGCCAAGGCCTGGTCGATGCCACGGGGGTCGTCCTCCCAGTACGGCAACAGGTGAATGGTGAGGAAGTCCACCGCCGGTGCCACCTGCGGGTGCTGTAACCAGAATTCCCAGACATCGGCGTAGGTCACCGGCACGTGCACCTGGCTTTTCACCCGGGCGATCAGCGTGGCCAGGTGCGCACCGGTCACCTCCTTGCGCAGCAAGGTTTCGTTGCCGACGATCACTGCGCTGACCACGTCGGGGTTGGCATTGGCGGCGGCGATCAGCAGGTTGATTTCCCGCTCGGTGTCGGCAGCGTGCGCATTGACCCAGGCCCCCAGCATCACCTTCAGGCCGTGCTTGCGCGCCAGCGCCGGTATTGCTTCAAGACCGGTCATGGAATAGGTGCGAATGCACTGAAAGCGTTCGGCCAACAAGGCCAGGTCGGCATCCATGCGCTGCGGGCGCAGCCGGAACGGTTGGTCGTAGGGCGACTGGTCCTTGTCGAACGGTGTATACGAGGCACATTGCAGCTTGTGTGCAGGGCTCGCGGCATCGGGCAGTTGCAGCGGCTTGCCAAGCCCGTACCAGAGCGCTCCCAGCCCCAGCAGGGCGAACAGGCAGGCAAGCAGGTACAACGGCAGCAGCGAGCGGGCAGAACGGGGCATCAGGCGGTCCATCGTCAGGCACAAAGGAATAGATAGTAGCCCGGCGCCAAAGCTTTGGCATGCAAGGATCGCGCAGGTCGTGATGGGCGTATGGCGCTAATGGCACAGTGCTGTCGCATATGGGGCAGGTACAGGTCGCAGCTGGATCAGGTCGCCCAGGGTTGCAGGCAGATGATGGAATCTCCAAGACCTGACGAGGGGATGCTTTGATGGCAACTTTGAAAAAAATGCGACGTTTCCTGGGGGTGGGCACCGCCCTGGTACTGGGATTGAGCGCAGCACAGGCAATGGCCAAGGAAGTGAGCATTGGCTACGTGGACGGCTGGGCCGACAGCGTGGCAACCACCAACGTGGCGGCCGAAGTAATCAAGCAGAAGCTCGGCTACGATGTGAAGTTGCAGGCCGTTGCCACTGGGATCATGTGGCAGGGCGTGGCGACCGGCAAGCTCGATGCCATGTTGTCGGCCTGGTTGCCGGTGACCCATGGCGAGTACTGGGCCAAGAACAAGGATAACGTGGTCGACTACGGCGCCAACTTCAAGGACGCCAAGATCGGCTTGATCGTGCCTGAGTACGTCAAGGCCACCAGCATCGGCGACCTCAAGACCGACGACACCTTCAAGCAGAAGATCGTCGGCATCGATGCAGGCTCGGGCGTGATGATCAAGACCGAACAGGCCATCAAAGACTACGACCTGACCGGCTACAAGCTGCAAGCCAGCTCGGGCGCCGCGATGACGGCCGAACTGGGCCGTGCCTACGCCAAGCAGCAGTCGATTGCAGTGACCGGCTGGGTGCCGCACTGGATGTTCGCCAAGTGGAAGCTGAAGTTCCTCGAAGACCCGAAAGGCGTTTATGGCGCGTCGGAAACCGTAAACAGCATCGGCAGCAAAGAACTGGCGACCAAGGCACCGGAAGTGGCCGAGTTCCTGAAGAAATTCAGCTGGCAGTCCAAAGACGAGATTGGCGAAGTGATGCTGGCCATCCAGGAAGGCGCCAAGCCTGAAGCGGCGGCCAAGGACTGGGTGGCCAAGCACCCGGACCGCGTGAAGGAATGGACTGGCAAGTAACAACCTGAAAGGGCCAGTTTTGTTGCTTCGCGGGTAAACCCGCTGCCGCAGGGCAGCGGGTTTTCTCGTGAATGGGCCGGCACTTTGTTACGCAAACGGTAAAACACCGTTGCATCTAAGACTAAGGTCGTCTGGTTGGCGTCCATCGGCAGCATAAAGTAAGGGTGTGGGTGTTTCCCTACTTGTGCTGCTAGGACAAAAACAATGAACGACAGCATTTACCTCTCGATACAAAACAGCCCTCGCTTCAAGGAGCTGGTCAGCAAACGCGAACGGTTCGCCTGGATTCTCTCGGCGATCATGCTCGGCTTGTACTGCGCTTTCATCCTTCTGATTGCCTACGGTCCTCACATACTGGGCGCCAAGCTCAGCCCTGAGTCGTCGATCACCTGGGGTATCCCCATTGGCGTCGGCCTGATCGTCTCGGCATTCGTCCTTACCGCCATCTACGTGCGCCGCGCCAACGGCGAGTTCGATGAGCTGAACAAGGCCATCCTGAAGGAGGCGCAACAATGATTCGCCACGCCAAAGCCCTGGCCATACTGGCCTGCGGAGCCTTCGCACCCGCCGTGTGGGCCGCCGATGCCCTGACCGGCGAGGTGCAGAAGCAACCGCTGAACGTCTCTGCCATCGCCATGTTCGTGGCGTTCGTCGCCTTCACCCTGGGCATTACCTACTGGGCCTCCAAACGCAACAAGTCGGCGTCGGACTACTACGCCGCCGGCGGCAAGATCACCGGTTTCCAGAATGGCCTGGCGATTGCCGGCGACTACATGTCGGCAGCCTCGTTCCTGGGCATTTCCGCACTGGTGTTCACCTCTGGCTATGATGGCCTGATCTACTCGATCGGCTTTTTGGTTGGCTGGCCGATCATTCTCTTCCTGATTGCCGAACGCCTGCGCAACCTGGGCAAGTACACCTTCGCCGACGTGGCTTCGTACCGCCTCGGGCAAAAGGAAATCCGTACCCTGTCGGCTTCCGGCTCGCTGGTGGTGGTGGCGTTCTACCTGATCGCGCAGATGGTCGGTGCCGGCAAGCTGATCGAGCTGCTGTTCGGCCTGGACTACCATGTGGCGGTGATCCTGGTGGGTATCCTGATGTGCCTGTACGTGCTGTTCGGCGGCATGCTCGCCACCACCTGGGTACAGATCATCAAGGCCGTGCTGTTGCTGTCCGGTGCCAGTTTCATGGCGCTGATGGTGATGAAACACGTGGGCTTCGATTTCAACACCCTGTTCTCCGAAGCGATCAAGGTGCACGCCAAGGGCGAGGCCATCATGAGCCCGGGCGGCCTGGTCAAAGACCCGATCTCGGCGTTCTCGCTGGGCCTGGCGCTGATGTTCGGTACGGCCGGCCTGCCGCACATCCTGATGCGCTTCTTCACCGTCAGTGACGCCAAGGAAGCCCGCAAGAGCGTGCTGTACGCCACCGGCTTCATCGGCTACTTCTACATCCTCACCTTCATCATCGGCTTTGGCGCCATCCTGCTGGTCAGCACCAACCCTGACTTCAAGGACGCCGCCGGCGCGCTGCTGGGCGGCAACAACATGGCCGCGGTGCACCTGGCCAATGCCGTGGGTGGCAGCGTGTTCCTCGGCTTCATCTCGGCAGTGGCGTTCGCCACCATCCTGGCGGTGGTCGCCGGCCTGACCCTGGCGGGTGCCTCGGCAGTGTCCCACGACCTGTACGCCAGCGTGTGGCGCAAGGGCAAGGCCAACGACAAGGACGAGATTCGCGTGTCGAAGATCACCACCGTCGCCCTGGGCGTACTGGCGATCGGCCTGGGCATCCTGTTCGAGAAGCAGAACATCGCCTTCATGGTCGGCCTGGCGTTCTCCATCGCCGCCAGCTGCAACTTCCCGGTCCTGCTGCTTTCGATGTACTGGAAAAAGCTGACCACCCGTGGCGCCATGATCGGCGGCTGGCTGGGCCTGGTCAGCGCAGTGACGCTGATGATCCTTGGCCCGACCATTTGGGTGCAGATCCTGGGCCATGAAAAGCCGATCTACCCGTACGAGTACCCGGCGCTGTTCTCGATGGCCATTGCCTTCGTCAGCATCTGGTTCTTCTCGGTCACCGACAAGTCCAAGGCCGCAGAAAACGAACGCGCGCTGTTCTTCCCGCAGTTCGTCCGTTCGCAGACTGGCCTGGGTGCTTCGGGCGCTGTGTCGCACTGAGCCCGCCTGCCCATAAAAAACCGCGCCGAAGCGCGGTTTTTTTATGCCTAGCGTGGCGCGTCTAGATCCTGCCCAGCAGTAACAACACCAGCAGGACCACCAGTACCACGCCGACGATGCCGGACGGGCCGTAGCCCCAGCTGCGCGAGTGTGGGAAGACCGGTAAGCCACCAATCAACAGAAGAATCAGGATGATGATGAGGATCGTGGTCATGTACGTGTCCTTGCGTGGTTGGGGGTCAAGGGCCTCGGCTTGCCGGCCTCTTGTAAGTTCGGACTGGTGGGCAATGTGAAAGATTCCATTTTGTGCCGGTTCATGCCCCCACATTCACTACCCTGATGAACCCTGCCGTTGGCCAGGCCCTTGTTTAGACTCGTTGCATTCCTTAACGAGACAGGGCCAGCCACCATGCACAACCGCATCATGATTACCGGAGCCGGCTCAGGCCTCGGGCGCGAGATTGCCCTGCGTTGGGCGCGTGAGGGGTGGCGCCTGGCGCTGGCCGATGTCAACGAAAGCGGCCTGCGCGAAACGCTGGAGCTGGCCCGTGCGGCTGGCGGCGAGGGTTTCGTCCAGCGCTGCGACGTGCGCGACTACAGCCAGCTCACGGCCCTGGCTCAGGCCTGCACCGAGCAGTTCGGTGGCATCGACGTGGTGGTCAACAACGCCGGGGTTGCCTCGGGCGGGTTCTTTGCCGAGCTGTCGCTGGAAGACTGGGATTGGCAGATTGCCGTCAACCTGATGGGCGTGGTCAAGGGCTGCAAGGCCTTCCTGCCCCTGCTGGAGCGCAGCAAGGGGCGCATCATCAACGTCGCGTCGATGGCCGCCCTGATGCAGGGGCCGGGCATGAGCAACTACAACGTCGCCAAGGCCGGCGTGCTGGCGCTGTCGGAGAGCTTGCTGGTGGAATTGCGCCAGGTGGAGGTGGCGGTGCATGTGGTGTGCCCGTCATTCTTCCAGACCAATCTGCTGGACTCGTTCCGCGGCCCGAACCCGGCCATGAAGGCGCAGGTCGGCAAGTTGCTGGAAGGGTCGCCGATCAATGCGGCGGACATTGCCGACTACATCCACCGGCAGGTCGCTGCCGGCGAGTTCCTGATCCTGCCGCATGAGGCCGGGCGGCAGGCTTGGGAATTGAAGCGGCAAGCCCCCGAGCGGCTCTACCAGGAAATGGCCGAAATGGCCGTGAAAATGCGTGCCAAAGCGGTTTCGCGATGAAATATCTGTAGGGCGAATTACCAGTAGATGTAGGGCGCTTCTGAATCGCTGCGGAGCTATTGAGTAGCCTGATCCTGACGATGCAGTCTCCGGTTTTACCTTGTGCAGGAGGACCGGAACATGCTGGTGATAGGGCGCGAAGTGGGCGAGGTCATCATGATCGGTGAGAACATCCGCCTCGTGGTGGTCGAAACCCGTGACGGGGTGGTGCGCTTTGGCGTGGACGCCCCACGGGAAGTGCCGGTGCACCGGTCCGAGGTGTACAAGCGCATCAAGGAAGCCAAGAAAGCCGAGGCCGGCTAGTCGAGCAGTTCCCGCGGCACGTCATGCTTGGCCAGCAACTGGCACTGCTGGCTTTCGGGGTCGAACAGGATGAAGGCCTGGCCCTTGGCCAATGCCTGGCGTACCCGCAGTACCCGTGTTTCCAGCGGGGTATCGTCACCATTGTCGGTACCGTCGCGGGTGACGAAGTCTTCGATCAGGCGGGTCAGCGTTTCGGCTTGCAGGTGCTCGTAGGGGATCAGCATGGGGCGGTGTCTCGGGTTACGGTGGGGGCATGCTACGCGAAACATTGGGGCTTTTGGGGCCGCGTTGCGGCCCATCGCGACACAAGGCCGCTCCTACAACGACCGTGCAACCAGGTGCTCGCCGCTGCATATCTTCTGACAAACACCTGTCAGCCCTGATGCGATCCCTGTGGGAGCTGGCTTGCCGGCGATGGGCCGCAAAGCGGCCCCAGGGCCTTAGGCCTTGTTACCGACCAGGCTGTCGACCGCCGGCACGCGCGTGTCGCTCTCCATCTGCGCATCGTGTTCCAGCTGGTGGCTGAAGCGCTCCAGCGAGGCATTGGCCGGCTGTGAATCGCTGGCAAACACCGGCGGGCTGAGCAAGTACGCCGACAACAACTGGCTCAGGGCCGCCAGGCTGTCGATGTGAGTCCGCTCATAGCCATGGGTGGCATCGCAGCCGAACGCCACCAGCGCGGTGCGGATGTCGTGCCCGGCCGTTACCGCCGAATGGGCGTCACTGAAGTAGTAGCGGAACAGGTCGCGGCGTACCGGCAGGTCGTGGTCGCCGGCCAGTTTCAGCAAGTGCCGCGACAGGTGGTAATCGTAGGGCCCCGACGAGTCCTGCATGGCCACGCTCACGGCGTGCTCGCTGGAGGCTTGCCCGGGCGCCACCGGTGCAATGTCGATACCGACGAACTCGCTGACATCCCAAGGCAGGGCACCCGCTGCGCCCGAGCCGGTTTCCTCGGTAATGGTGAACAGCGGGTGGCAGTCGATCAGCGGTTGCTGGCCGCTCTCCACCACTGCCTTGAGCGCGGTGAGCAGCGCCGCGACACCGGCCTTGTCATCCAGGTGACGGGCGCTGATGTGGCCGCTGTCTGTGAACTCGGGCAGTGGGTCGAAGGCCACGAAGTCACCAATGCTCACCCCCAGCGCCTCGCAATCGGCGCGGGTGGCGCAATAGGCGTCCAGGCGGACTTCCACGTGTTCCCAGCTGACCGGCATCTGGTCGATGGCGGTGTTGAAGGCGTGCCCGCTGGCCATCAGCGGCAGTACGCTGCCGCGGAACACGCCGGTGTCGGTGAACACGCTGACCCTGCTGCCCTCGGCGAAGCGGCTGGACCAGCAGCCAACCGGCGCCAGGGCCAGCCGGCCGTTGTCCTGCAGTTGGCGCACGCTGGCGCCAATGGTATCGAGGTGCGCGGATACGGCGCGGTCGGGCGAGGTTTGCCGGCCCTTCAAGGTCGCCCGAATGGTGCCGCGACGGGTCAGCTCGAAGGGGATGCCCAGTTCGTCCAGGCGTTCGGCCACGTAGCGCACGATGGTGTCGGTGAAACCGGTCGGGCTGGGGATGGCCAGCATCTCCAGCAGCACGCGCTTGAGGTATTCGAGATCGGGTTCGGGGTGTCGCTCGGACATGGTTGAGTACTCCTTGCTCCTGTGCCGGCCTTTTTGCGGGGGAACCGCCCCTACAGGGCTATCAGCGCACCTGAGGGGCGCGCCTTACCGGTGGGGGCGGGTTCGCTGCAAAGCGGGCGGCACTGGTTTACGCCAAAGGCCGGCTATGCGGGAACAGCAGGTCGATGAAACGCTCGGCCGTTGGCTGTGGTTCGTGGTTGGCCAACCCGGCGCGCTCGTTGGCTTCGATGATCACGTACTCGGGCTGTTCGGCATCACGCACCATGAAATCCAGCCCGACCACCGGAATTTCCAGGGCCCGGGCAGCGCGCACGGCGGCGTCGGCCAGCACCGGGTGCAGGCGGGCGGTCACGTCTTCCAGGGTGCCGCCGGTGTGCAGGTTGGCGGTACGCCGCACAGCCAGGCGCTGGCCGGGGGGCAGCACATCGTCGTAACCCACGCCAGCAGCGCGCAGGGTACGCTCGGTTTCGTCATCCAGCGGAATTCGGCTTTCACCCGCCGTAGCAGCCTGGCGACGACGGCTTTGAGCCTCGATCAACTGAAGCACACTGTGCTTGCCGTCACCCAGCACCTGGGCTGGGTGGCGAACGGCGGCCGCCACCACTTCGTAGCCGATCACCACGATGCGCAGGTCGAGGCCGGCATGGAAGCTCTCCAGCAACACCCGGCTATCGAACTGGCGGGCATGGGCGACCGCCTGGGTCACGTCGTCGATGCAGGTCAGGTTCACCGCTACGCCCTGGCCTTGTTCGCCGTCAACGGGCTTGACCACCACCGCGCCATGCTCTTCGAGAAAGGCCAGGTTGTCGTCGGCATTACCGGCCAATTGTTGCGCCGGCACCTGCAACCCGGCAGTGCGCAGGGCATGCTGGGTCAGGCGCTTGTCCTGGCACAGCGTCATGGTCACGGCGCTGGTCAGGTCGCTGAGCGACTCACGGCAGCGGATGCGCCGGCCGCCCAGGCTGAGGGTGAACAGCCCGCCGGCGGCGTCATCCACCTGTACCTCGATGCCGCGGCGCAATGCCTCGTCGACGATGATGCGTGCATACGGGTTGAGGTCGGCCTGTGGGCCGGGGCCGAGGAACAGTTGCTCGTTGATGCCGTTCTTGCGCTTGACGGCGAAGGTGGGCAGGTTGCGAAAGCCGAGCTTCTGGTACAAGCGTTTGGCCTGGCGGTTGTCGTGCAGCACCGACAGGTCGAGATAGGCCAGGCCACGGCTCATGAAGTGCTCGATGAGGTGGCGCACCAGCACTTCACCCACGCCGGGGCGGGTGCAGTGCGGGTCGACTGCCAGGCACCACAGGCTGCTGCCGTTCTCAGGGTCATCGAAAGCCTTGGCATGGTTCAGGCCCATGACGCTGCCGATCACCGCGCCGCTGTCCTCGTCTTCAGCCAGCCAGTAGACCGGGCCGCCCAGGTGCCGAGGGGTGAGCAGGTCAGCATCGACCGGCAGCATCCCGCGCACTTGGTACAAGGTGTTGATGGCCTGCCAGTCGGCCGGGTTCTGCGCCCGCCGCACGCGAAAGCCGCGGAATACCCGCTGCGCCGGGCGGTAATCGGTGAACCACAGGCGCAGGGTGTCGGATGGGTCCAGGAACAACTGTTGTGGCGCCTGCGCCAGCACCTGCTGCGGTGCTGCCACATACAGGGCGATATCGCGTTCGCCTGGGCATTCGCCCAACAGGTCATCGGCCAGGTCGGCCGGCTCGGCATAGGTGTGGCCAATCAGCAGCCGGCCCCAGCCGCAGTGCACGGCACGCGGCTGTTGATGGGGCTGGCTGCCGTCGCCGGCCA
Organism: Pseudomonas sp. CJQ_9; assembly: GCF_043106615.1. Lineage (NCBI taxonomy): Bacteria > Pseudomonadati > Pseudomonadota > Gammaproteobacteria > Pseudomonadales > Pseudomonadaceae > Pseudomonas > Pseudomonas sp. CJQ_9. Next base: position 4,225 of record NZ_JBICMS010000042.1, on the reverse strand, counting down.
GGCGCGCCTGCAGGCGCTCGTAGGACGGCGCCTGGCCACGCAGCAAGCGCTGACCGTAGGCGATTTCTTGGGGTTTCATCGGTCAGAGTCCTTGTTCGCTCAGCCACAGGTTCAGTGCGGCCAGTTGCCACAGCTTGGAACCGCGCAGTGGCGTCAATTGGCCGTGCGGGTTGCTAAGCAGGCGGTCGAGCATGGCTGGGTTGAACAGCCCACGGTCCTGGCTGGGGTCGGTCAGCAGTTCGCGTACCCAACCCAGGGTGGCGCCTTCCAGGTGCTTCAGGCCCGGTACCGGGAAGTAGCCCTTCTTGCGGTCGATGACTTCATGCGGGATCACTCGCCGTGCGGCTTGCTTGAGCACCTGTTTACCGCCGTCTGGCAGCTTGAAGCGCGCCGGAATGCGTGCCGACAGCTCTACCAGGCGGTAGTCGAGGAACGGTGTACGTGCTTCCAGGCCCCAGGCCATGGTCATGTTGTCGACCCGTTTGACGGGGTCGTCGACCAGCATCACGGTGCTGTCCAGGCGCAAGGCCTTGTCCACCGCCTGCGGCGCGCCGGGGCGGGCGAAATGCTCGCGCACGAAATCGCCAGCGGCATCGGTATCCAGCAACCACGGTGCCTGCACGGTGTCGCGGTACTCGTCGTGGCTGCGGTCGAAGAAGGCGTTGCGGTATGCCGCGTAGGCATCGTCGGCGCCGTCCACCTGTGGGTACCAGTGGTAGCCGGCGAACAGTTCGTCGGCGCCCTGGCCGCTTTGCACGCCCTTGCAATGCTTGGCCACTTCACGCGACAGCAGGTAGAAGGCGATGCAGTCGTGGCTGACCATCGGCTCGCTCATGGCGCGGAAGGCGGCAGGCAGCTGGTCGATGATTTCGTGCTCGGCAATGCGCAACTGGTGGTGGCGCGTGCCGTAGTGCCGGGCGATCAGGTCGGAGTACTGGAACTCGTCGCCGCGCTCGCCGCCGGCATCTTCAAAGCCGATGGAGAAAGTCGAAAGGTCGTCCACGCCGACTTCGCGCAGCAGGCCGACCAGCAGGCTGGAGTCGACACCGCCGGACAGCAGCACGCCCACGTCCACCGCGGCACGCTGGCGGATGGCCACAGCTTCGCGGGTTGCGTCGAGTACGCGGGTGGTCCAGCCTTCCAGGTCCAGCTCACGCTCATCGGCGTTGGGCCCGTATTGCAGCTGCCACCAGGTCTGGCGCTCGATTTCGCCGTGGCGGTCGATACGCATCCAGGTGCCGGGTTCCAGCTTTTGCACGTTCGCCAGCAAGGTGCGCGGTGCCGGCACTACGGCATGGAAGTTCAGGTAGTGGTTGAGCGCGACCGGGTCGAGCATCGGGTCGATGTCACCGCCCTGGAGCAGCGCTGGCAGGGTCGAGGCAAAACGCAGCCGCTCGCCGTTGCGTGACAGGTACAGCGGCTTGACGCCCAGGCGGTCGCGAGCCAGGAACAGGCGTTGGTTATCGCGTTCCCAGATGGCCAAGGCGAACATGCCGTTGAGTTTCGGCAGTAGCGCCGCACCCCAGGCGTGGTAGCCCTTGAGCAGCACCTCGGTGTCGCCGTCCGACCAGAACTGGTAGCCCAGGTCCTGCAGTTCCTGGCGCAACTCGGGGAAATTGTAGATGGCACCATTGAACGCCAGGGACAGGCCCAGGGTGTTGTCGACCATGGGCTGCGCCGAGCCGTCGGACAGGTCCATGATTTTCAGGCGGCGGTGGCCGAGGGCTATCGGGCCCTGGCTATGGAAGCCCCAGGCATCCGGGCCACGTGGGGCCAGGTGATGGGTAATGCGCTCTACCGCCGCCAGGTCGGCTGGGCGTGGCGCTTGGCCAATGGGGGTGAAACGTAACTCTCCTGCTAATCCGCACATAAGTCCTTACCGGTTTTTCCGTTGGGGAGGTGATGCCCCGGATTAGGGCACCTTAAGGAACTGACCTATGTGCTTTATGAGAGTTTTAGAACAATCTGTTATATGCGGCAGTGGCCTGCGGCGCTTTTCTGCCCAACCGCGACACCGGTTTTGCCTGGCAGGAACGGCCTTGTGTCGCGATCGGGCTGCACCGCAGCCCCGGCTCCATCACTTGCCCCGTATCAGCCTGCGCAGGGCGAACCGGTTAGGATGGCAAGCCTGCGCCACCCCTTGAGGCACCGGCAGCGGCTCCCCGCACACCCACGCGGCCAGCAGTTCCCCACTCAACGGCGCGGTGATCAACCCGCGCGAGCCATGCCCGCTGTTCACATACAGCCCACCCAGCCAAGGGCAGGGGGCTTGCGGCACCTGTCGCGCATCACGGGCCAGTACCGCGTAGGTTTCGGCAAACGCCTGTGCATCGGCCAGCGGCCCGACAATCGGTAGGTAATCCGGGCTGGTGCAGCGGAATGCCGCCCGCCCTTGCAGGTGTTCAGGGGCCAGCGTTGCTACACCCAGGCGTTGGGCCAGGTCGGTCGATATCTCGTCCAGCAACGCCAGGTTGCCCTGGTGTTCGGCCACCGTCGGCGCCAGGTTGTCACTGTGGAAATCAAAGCTCGCGCCCAAGGTATGTTCATCACCACGCGGCGGGGCCACGTAGCCTTCGGCGCACACCACGGTGCGCAGTGCCCGGCTGCCGGCCGTGGCCGGCAAGCGGGTGATCTGGCCCCGGATGCGCTTGAGCGGCAACCCGGCACAGGCGTCGAAGCGGCGGACCTCGGCGGCTGCGGCCAGAATCACCACCGGTGCGCTGGCCAGCAGGCGCTCGCCGGCCCAGGCTTGCCACTGGTCAGCCACTTTGCGCAGTTCGATGACTTCCTGGTGGGTCACCAGCTGGATACCAGGGTGCTGCAATTGCTGCTGGCACAGGGCGGGCGGGTGGACCCAGCCGCCCTCGGGGTAGAACAGCCCCCCAGCCGGCAGGGCGACCCCGGCGACGGCTTCGGCCTCGGTACGCTGCAGCGCGTGCAGCAGGCCGTGGTCGAACGCGCCAGCCAGTTTGCCCTGGCGCTCGGCTTCCTTGGCGTCGAACGCCAGTTGCAGCACGCCGCAGGCATCCCAGTCCTGGCCCCGTTGCAGGCGTTCGAGCTGGCGCCGGGTGTAGCCGAAGCCGGACAGGATCAGCTGCGACAACGCCGTGCCATGGGCGGACAGCTTGAGGTACAGCACCCCTTGCGGGTTGCCCGAGGCTTCCTGCGCGGGGGCGGCATGGCGTTCCAGCACGGTCACCTGCCAGCCACGCCGGGCCAGGCTGGCCGCGCTGGCGCTGCCGGCGAGCCCGGCGCCGATCACCAGCGCCTGGCGCGGGCCCGGCGTGGCGGGCGGGCGTGCATACCAGGGGGCGCCAGGGGCGGGCAGGGCGCCGACGTAGACGCCGCTCATCACTTCCCACTTCTTGCCGATGCCCGGCACCTTCTTCATGGCGAAGCCCGCTTCGACCAGGCTGCGGCGCACCCAGCCGGTGGTGGTGAAGGTGCCCAGCACTGTTCCGGCGTGGGACAGCCGCGCCAGCTGGGCGAACAGCTGCGGGGTCCACATGTCGGGGTTCTTGGCCGGGGCGAAGCCGTCGAGGAACCACACGTCGACCTGGGCATCGAGCTGCGGCAGCTGCTCCAGCACATCGCCGATCAGCAGGGTCAGGGTGACCCGGCCTTCGGCGAAGGTGAACTGCTGAAAGCCGGGGTGCACCGCCACATATTGGGCCAGCAGCGGCTCGGTGTAGGCGGCGAGCTCCGGCCACAGGCGTACGGCGCGGGCCATGTCGGCAGCGCCCAGGGGGTACTTTTCGACACTGACGAAATGCAGGCGCGCACCGCTGGGCGCATGCTGGTCGAACAATTGCCATGCGCAGAAGAAGTTCATGCCGGTGCCAAAGCCGGTCTCGCCGATCACCAGGCTGCCGTGTGCGGGCAGGTTGGCGAAGCGTTCGGCCAGGCGGGTCTGGCCGAGGAACACATGCTTGGTTTCTTCGATGCCTTCGTTGACCGCGAAATAGACGTCGTCGTACTGCCGCGAATGGGGGCGGCCCTGGTCGTCCCAGTCGATCTGGGCGTGCTGGAGAAGGGTGGGTTCAGGCATGGCTGGTTCGCTGGAGATGAGTGGCAAGTCGCAAGTGGCAAGTCGCAAGTGGCAAGCGGCAAGTCGCAAGTTGCAAGTCGCAAGTGGCTAGAAAAAGCAGATGGTGGCATGGCTTACGTTTTCTTGCAGCTTGCAGCTTGCGACTTGCGACTTGCGACTTGCGACTTGCGACTTGCG
>NZ_JBICMS010000041.1:0-53230 GCF_043106615.1 Pseudomonas sp. CJQ_9 | reverse complement strand
GCACCTCAACGTGTAGGAGCGGGCGTGCCCGCGAAGGGCTGCAAAGCAGCCCCAGTAACGCTTAACTAACAGGCAGTAGCCCCCAGCCCCGTTTACAAGTGGCCGTAAAAACAATCCTCGCGCCCCGGGCAACGGCCGGCCGTCTCAGCGATCTCGCGCATCCTTGGCATCTGCCTCGGCGTTGCGCTCATGCACCTTGCGCAGTTGCTCGTCGGTCAGCGGCAGTTTTTTTGCGGTGTCGCGCAGCATCATCAACCCGCCGACGATGGAGCCAAGGGCTATGATGAGGATCAGCCAGGCATACCAGGGCATTGTCGTTCTCCTTTGATCGGGCCTTGGGCAACGCCTGTGTAAAGTTTGAGCAATTACCCGTTCCGTTGGTTCAATTATAGGTGCCGGCCCGCGCTGGGCCAATTCCGTGACCTGCGGGCCCCAAAGCCGGGGCCACTTCGTTTACAATGCGCGCCGTTTTCGACTTGCCAAGAGACCCTGCCATGTCCGCCTGCCAGACGCCCCTGATCGTCGCCCTGGATTTCCCGACCCGTGATGCCGCCTTGAAGCTGGCTGACCAGCTTGACCCTGCGCTGTGCCGGGTAAAGGTGGGCAAAGAGCTGTTCACCAGCAGCGCTTCGGGCATTGTCGAAACCCTGTGCGCCAAGGGCTTCGAAGTGTTCCTCGACCTCAAGTTCCACGACATCCCCAACACCACGGCCATGGCGGTTAAGGCAGCGGCCGAAATGGGGGTATGGATGGTCAACGTTCATTGCTCCGGTGGCCTGCGCATGATGGCGGCCTGCCGTGAAGAGCTGGCCAAGCGCAGCGGCCCGCAGCCGTTGCTGATTGGCGTGACCGTGCTGACCAGCATGGAGCGTGAAGACTTGGCGGGTATCGGTCTGGATGTAGACCCGCAGGAGCAGGTATTGCGCCTGGCTGCACTGGCGCAGAAGGCGGGTATGGACGGGCTGGTGTGCTCGGCGCTGGAGGCCCCAGCATTGAAGGCGGCGCACCCGGCGCTGCAACTGGTGACCCCGGGCATTCGCCCGGCCGGTAGTGCCCAAGATGACCAGCGCCGCATCCTCACCCCGCGCCAGGCGCTGGATGCAGGGTCCGATTACCTGGTTATCGGCCGCCCGATCAGCCAGGCCGCCGACCCGGCGCAGGCGCTGGCGGCGGTGGTGGCGGAGATTCGTGGGTAAGTAGCCCACGGGAAGGCCAAAAGGCCGGCACCGAAAGTGCCGGCCTTTTTATTGGGTGTGGCACGCGGTGCTGACGTGCTCGGCGCCCGGCAGTATTGCTGTTCGCAAGTTTGCGTAGAAACAGTTCCCGACCTGGCAATAGTGTCAGGTTACCTGCATAAAACCCCGTGTTAGTGTCAACTCATGGCGCTGAATAGGCTGGGGGCTTTATGAACGTATTGGGCAAAGCTATTAAAGTTTTTTCAGCGGTTTTTATGAGGTTACTGGGCAAAGCTGTCAGAGGTTTTCCAACGTCCGGGCCGACCCTCAAACCTTATTTCGAGGCCGTGACTGTAGCGGATGGGGTGTATGCCGAATTCTATGTGCCTGCGGGCGGGAACAAGCCCTATATCTATTGGTCTAGCCTCAATTTCCAATTCGGTGGGCGCGGCGGTTACACCGGGATCCAGCATGGTTATAGCCCACGGACTAGAACGCATACATACGGCAACATATGTTCCTTCTGGTCTAGCGCGTCTGACGAGCTCAATGAAGGTGTAGCGGTGGTGCATGGTATTCGGTGTCTGCTCGTGGACGGTTTCGGTGGGGAAGGGACTGGGCTACACACTTCATACCCGGACATGAACTGGAGGCAAGACACTTGGTACGCGTCTTTTATCAGGCGTTGGGAGGATCCAAGGAAAGGGCTCACGTATGTGGCGATGTTCATTTACGACAGTAAGGCGGCTAAATGGACACATTACCTAACTGTCTCCCTGCCGGGGACCGGTGCAAGCACTGTGCTGGACACCAGGAGCCTCCATGGTTTTCTCGAGAATTTCTACCCGCTTGGCGAAAACGGTAAACCTGAGGGCTACTCCGGTATCTACAGGGACTATTTTGCCTTGAGTGCAGGCTCAACCGCCTGGGTGAAGCCTGAGTCCTACACCGTGAGTGCAGGCGGCCCTGCCTCCTATTGGATGGCTGAAGCGGTACAGGACAATACGGCTATCCAGGTAACGGCAGGTGGGGTGTTTGATAATGAAAGCGGCAGTTTGACTTTCCAGCTACGGCAAGGGGATAGGCCTTCTACGGTTTCCCGCCCGGCGATTACGAAGATCGGCTTCATCGAATGGGTAGAGGGTTCAAATGTAATCACATTTATTTGGACCATCGATGAATACAGTGCACCTCAATTAAAGATTGAAGGCTATTTGAGCGACCGAGAGGGTAACAAGTTGGGGCCTGTAGTTTCTGTTTGTAATCCGGCGCTCAGAAGGGGGTTTTTGAAGCTTTATGAGGTTCCCGAGAAATGGTCATACGTTACGATAAATTTTCAAATCACCAGTATTTTCAATGAGGCGTCGGAGGTGTTCCAGAAAGAGTATCGGGTGGGGACCATAGGTAACTGAGCATTTAGGCGTTGGGGTTCTCGCCAAGTCTGTAACACGCCGCCACGACGGGTCAGGGGCGCAGTTCACTGGTTGGTGGTGGCCACATATCGGGGGTTCGGTACCGGAGGCGCGTGGACCTCGGCCGGTGTAGGAGCGGGTTTACCCGCGAAGAGGCCGGGGCTGCTGGCCAGTGTTTTCTGGGCATTTACCGTTTCAGCTACCACCGTATTCGCGGGTGAACCCGCTCCTACACTGGTTGGTGGTGGCCACATATCGGTGGTTCGGTACCGGAGACGTTTGGACACCGGCCGGGTTGGTGATGGCCACATATCGGTGGTTCGGTACCGGAGGCGTGTGGACACCGGCCGGTGTAGGAGCGGGTTCACCCGCGAATAGGCCGGGCCTGCTGGCCAGTGTTTCCTGGGCATCCACCGTTGCAGCCACCACCGTATTCTCGGGTGGTGGCCACATACCGGCGCTTCAACACCCGCCGCTGTAAGGGCGGGTTGGCGGGGGTGGGGTTAAACCTTCAGCACCAACTTGCCAAAATTCTCACCGTTGAACAGCTTCAGCAAGGTCTCTGGGAAGGTCTCCAGCCCCTCCACCACATCTTCCTTGCTTTTCACCTGCCCGCTGGCCAACCACCCGGCAATTTCCTGTGCGGCCTTGCCGTATTCCTTGGTGTGGTCCATCACTACAAAGCCTTCCATGCGCGCGCGGTTCACCAGCAATGCCAGGTAGTTGGCCGGGCCCTTCACCGCTTCCTTGTTGTTGTACTGGCTGATGGCGCCGCAAATCACGATGCGCGCCTTGAAGTTGATGCGCGTCAGCACCGCGTCCAGAATCTCGCCGCCCACGTTGTCGAAGTACACGTCCACGCCTTTCGGGCACTCGCGCTTCAACCCGGCCAGCACGTCTTCGGCCTTGTAGTCGATCACCCCGTCAAAGCCCAGTTCGTCCTTCAGGTACTGGCACTTCTCGGCGCCGCCAGCAATGCCCACCACGTGGCAACCCTTCACCTTGGCAATCTGCCCGACAATGCTGCCCACCGCACCGGCCGCGCCGGAAATCACCACGGTGTCGCCAGCCTTGGGCTGGCCCACTTCCAGCAGGGCGAAGTAGGCGGTCATGCCGGTCATGCCCAGCGCCGACAGGTAGCGCGGCAGCGGCGCCAGGTTGGGGTCGATTTTGTGCAGGCCCTGGGGCTCGCCGGTGAAGTAGTCCTGCACGCCCAGCGCGCCGCTTACATGGTCGCCGGGCTTGAAGTCCGGGTGGTTGGAGGCCACCACCTCGCCCACGCCCAGGGCGCGCATCACCTGGCCCAGGGCCACCGGCGGAATGTAGGACTTGCCTTCGTTCATCCAGCCGCGCATGGCGGGGTCCAGCGACAGGTACAGGTTGCGCACCAGCACCTGGCCTTCGCCGGGTTGCTCGGCAGGTACGGTCTCGTAGCTGAAGTCGTCTCGGCGCACGGTACCCACCGGGCGTTTGGCGAGCAGGAAGCGGCGGTTGGTTTGGCTCATGACGGGGTCCTTTGTAGGCAGTGGAGGGTAACAGGGCTTCAATCTACCCTGTTGATGAAGACAGGTCCTTAATATCACTGACAAGCATGGCAGCCCAAATGCTCATGTGATGATGCTGCCCCGCCAGCCAACGCCTGACTATGCTCTGAACCCCACCATACCGTCACAGGAGCGCGCGATGAGCATGACCTTTTCTGGCCAGGTAGCCCTGGTTACCGGCGCGGCGGCCGGCATTGGCCGGGCAACCGCCCTGGCGTTCGCCCAGCAGGGTTTGAAGGTGGTAGTGGCCGACCGCGACACGGTCGGCGGTGAAGCCACCGTAGCGCTTGTGCAGGCAGCGGGGGGCCAGGCGCTGTTCATTGCCTGCGACGTAACCCGTGACGCATCGGTGCGCCAGTTGCACGACGAGCTGATGGCGGCCTATGGCCGGCTCGACTATGCCTTCAACAACGCCGGTATCGAGATCGAGCAGCATCGCCTGGCCGATGGCAGCGAGGCCGAGTTCGACGCCATCATGGGCGTGAACGTGAAGGGGGTGTGGCTGTGCATGAAGTACCAGCTGCCATTGCTGCTGGCCCAGGGCGGCGGGGTGATCGTGAATACCGCTTCGGTGGCAGGGCTGGGCGCGGCGCCGAAGATGAGCATCTACAGTGCCAGCAAGCATGCGGTCATTGGCCTGACCAAGTCGGCGGCCATCGAATACGCCAAGAAGGGCATCCGCGTGAACGCCGTGTGCCCGGCGGTGATCGACACCGACATGTTCCGCCGTGCCTATGAAGCCGACCCGCGCAAGGCTGAATTCGCCGCGGCCATGCACCCGGTCGGGCGCATTGGCAAGGTGGAGGAAATTGCCAGTGCGGTGCTTTACTTGTGCAGCGACGGCGCGGCGTTTACCACTGGCCACTGCCTGACCGTGGACGGTGGGGCGACAGCAATCTGATGAAACCGACTTCAGCGCAGCTAAAAGCGACAAGACATAGCTATTTGACACTATTCTGACGTCAGGCCCTTGTTCAGCAGCAGGCAACGTTGCCAACCTTGGCCTTCGGGTTAACCTCGCACGCACAAGGGGAATGGGCGATGGGCGCGAGCAAGCATGGTGTGCTGGCCAACCTGGGCATGGCCCGTAAACTGGGGCTGGGCTTTGCCCTGGTGCTGCTGCTGACGCTGGCGGTCGCGGCCATTGGTGTTGCGGCGTTATACAGCGTGGGCCAGCGTTTCGACAGCTTGCGCCAGCTGGCCCAGTTCAATACCGACTTGCTGCGCTTACGCCAGCACGAACAGGCGTTTGCCCTGCGTTCCGACCTGAAACAGGCCGAAGCGCTGCGCAGCGGCCTCAAGGGCCTTGCCGAGCGCGCCAGTACCCTGCCGGCGCTGGCGGCGGCAGAGTCCGACCTGGCGGCCTACGGCCAGGCGTTCGAGGCCTTCGTGCAGGCCGTGCAGGCCAAGGAGCTGGCGCTCGACATGGCCAGCTGGTCGGTGTCCAGCGTGGCCAATAACCTGGATGTGCTGCAGGCCGGCCTAGCCGACGATGGCGTGTACACCCTCAAGCAGTCCCAAGGCCAGCAGGGCGGCGAGTTTCTCGAGCAAGCCGGCCAGGTGGCACAGGTGTCACGGCTGATGCTGCAGGCCATGGACGAAGCGCGGGTGCGCCTGGAGCAAAGCCGCAAGGGCGAAGAGGGTGTCAGTAAAGAGCGCATTGCTCAAACCGTCGAGGCGGCCAGCCTGGTCGGCCAGCTGCAGGGCGCTGTTACCGATGCCGGTTACCAGAGCGTGCTGGGCGAAGTGGCGGGGCACATCGCCAGCTTCTCGGAAAAGCTCAACGAATACACCGACGAATTGGCCCGTGAACAAGGGTTGAAGGACCAGTTGCAGGCCAGTGCCGAGCAGGTCACCGGCCGCGTCGACCAAGCCTACCTGGCGCAGGAGCAGGCACTGCAGGGCGAGCTGCAGCGCAATGCCCTGGCCATTGGCCTGGCCACGGTGCTGGCGCTGGTGGCCGGCGTGCTGGCGGCCTGGTTGATTACCCGCGCGGTGGTCGGCCCGCTCAAGCATGTGATCGCCCGCGCCCAGCGCATTGCGGCGGGCGAGCTAGCGTTCGATGCCCAGGCGCCGCGGCGTGACGAAGTGGGGCAGTTGATGCAGGCCATGCAGCAGATGGCTGCGGGGCTGGCCGGTATTGTCAGTGGCTTGCAGCAGGGCATCGAGCAACTGGCAGGCAGTGCCCAGGCGCTGTCGGCGGTGACCGAACAGACCAACCGTGAGGTGGGCAGCCAGAAAGAGGAAACCGAACAGGTCGCCACCGCCATGCAACAGATGACCGCCACCGTGCACGACGTGGCGCGCAACGCCGAAGAAGCGGCCCAGGCGGCCGAGGCGGCAGACGCCAAGGTCGGCTCGGGCCAGCAGGTGGTGCGCCAGAGCATGCAGCGCATCGAACAACTGGCCGCCGCGGCGGAAACCGCCAGTGCCGGCATCGACAGCCTCAGTGCCGAAATCCATACCATTGGCGATGTGCTGGAAGTGATCAAGAGCGTGGCCGAGCAAACCAACCTGCTGGCGCTGAACGCCGCCATCGAAGCGGCCCGGGCCGGTGAACAGGGCCGCGGTTTTGCCGTGGTGGCCGATGAAGTGCGGGCCTTGGCCAAGCGTACCCGCCAGTCCACCGAGCAGATCGAGACCCTGGTGGCCAGCTTGCGCGGCAATGCACAGCAGTCGGTGGCGCAGATCCGCGGCAGTGCCGAGCTGGTGCGTATGGCGGTGGCTGACGCGTTGCACACCGAAAGTGCCCTGGGCAGTATTGCTGCGGCAGTGTCGTTGATTCAGCAGATGAACCAGCAGATCGCCGCTGCAGCCGAGCAGCAGAGTTCGGTTGCCGAAGAGATCAGCCGCAGCGTCACACAGATCCGCGGCAGTGCCGACCAGGCGGCGTTGGCCATGCAGGACAATGCCCGGTCAAGTGTGGAGCTGGTGCAGTTGGGCACCGACCTGAAGGGTATGGTGGGGCATTTCAGGTTGTAGCCCAGGTGGTTTCTGGCGATGGCATCAGGGTTGCCAGGTGCTCGCCGTAGCATCTTCAGCGCCTGTGAGATCGAGCGCCGCGCGGGCGGCGCTCGATCTCACAGGCGCTGCATATCTTCTGACAAACACCTGTCAGCCCTGATGCAATCCCTGTGGGAGCTGGCTTGCCAGCGATAGGGCCGGTACAGGCAATAATGACCTTCAGGCCTTGCGCGGGTTAAGAATCACCAGGGCCAAAACTCCCGCCACAATCCCCCAGAACGCCGACCCGATCGAGAACAGGGTCAGCCCCGACGCCGTCACCATGAAGGTAATCACTGCCGCCTCACGCTCGCGCGCTTCGCTCATGGCAACCGTCAGCCCGTTCATGATCGAGCCAAACAGCGCCAGCGCCGCAATCGACAGCACCAGCTCTTTCGGCAACGCGGCAAACAGCGCTGCCAGGGTCGCCCCGAACACCCCGGCGATGCCGTAGAAAATCCCGCACCACACCGCTGCGGTGTAGCGTTTGCTGGGGTCTTCATGGGCATGCGGCCCAGTGCAGATGGCCGCGCTGATCGCCGCCAGGTTGACCCCGTGCGAGCCAAACGGCGCCAGCAGCAGCGAGGCAAATCCGGTAGCCGAGATCAGGGGCGAAGCCGGTACCTGGTAGCCGTCGGCGCGCAGCACGGCCACGCCAGGCATGTTCTGCGAAGTCATCGCCACCACGAACAGCGGAATGCCGATGCTGATGGTGGCGGCCAGCGAGAAGCTCGGCGTGGTCCACACCGGCTTGGCCACTTCCAGGTGGAAGCCGCTGAAGTCCAGCAGGCCCAGCGCGCCCGACAGTGCGGTACCCACCAGCAAGGCCGCCAGCACGCAGTAGCGCGGTGACTGCCGCTTGACCAGCAGGTAGCTGAAGAACATGCCCAACACCAGCAGGGTACGGTGCTGCGCTGCCACGAAAATTTCGCTGCCGATCTTGAACAGGATGCCCGCCAGCAACGCCGAAGCCAGCGACGCCGGAATGCGTTTGACCAGGCGCTCGAAGCTGCCGGTCAGCCCGCACACCAGCACCAGCACCGCACAGGTGATGTAGGCGCCAATGGCCTCGCCGTAACTGACCCCGCCCAGGCTGGTGATCAGCAGCGCTGCGCCGGGGGTGGACCAGGCAATGGTGATGGGGGTGCGGTAGCGCAATGACAGGCCGATGCTGCACACCGCCATGCCAATCGACAGCGCCCAGATCCACGACGAGATCTGCGCAGTGGTCAACCCGGCCGCCTGGCCGGCCTGGAACATCAGCACCAGCGAGCTGGTGTAACCGGTGAGCATGGCGATGAAGCCGGCGACCACTGCCGACGGGGCGCTGTCTGCCAGGGGCCGCAGGCGTGCGGAGGTGGCATTGTTCATGAACAAAGTCCTTGTAAAGGTGTAAGCAGTTTTTTCAGACTACAACCAGCAAGGTAGATCCTTGCCATACAGCGGCCGTTGCTTTTAGCCGTACAGTCGCCAACTATTGGGCGCAATTGCAAAACTGCTTTGCAGGGAGGGGCGATGTACAAGGTTTATGGCGACTACCAGTCGGGTAACTGCTACAAGGTCAAGTTGATGTTGAGCCTGCTGGACCGGCCGTACGAATGGCACCCGGTGGACATTCTCAAAGGCGAGACCCAAACGCCGGCGTTTCTGGCGATGAACCCCAATGGCAAGGTGCCGGTGCTAGAGCTGGAAGACGGCACTTACCTGTGGGAGTCCAACGCCATTCTCAATTTCCTGGCCGATGGCAGTTCATTCCTGCCCAGCGAGCCGCGCCTGCGTACCCAGGTGTTGCAGTGGCAGTTCTTCGAGCAGTACAGCCACGAGCCGTACATTGCCGTGGCGCGTTTCATCCAGTTTTACCTGGGGCTGCCAGATGAGCGTATGGACGAATACAAAAAGCTGCACAAGGGCGGCTACAAGGCCTTGAAGGTGATGGAACGCCAACTGCAGATGACCCCGTACCTGGTCGGTGAGCAGTATTCGATTGCCGATGTGGCGTTGTATGCCTACACCCATGTGGCCCATCAGGGCGGGTTCGACCTGGCCGATTACCCGGCGGTTCGCGCCTGGCTGGCGCGGGTTGCCAGCCACCCGAGGCATGTGCCGATGGTGGGTTGACCGCTAACCTGTACCGGCCCCATCGCTGGCAAGCCAGCTCCCACGATCAATAAGTTGTGTATTGTTGTGTGGGAGCTGGCTTGCCGGCGATAGGGCCAGTGCAGGAAAGCTGAAACCTGTCAGGCCGAAGCAAACCGCTCATCCAGGTAGGCAATGATGGCCTTGGACTCATACATCCAGGTCACTTTGCCCGCTTCTTCAATGCGCAGGCATGGCACTTTCACCCGGCCGCCACCTTCTTGCAGGGCCTGGCGGTGCGCCGTGTCGTTCTTGGCATCACGCAGCGCCACCGGCACGTTCAGGCGGTGCAGGGTGCGGCGGGTCTTGACGCAGAACGGGCAGGCATGGAACTGGTACAGCGCCAGGCCCTTGGCCGCCTGGTCGACGCGGGCCTGGGCGGCGGCGTCGCGCTTGCGCTTGGCCGGGCGGCTGATCCAGTCTGCGAACACGATGACTTGGCCGAGGCCAACCCGCAGGGCTTTGACGATCATGGGCAACTCCTGAAATGCAAAAGCCGACCTGCAAGGGTCGGCTCGGGGTCTGCAGCCAATTACTTGATCAGGCTGAGGAACTCGCTGCGGGTGGCGGCGTTGTCGCGGAATTCGCCCAGCATCACCGAGGTGATCATGGTCGAGTTCTGTTTTTCCACACCGCGCATCATCATGCACATGTGCTTGGCTTCGATCACCACCGCCACGCCGGCGGCACCGGTAACCTGCTGGATGGCCTCGGCCACCTGGCGGCTGAGGTTTTCCTGAATTTGCAGGCGGCGGGCGAACATGTCGACGATGCGCGCGACCTTCGACAGGCCCAGCACCTTGCCTTTGGGCAGGTAGGCCACGTGCGCCTTGCCGATGAACGGCAGCATGTGGTGTTCGCACATCGAATACAGCTCGATGTCCCGGACCAGTACCATTTCGCTGTTGTCAGAGCTGAACAACGCGTTGTTGGTCACTTCTTCCAGTGTTTGCTCATAACCGCGGCAAAGGTACTTCATGGCCTTTGCAGCCCGCTTGGGCGTGTCGAGCAGGCCCTCGCGGGAGACGTCCTCGCCAAGTTGGCTGAGAATCTCGGTGTAGTTCTGTTCCAGGGACATGGATCTACCTTGGGAAAAAATCGCAAAAACGAAGGTTACGGCGGCGCGCGCGGCGCTGCAAGCGCGGCGTTACTCGTCGCGGCCTTCGAGCATGGTTCGCTTGAGCATCACATACACGGCACCGGTGCCGCCGTGGCGGGCACTGCACGAGGCAAAGCCGAGCACCTGCGGGTGCTGGCGCAGCCAGGTGTTGACGTGGCTTTTGATCATCGGCCGCTTGCCGTCCAGGCGCGCAGCCTTGCCATGGGTCACGCGCACGCAGCGCACTTCCAGCTTGGTGGCTTCGGCGATGAAGGCCCACAAGGTTTCGCGGGCCTTCTCCACGGTCATGCCATGCAGGTCGAGGCTGCCCTCGAACGGGATCTGCCCCAGTTTCAGCTTGCGCAGCTGGGTTTCCTGCACGCCGTCGCGGCGCCACATCAGTTCGTCTTCGGCGCCCACGTCGATCACGAACTGGTCAGACATACCGTCGATGACCAGCGCCTTGTCACTGCGAACGGTCGCCGCCTGGCGCAGGCCGGCCAGCTGCTGGCGGTCGGCCTTGGGCTTGCCGACTTCGGCGCGGTCGTGGCGGATCGGCTTTACGCCGCGCACTTCGGCCTTGAACAGGGAAAAATCGTCGTCTTGCATGGTGCCTCCACGTGGGCGGCGTAGTTTACGCGACTGTGGGGGCTTTATGCAGCCTGTGCGGGCCTCTTCGCGGGTGAACCCGCTCCTACAGGGCTACCACCGGGCGTAGGAGCGGGTTCACCCGCGAAGAGGCCGGCACAGCCTATACAAAACCCTCAATCATGCTTCTTCATCAGATGTGGCGACAGGTTCAGCTCACGCCCGCGCCGCAGGCGAATGCGGCTGCGCCGCCACAAGCGCACGCCCAGCCACAGCAGCAGCAGGCCTGCCACGGTAACGATGCTGGACAACGCCTTGTTGGCGTTGAGTTCCTGCAGGGCAGGGTAGTTGCCTAGCAAGCCGGCGATGCCGGCCATGGCCAGCAGTACGCCCAGGGTCGCCAGCAGGGCGGACAGCCCGGCCGCCAGGCGGGCGCCCCAATTACGCGGTTGGCGCGGGCGCAGGCGCTTGGCGTCGAAACTGCCTTTGAGCTTCATTCCGCTCTCCTCTGTGGATATCCGGAATTCGACCTGCCGCCGCCCATTGGGTTCCGCCCGGCAGCCGGGCGGTCGTGCCAGGGCCTCAGATCAGGCTGGCGGTAGGGGCCACGCAAGCGAAGTTGTCGGCCATCACGGCCATTTCGCACTGGTGGATCTGCGCGGCCGGTATGACCCCGTCCTTGAACGCCAGGTCGCGGGTTGCCGAAGCGTCTTCTACCAGTGTGCACCGGTAACCATAGTCTTTGGCGCGGCGCACGGTGGTGCTGACACTGGAATGGCTCATGAAACCGCACACGATCAGGTCCAGGTGCCCCAGCTCCTGCAGCGTTTCGTGCAGCTTGGTGTTCTTGAAGGCATTGGGCATGCGCTTTTCGATGACGATTTCGCCCTCCAGCGGCTCCAGCCCTGGAATGAACTGGCCAGCGGGCCCCTGTGGGTCGAAACGGCCACCCACCGTGCCCAGGTGGCGAACATGGATGATCGGACGGCCGCTTTTGCGCGCGGCGTCGAGCAACCTGGCGATGTTGGCCACGGCCTCGTCCATGCCCGACAACTGCAGGGGACCACTGAGGTACTCCTTTTGCGCATCAATGATGATCAGGCTGGCGTGGCTCAGCTTGG
Organism: Pseudomonas sp. CJQ_9; assembly: GCF_043106615.1. Classification (NCBI taxonomy): domain Bacteria; kingdom Pseudomonadati; phylum Pseudomonadota; class Gammaproteobacteria; order Pseudomonadales; family Pseudomonadaceae; genus Pseudomonas; species Pseudomonas sp. CJQ_9. The sequence goes on along the minus strand of NZ_JBICMS010000041.1, from coordinate 41,152 downwards.
CCGGCGGGTAATCGCGGCCAGTGAGGCGGAACATCGTGGTTGGAACGGACATCAAGGGCTCCTTGGTAGGGCTTTTGTGCACCTATTCTCCCCTGCATTGGCGCCAATGGGAATGGTTGACAACGCAAGTGGCATGGTTACTGGCCTGTGGCTAGCCCGGCAACGATCCGATGGAACAAATCTGTGCCCCAGGCTGTTAGACTTTTGTCCGTTCTGAATTAGGAGTACCCCGTGATCACATCCCGCCTGCGCACCCTGCGCGACTACATCCGCTGGGCAGTCAGCCGCTTCCATGAGCATGATCTGTTCTTCGGCCATGGTGCCGACAATGCCTGGGACGAAGCCCGTCTGCTGGTGCTGGGTGCGGTGCACCTGCCATGGGAGGTGGCCGACAGCTACCTGGACTGCATGCTCGAAGACGATGAGCGGGTGCGCCTGCAGCACCTGCTCAAGCGCCGTATCGAAGAACGCGTGCCAACTGCCTACCTGTTGGGTGAGGCCTGGTTCTGCGGCATGTCGTTCATCGTCGACGAGCGCGTGTTAGTGCCGCGCTCACCCATTGGCGAGCTGATCGAAAAGCGTTTCGAGCCGTGGTTGGCCAACGAGCCGGCACGCATTCTGGACCTGTGCACCGGTTCGGGCTGCATCGGCATCGTGGCCGCCGACGTGTTCCCCGAGGCCGAAGTGGTGCTGGCTGACCTGTCGTTCCAGGCCCTCGAAGTGGCCAACCAGAACATCGAACGTCACGGCCTGGACACCCGTGTGTACACCGTGCAGGGCGACGGTTTTGCCGGCTTGCCGGGGCAGCGCTTCGACCTGATCCTGTCCAACCCGCCGTATGTCGACGCCGAAGATTTCGACGACATGCCGGCCGAGTACCACCACGAGCCGGAGCTGGGCCTGGCCTGTGGCAATGATGGGCTGGACCTGGTGCGGCGCATGCTGGCCGAAGCGGCCGATCACCTCACCGATAAAGGCTTGCTGATTGTCGAAGTGGGCAACAGCCAGGTGCATGTGGAGGCGCTGTACCCCGAGGTGGACTTTGCCTGGCTGGAGTTCGAGCGCGGCGGGCATGGGGTGTTCATGCTGACCGCTGAGCAGTGCCGCCAGCATCAGGAGCTGTTCAAGGGCCGCGTCTGATTCCGAACGGGGCTGCTTTGCAGCCCATTCGCGGGCACGCCCGCTCCCACAGGTATATCACCGGTCCTTGTGGGAGCGGGCAAGCCCGCGAAACAGGCAACGCGGTCTTAACGGGTTGCGATCCAGATCAGCAGCCCCGCCTGAAACACCGCAAACGCCACCAGGCACGTGATGGTAAAGCGCAGCCCGCCATCTTCACGCTGGTACTTGGCCACCCGCTCATCACGCTCGCGCAGCTGTGCGTCTTTTTCCTGCAACTGCAGGTCTGCCTGCTGTAGCAAGCTGGCGGCATCAAGGATAGCCACCCGTTGCAGCCGTTCATTGCTCCAGGCTGCTTTCAACTGCCCCACAGGCATTTCCACGGTGCGGCCTTTCAAGTGCTGGGCGTCTTCGTACTCCACCTCGATGCCCACCCCGCGCAGGCAGTGGTCACGGCGCAGGCGTGAGTCTTCGTTCAGCGCATCCTTGTTCGGCAAGGTCATGCCCTCGACCTGGTAATGCGACCATTTGCGCTGCAACCACTGCGCGGCCTGGGCCAGCAGGAAGCGGCCGATACCGCGGTTGACCGGCTCCAACTGCAGGCCCTGGGCGTTGCCGATACGCACCCGGCGTTCGGCATGGTCCACGCGGATGTCCAGGCGGTTCTGTTCCTTGTGTACCTTCTGCCCAGGCAGCTGGATCTCCATGCGCAGCAGGCTGTGGGCCTTGTCATGGCGCTCGGCATAGCCGAACTGCACAAAGCGCAGCGGCCGGGCGCCGGTGCTGCGGTCGGTGGGCAGCGCGGCCAGGCGCAATAGCTGGAAGTGTTCGGCCGGCAGGTCGGCCCAGGGCTGGGCGGGGTTGTCCTGGGGCTCTTCGGCCGGCTCTGCGGCGGCGGGGGCAATGGTCATCGGGGCTGGTCCTCGGCTATGCCTGCTGTATCGGCAGGCAGGCCGCAGACCTGAGGCCATTGCCTCAGGCCGAAGGCAAATGCTGGATGAAGGTCACAATTCGCTCACCCAGTTCGCGCGCCAGGGGCAACTCAGGGTTGAGGTAGCTGTCGCGTTGCTGGCTCATGTCTTTGGGGCTGATACGCAGCATGTGGTTCATGCCGTCGATCAACACCAACTGCGCATCCGGCTTGGCTGCCTTGAGCCGTTCGGCGTCGGCCACGTCCACCTGCACATCGTTGCGCCCCTGCACGATCAGCGCCGGCATCGGCAGGCGGGCGAAGGCGGCGGCGGGGTTTTGCCGGAACAGGGTAATCAGGTAGGGCTGCACACTAGGGCGGAACACCTGGCGCAGCGGTGCCGGCACGTCCAAGCTGGTTTGCCCGGCCTGCAGGCGGTCGAGCAGGGCGCTGCCACCGGCCAGCTGCGCCGGTGGCAGGCGCTGGGCCAGCTGCTCGCGCAACACGTCGGCCAGCGGCCGGCCGCTGCCGGCCAGGGTAATCACGGCGCTGGCCCCGGCCTGTTCGGCGGCCAGGCTGGCAATCAGCGCACCTTCACTGTGGCCGATCAGAATCAGCGGGCCAAAGCGCGGGTCGGCCTTGAGCTTGTGGCTCCAGGCGACCACGTCGGCCACATAGCGCTCCACGCTCAAGTCCCGTTCATCGGGCGCGGCAGGTTGGCTGGCAGCCACGCCACGCTTGTCGTAGCGCACGCTGGCAATGTGTTCGTTGGCCAGCAGCAGGGCCAGGCGCTTGAGGTTGTCGACCCTGCCCGAGGCCGGGTTGTTGCCGTCACGGTCGGTAGGGCCTGAGCCGGCAATGATCAGCACCACCGGCGGCGGTGTGGCTTGTTGCGGCAGCAGCAAACTGCCGTGCAGCACGCCCTGGCCGGTGTCGAGGTCGATGGGGCGTTGCAGCACGGTGGGGGCGGCGGCCTGGGCCAGGCCGGTGCACAGCAAGAGGAACAAGGCGACAAGGCGCGACATCATGCGGTACTACATGGGGAGATGTGGGTTTGACCTGATGTTCACGGGAAGGTTCTTGGGCTGTGCGTGGCAGGTTCGGCCCTATCGCCGGCAAGCCAGCTCCCACAGGTATTCCACCCTGTAGAAGCGGGTTCACCCGCGAAGAGGCCCGCACAGGCAACTCAACCATCTGTATACTGCCGCTTTCGTCCATTTCAGGCAGATCTCGCGGAGCGTCCATGTCCGGCAATACCTACGGCAAGCTGTTCACTGTCACCACCGCTGGCGAAAGCCATGGCCCGGCGTTGGTCGCCATTGTCGACGGGTGCCCACCGGGCCTGGAAATTTCCCTCGCCGACCTGCAGCACGACCTGGACCGGCGCAAGCCCGGCACCAGCCGGCACACCACCCAGCGCCAGGAAGCCGACGAGGTGGAAATTCTGTCCGGCGTATTCGAAGGCCGCACCACCGGCTGCTCGATCGGCCTGTTGATCCGCAACACCGACCAGAAGTCCAAGGACTACTCCACCATCAAGGACCTGTTCCGCCCGGCCCACGCCGACTACACCTACCACCACAAGTACGGCCTGCGCGACTACCGCGGCGGCGGCCGCAGCTCGGCGCGCGAAACCGCCATGCGCGTGGCCGCCGGTGCCATCGCCAAGAAGTTCCTGGCCAGCCAGGGCATCACCGTGCGCGGCTACATGAGCCAGCTGGGGCCGATCGAAATCCCGTTCAAAACCTGGGAATCGGTGGAGCAGAATGCCTTCTTCAGCCCCGACCCAGACAAGGTGCCGGAGCTGGAGGCGTACATGGACCAACTGCGCCGTGACCAGGATTCGGTGGGCGCCAAGATCACCGTGGTTGCCGAAGGTGTGATGCCTGGCCTGGGCGAGCCGATTTTCGACCGCCTCGACGCCGAACTGGCCCACGCGCTGATGAGCATCAACGCGGTCAAGGGCGTGGAAATCGGCGCCGGTTTCGCCAGCGTCGCCCAGCGGGGCACCGAGCACCGTGACGAGCTGACCCCTGAGGGCTTCCTCAGCAACAATGCCGGCGGCATTCTGGGTGGCATTTCCTCGGGGCAGCCCATCGTGGCCCACCTCGCGCTGAAACCGACGTCCAGCATCACCACCCCGGGGCGTTCCATCGACGTGGATGGCAACCCTGTCGAGGTCATCACCAAGGGCCGCCACGACCCGTGCGTGGGTATTCGTGCCACGCCGATCGCCGAGGCGATGATGGCCATTGCCCTTATGGACCACCTGCTGCGCCACCGTGCGCAAAACGCCGATGTGCAGGTGACTACCCCGGTGCTGGGCCAGCGCTGATCTGCCTGCACCGGCCCCATCGCTGGCAAGCCACCTCCCACAGGGTCATCACAAACCTGAACATTGTGGGCCACCTGTGGGCGCTGGCTTGCCAGCGATAGGGCCGCTACAGGCACCCACAAGGCCACACCATGCAACCCATCCCTTACTGGCGCCTGTCCAGCTTCTACCTGTTCTATTTCGCCCTGCTCGGCTCCACCGCGCCGTTCCTGGCCCTGTACTTCGACCACCTGGGCTTCAGCCCGGCGCGCATTGGCGAGCTGGTGGCCATCCCTATGCTGATGCGCTGCATTGCCCCCAACCTGTGGGGCTGGCTGGGCGACCGCAGTGGTCAGCGCCTGCTGATCGTGCGCCTGGGGGCGCTGTGCACGCTGGCCAGCTTCTCCCTGGTGTTCTTCGGCAAAAGCTACGCCTGGCTGGCGCTGGTAATGGCCCTGCATGCGTTCTTCTGGCACGCGGTACTGCCGCAGTTCGAGGTCATCACCCTGGCCCACTTGCATGGGCAAACGGCACGCTACAGCCAGGTGCGCCTGTGGGGCTCGATTGGCTTCATCCTCACCGTGGTGGGGTTGGGCCGTGTATTCGAGTGGCTGAGCCTGGACATCTACCCGCTGGCGCTGGTCATCATCATGGGCGGTATCGTCGCCGCCAGCCTGTGGGTGCCCAATGCCCAGCCGGTGGAGCAGGGCGAGCGCAGCGCTGCCGGCGGCTTCCTGCGCCAACTGCGTGCGCCCGGTGTGATCGCCTTCTATGCCTGCGTGGCGCTGATGCAGCTCAGCCACGGCCCGTACTACACCTTCCTTACCCTGCACCTGGAACACCTGGGCTACAGCCGTGGCGCCATCGGTTTGCTGTGGGCACTGGGGGTAGTGGCCGAGGTGTTGATGTTCATGTGCATGAGCCGCCTGTTCGCCCGTTTCAGCGTGCAACGTGTGTTGCTGGCCAGTTTCCTGCTGGCCGCCGTGCGCTGGCTGCTGTTGGGCAATTTGGCGGCCGAACCGGCGGTGCTGGTTTTCGCCCAACTGCTGCATGCGGCCACGTTCGGCTGTTTCCACGCCGCCAGCATCGCGTTCGTGCAGGCCAGCTTCGGCGCTCGCCAGCAGGGCCAGGGCCAGGCCTTCTACGCCGCGCTGTCGGGTACCGGCGGCGCATTGGGGGCGTTGTATTCGGGTTACAGCTGGAAACTGCTGGGGCCCAGCTTCACCTTTGGTATGGCCAGTGCCGCAGCCTTGGCTGCAGCCGTTATCATTGGCCTTTGTTCGCAACCGACCAGGACCCGCCCCTGATGAGCATTCTCAGCGTTTTCCACACCGCCAGCCCGGCATTGCCGCAAAAGGTGTTGACCCACCACGATGACATCGCCGCAACCCTGGCTGAACACGGCGTGCGTTTCGAGCATGCCGAACCTGGCGTACGGGTGCGCCCAGGCACTGCGCACGACGAGGTGTTGGCGGCGTGCCGCGCGTACCTCGACCAGCTGATGACCGCGCAGGGCAGCAAGGCATTCGTGCTGCTCAACCGTGACGGCCACGACCCGGCGCAGGTTGATGTGCGGGATGAACACGTGCATGACGCCGACGAGGTTTTCGCCGTGATCAGCGGGCGCGCGCAAGTGGGGCTGCGGGTGGGCGAGTGGGTGTATTCGGTGTTGTGTGAAAAGGGGGATCAATTGCACGTGCCTGCTGGCACGCGGCGCTGGGTGGAGCTGGGTGAAGCGCCGTTCTGCCTGGCCTTGCGTGTGTACGGCAGCGAGGAGGGTGTGCAGGCGAGATTCACCGGGGATGTGAGTGCGCGGGCATTTCTGGGCATTGACGAGTTGTAATGCCTGCACCGGACTCTTTGTGGGAGCGGGCATGTCGAGGCGTCGAACCGCCGCGAACACCGGCGTAGCCGGTGCTAGCCACCTCACTGGATTCTTCGCGGGCACGCCCGCTCCCACATAAGTTCCCTGCGCGACTACGCAGACCCTAGGGCTGTGTTATCTCCACAACACTCAGCGGTAGGTCGGCAAGGCAAACCGTTGCTGGCTCTGCAGCATCGAGATCACCGGCAGTTCACTGGCCTGTTCAGCCAGGTCACGGCGGATGGCACTGATAGCCCACGACAGCTGCTCGGCGCTGTGCATTTGCGCATAAGTCAGTACGCGTCGGGTCACTTTGCCATCGGCCGCACGCAGGGTCAGCAGCACGCCGCCGTCCGGGCGAGCCTGGGTGGTCACTTCGTAGGCCGAAAATACCGAGACGAATTTTTGCTGAATAAGGTCCATAGCAACTCCTGGCTGTTGTGTGGCAGACATGAGTAGGTAGTTGCAGTGACCGTGCCAGAATCTTAATTCATGAAAAGTCGTTTAAATTCAGTGGCTTGCGATGATTTTGCAGAAGCGCTTCCGTGCACCTTGCAAGGTCGTGCATTTTGCACAGTGCAATTTGCACGAGGCGGGCGGTAGCTATCGGCCCAATAGAATCTGAACCTTTGACCGCAAGTGCGTGCCTGACAAACACTTGGGCAATCATTTACGCAAGGAGGTTCCCGATGTCCAGCCAAGCCGCACACGCCACCATGACCGATGACGAAACCGCGGCCTTTGCCGAGCAGGTGTTCGAACGGGCCCGCCAGGGCGATGCCGAGATGCTCGAGCGCTTGCTCGCCAGCGGCCTGCCGGCCAACCTGCGTAACCACAAAGGGGACACCCTGCTCATGCTGGCCAGCTACCACGGTCACCACGACGCGGTACGGGTGCTGCTGGCCCACGGCGCCGACCCGCTGATTGCCAACGACAACGGCCAGTTGCCGATCGCCGGTGCCGCCTTCAAGGGTGACCTGGCAATGATCCGCCTGTTGCTCGAGCACGGCGTGCCGGTAGACGCAGCGGCCCAGGATGGGCGCACGGCGCTGATGCTGGCGGCCATGTTCAACCGCTGCGAGATCCTTGATTACCTGCTGGCCGAGGGCGCCGACCCGGCGCGCCAGGACGCCCGCGGGGCCACCGCGCTGATGGCCGCGCGCACCATGGGCGCGGTGGACACCGCAGCACGCCTGCAAGTGCAGGCCGGCTAACGGCCTGGGGGCATTTGCGGCTATCCTTGGCGACTTTCACACGCCGCAGGCCCCTTTTCATGAAAACTCAGTTGCGCGAATTCATCAGCCTCATTGGCGCTGGCTGCATGCGCGAGGCCGACATCGAGCGCATCGCCGACGAGGCCGCCCAGGCTTATGCCGACCCGGCCGCTTTCCTCGCCGCCAACCCTGATATCAACTACGACGACACCTTCCCGATCCCGCTGGGCGAATGGGTGGTGCTGGGCAGCCTGCCGGACACCGTGGTGTTCCAGGCCGACAGCTACCAGGCGCTGTTCCAGCAGATCAGCGCCTCGTTCGACAACAGCGTGCCATTCACCCTCAAGCCCAAACAACTGGCCCGCACCGAGCCGCTGACTGCCTTGAACCGCATTCAGGTGCAGATGGGCGCGCTGAACAAGGAGGCCGGCGGTTATGTGCTGCTGAACTTCAGCCAATTGCTGGATGACGAGCTGCAGATGGTGATGGTGGGCCAGCACGACCTGGCGCGGGTGCTGGAACTGGGCGCCGAGCTGGGGATCAAGGTCGAGCCAGCCCTTGAAGCGCTGAAAGTTGCCGTGCATGCCTGAGGGCCTGTACAGCCAACCCAAAACTTCAGCCCAGCGCGGTATCCAGAAACATCATGACCGCAAACCCACCCATCAACCCCAGGGTCGCCGCCGTCTGGTGCCCGTTGCGGTGGGTTTCGGGAATCACTTCGTGGCTGACCACGAAGATCATCGCCCCGGCCGCCAGGCCCATGCTGATGGGGTAGGCGAGGGCGAAGCCGGTCGAGATACCCAGCCCGATCACCGCCCCCAGCGGTTCCATCAGCCCCGAACCAATCGCCACCAGTGCGGCCTTGAAGTTCGACAGGCCGGTAGCGCGCAAAGCCAGCGCCACGGCCAGGCCTTCGGGGATGTCCTGGATGGCAATGGCGCTGGTCAGCGGCAGGCCGATGTTCAGGTCGCCATTGGCAAAGCTCACGCCAATCGCCATGCCCTCCGGCAGGTTGTGCAAGGTGATGGCCAGCACGAACAGCCACACCCGGTTGATGCGCTCGGCATCGGGGCCACATGGGCCGGTGCTTTCATGCTCGTGCGGGGTGAAGCGGTCCAGGCCCAGCATCAGCAGCACGCCCAGGCCCATGCCCAGCACCACGGTGAACGCCGCCGCCGGGCCGCTGCCGGTGATTTCGCGGGCGGCGTCCAGCCCCGGCAGAATCAGCGAAAACGAACTGGCTGCCAGCATCATGCCGGCGGCGAAGCCCAGCATCACGTCCTGGGTGCGTGCGCTGACATCGCGCAGCACCACCGCCAGCACTGCCCCCAGTGCCGTGGCGCCGAACCCCGACAACCCGCCCAGCAGCGCCAGGTGCAGGTTGTCGGCATGGTCGCCGTTCACCGCGTTCCAGAAGCTGGCCGCCAACAGTGCACAAACCGCCAGCAGGCTCAGCGCCAGCCCGGCGCTGAGCCACGGGGCATTCACAACCTGTTGGCGCCAGGCATTGCGCAGCGAGGGTGGGGTAGGGCTTTGCGGCTGTGCGACGGGCATGCGGACCTCGGTTCAATGGCTGTTGGCAGTTTACTCAGGGACCTGCCGCCACCGCCAAGGATTCCCTTCTATTGCCGTGATAGCTGACTATGCTGTGCAGCACAGCCTTTGAAAGGGAGTCAAAGCATGGGGTCGACATTCAACAGCCTGGTTGGGCTGATCATTCTGGCGCTGGACATCTGGGCCATCCTCAACGTGATCAAGAGCGGCAGCGAGGTGGGCAGCAAGGTGTTGTGGATTCTGCTGATCGCACTGCTGCCCGTGGTGGGTTTGGTGATCTGGGCCATCGCCGGGCCGCGGGGGAATGTGCGGATCTGAATGCCTGTGCCGGCCCTATCGCCGGCAAGCCGGCTCCCACAGGTTCTCCACAGCCCCAGGCACTGTGGGGGCCTGTGGGAGCCGGCTTGCCGGCGATAGGGCCGGAACAGACAAAAGCGGCAACACCCGCGTGACAAAATTTTCACATTGGTTTAAACAGAATCCGCACCCGCACAATGCTGCGTTGGCCCAGTGCCAACGCCCTCTTCGCAACCCGCAATCCTAGGACCTTCCCATTCATGGCTAACACGGACGCCTTGAAGCAACGGGGCGCGCGAGCACCGTTCTCGCCCACCCTGAAATCCCACCTGGCCTACACGCTGCTCAGCGGCCTGGTGATCATGTTGATGCTCAGCCTCGTGCGCCTGGCGCTGTTGGTCTACAACAGCGATATGGTCGGCGATACCCCTTACTCGACCGTCGCCGAGGGCTTCGTCAACGGCTTGCGCTTCGACCTGCGGGTGGTGGTGTACCTCAGCATTCCGCTGTTGCTGGCCATGCTCAGCCCGTGGGCCATGGCCCGGCGAGGGGTGTTCCGTTTCTGGCTGACACTTACCTCCAGCGTGGTGATGTTCCTTGGCCTGATGGAAATGGACTTCTACCGCGAGTTCCACCAGCGCCTCAACGGCCTGGTCTTCCAGTACATCAAGGAAGACCCGAAAACCGTACTGAGCATGCTCTGGTACGGCTTCCCGGTGGTGCGTTACCTGTTGGCCTGGGCCTTCGGCACCTGGCTGCTGAGCCTGCTGTTCAAGGGCATTGACCGCATCACCCGGGGCCAGGGCGCACAACGCGTGGCGCCGTGGTACAACCGCCTGGCCGTGTTCATGGTGGTCTTGCTGGTGGCCGTGGTCGCCGCCCGTGGCACGCTGCGCCAAGGCCCGCCAATGCGCTGGGGCGATGCGTTCACCACCGACTCCAACTTCGTCAACCAGCTGGGCCTGAACGGCACCCTGACCCTGATCGACGCCGCCAAGAGCCGCTTTGGCGAAGACCGCGCCAACATCTGGAAGCCGGTACTGGAGCAGGGCCTGGCCACCGAAACCGTGCGCAAGCAATTGCTGACCCCGAACGACACCCTGGTCGATGCCGACGAAGCTGCCGTGCGCCGCGACTTCCTGCCGCCGGCCGAGCGCACCCTGCCGGTCAAGAACGTGGTGGTGATCCTGATGGAAAGCTTTGCCGGCCACTCGGTCGGTGCGCTGGGTAGCCCGAACAACATCACCCCGTACTTCGACAAGCTGGCCAAAGAAGGCCTGCTGTTCGACCGCTTCTTCTCCAACGGCACGCACACCCACCAGGGCATGTTTGCCACCATGGCCTGCTTCCCCAACCTGCCGGGCTTCGAGTACCTGATGCAAACCCCGGAAGGCGGCCACAAGCTGTCGGGCCTGCCAGCCTTGCTCAGCGCGCGTGGCTACGACGACGTGTACGTCTACAATGGCGACTTCGCCTGGGACAACCAGTCCGGGTTCTTCGGCAACCAGGGCATGACCACCTTCATTGGCCGCAACGACTTCGTCAACCCGGTGTTCTCCGACCCGACCTGGGGCGTGTCCGACCAGGACATGTTCGACCGCGGCAACGAGGAGCTGGCCAAGCACGATGGCAAGAAGCCGATCTATGCGTTGCTGCAGACCCTGTCCAACCACACCCCGTATGCACTGCCCAAAGACCTGCCCGTCGAGAAGGTGACCGGCCAGGGCCGCCTGGACGAGCACCTGACCGCCATGCGTTATTCGGACTGGGCGCTGGGCCAGTTCTTCGAGAAGGCGCGCAAAGAGCCGTACTTCAAGGACACCCTGTTCGTGATCGTTGGCGACCACGGTTTCGGCAACCACCAGCAGGTCACCGAGCTGGACCTGGGCCGCTTCAACGTGCCGCTGTTGCTGATTGCCCCGGGCATTCAGGAGAAGTTCGGTGCGGTCAACCACACCGTGGGCACCCAGGTCGACATCGTGCCGACCATCATGGGCCGCCTGGGTGGCCAGGCCCGCCACCAGTGCTGGGGGCGCGACCTGCTCAACCTGCCTGAGGGCGACCAGGGCGTGGGCATGATCAAGCCGTCGGGCAGCGAACAGATCGTTGGCCTGGTACAGGGCGACCGCATTCTGATTGAGTCCAAGGACATGACCCCGCGCATGTACCGCTACCAGTTGGGCAGCGAGTTCAAGGCCGAGCTGATCGAAAGCCCCGACCAGCCGCAACTGCTCAAGCAGCTTGAAGCGTACATCCAGACCGCCACCAAGAGCCTGCTGGACAACACCGCCGGTGTGGTGCACGGCACGCCGAAGTAAAAGCTGGCGGGGTCAACCCGCTGCCACAGTGGCTGCGCCAGCCTCGAGTTGGCGCTACCCCTGTGGGCAGCCCTGGGTCGCGATGGGGGGGCCCCACGTTTCGGCGCCTGCCGCTTTCATCCTACTGAACATTCTCCCTGCCCCAAGGTCAGTTGTTCAGGCGTAACACACCCTGTGTTCCTTGACTCAGAGGGTCCGTTAGATGAAAGAGTGGGAAGTCATTTTTGCCGACCAGAAGGGCGAACCGTCCACTCTGGTGTTGAAAGCCGAGCATCGTCCTAGCGAGGAAGAGGCGGCGAGGGCCATTCGTTCTCACCTGTTTCCGGTAATGGCCGAGCTGGACCTCAACGACTTCCAGGACCGCAGCATTTCCCCCACTGCACGCTGGCTGCGCGAGCACAGCGGCGTAATGATCACAAGTATTCACGAACACCCCTGATCCACACGATTGCGTGGTGCCTTGGCAGGCGCTACGCTGTCAGCAGGTGCTCGCCTATTATGCGGGCTGGCACCGCATACATTCGCGTCTTGCATCAGCTCGTACTGCCCGGCCGCTGCCGGCAGGTGCGCAGTAGCACGGAAAGTCTATCCATTGCATTATTCAGGAGGACGTTTCATGAGCAGCCAGAACGACGATATCAGCAGCAACGTCCTGCGCCAGATGAAAGCAGGCGGTTTCGACTTCACCCAGATCCACCCCATCGAGTTCTATGCCGTATTCCCCGACGAAGCCGGGGCGCGCCGCGCTGCCAGGCAGTTTCGCGGCGAATCGCTCAATGCCCAGGTGAAGGAGGGCGACGGTGGCTGGCACCTGGAACTGAGCAAGGTCATGTATGCCACCTATTGTGGGATTGGCGACTTTGAAGAGACCTTCGAGCAGTTGGTGACGCCCTATGGCGGCGAGGTGGAGGGCTGGGGGGTCAAGCACGAGCGGCTCACGGCCTAGCAGCCCTGCGTGGCCATCATCTCAGGCACACCCGCGCCAGGCAGGTGCGGGTTCACCCCACACGGCCACTAAGGCTTGCGCGTGGCCATATGCTGCAGGTACCCCAGCAGCGCATCCAGCTCCTTGTCGCTCAGCACGCTTTCGGCAAAGCCCGGCATTTTCGCCTGTGGCCACTGCCGCAGGCTTTGCGGGTTGCGGATCAACGTGCGCAAATAACCCGGCTGAAAGTACTCGGTGGGGTTGTGCGGCACATTCAAGTCCGGCCCAACCTGCGCATCCCCCGCACCGTTCAGGCGGTGGCAGGCCATGCAATTTTGCTGGAACAGGGCAAAGCCTTGGCGCACCGGGCTGTCGGCGGGTAGCGTCGGGTCGGGCAGCAATGCCGGGTATCGCTGCGCTACCGGGGCGAGCTGGCGCAAGGTGGCGATCTGGAATGGCCATTGCTCCGGGCGAATCCCGCCGGCCTGCGCTGCTGTCCACACCAGGTAGAACGGCCCTGCGCCAGGTTTGCCTGCACCCAGCGGTGGCCAAGGTTGGTTGGGGTCTTCCACGGCTAGCCAGGCCTGCGCCGGGCTTTTCTGCAACAGCGGCGCAGCGGGCATTTCTGCGGCGAAACCGTCCAGCGCTACCGCCTGCAGGTGGTCGCTGGCGGTAACGCCAGGCAACAGTGCAGCCAACGGCACTGCCCGGTACTGCATGGGGCGGTTGTAGGCTACGTCCTGCTCGATGCGGATGGTCTGCGCTTGCGGGTGGCTGAGCAGTTCGTCGCTGCTCCACTGGCGCTGGGTAGCGCCGAGTTCAAGGTGCAGTTGTGCCGCCGACAGTGGCAGGCTCAGCAGCAGCGCAAGCAGGGCAAGGCAATGGCGCATGGGTACACTCCGACCGAAGAGGCCAGCAGGTTACCTGCGCACTGCCCGTTGACGCCACTGCTGCAGTCAACCGAACAACCGTGTCAGGTTCGGCACGATCAGCAGCAATGTAGTGGCGAATAAAATAAGCCCGGCTTGGCGAATTTTCGAATGTCTGAACATGGCGGACCGCCTTCTTGTTGTTATTCCTGAGTACCCGTTGGCTTCCTTGTCGCGCTTCGGGTCGATCGCAGTAGCGTGGTGTGGCGCCTTAACTGCCTGCCTTTTATGAGTGGATATACAACCAACAGTAGGGCGTGCGTTATCCATGTTCGAGAACTCTTTGTTCTAGTAGCCGCGACTTTGAGGCCTCATGGCTATGAGGCCATGTGCCATCTCGCTAGCATGCTCTCGCTAGACGGTGGCGCAGCCATCCATGGGGCGCCGACAAAATGTGACCGTTCGTCAGTGCCGCCTACTTGCTTGTACGTGCCTTTCGCGTCAGGCTCTACAGCAGATTCCCACCCATGTCGTTCAGGACTAATCCTATGTCGTTACGCATCTGCATCCTTGAGACCGATGTTCTGCGGCCGGAATTGACGGCGCAATACCAGGGCTACGGCAGGATGTTCGAGCAGCTGTTCTCGCGGCAGCCGATTGCCGCAGAGTTTCGTGTGTACAACGTGATGAACGGCGATTACCCCGCCGACAGCGAAGTGTTCGATGCCTACCTGGTCACGGGCAGCAAGGCAGACTCGTTTGGTACCGATGCCTGGATCCAGACGCTGAAGGCCTACCTGTTGAAGCTTTACGCGCGTGGCGAGAAATTGCTGGGTGTGTGTTTTGGCCACCAGCTGCTGGCGTTGACCCTGGGTGGCAAGGCCGAGCGTGCCGACAAGGGCTGGGGCGTGGGCATTCACCGCTACTCGCTGGCGGCGCACGCCCCGTGGATGGACCCTGAGGTTTCGGAGCTGACCTTGCTGATCAGCCACCAAGACCAGGTGACCGAACTGCCGGAAGGCGCCACGGTCATTGCCTCCAGCGATTTCTGCCCGAATGCGGCGTACCACATCCGCGACCAGGTGCTGTGCTTCCAGGGCCACCCGGAGTTTGTCCACGACTACTCCCGCGCGCTGCTCGATGCGCGCCAGGAATACCTGGGCGACGAGGTGTACCAGAAGGCGGTGGCCAGCCTGGCCAGCGAGCACCAGGGCGACTTGGTGGGCGAGTGGATGTTGCGGTTCATCCAGCAGCCGGTAACCAAACACGACGCGGCGTAATGGCCGGGGGCTGCTGCGCAGCAGCCCAATCGTGGCCCACGGCCGCCCCGGGGCTCATCGCCCCATCATGTCCCGGACCATGCGCTGCTGCTCCATGATCTCGCGCTGGCGCTGGTCAATCTGCGAAGCCAGCGGGAAATTCCCGCCGGCCCGGCGCTTGGCGTAATCCAGCTGCTGGATCGCCTGGTCAAAGTCCCCCACCAAGGTGAAGTACTCCGCCCGCGCCCGGTGCAAGCCGATGGTATTGCCCGACAAGCCGCGCACCTCGGCCATGTCGTACCACACGTCCGGATCATCCGGCCGGCTTTTCACCAGCTCGTCCAGCACTTTCTCGGCTTGAGCAGGCTTGTTCAGCTTCACCAGCAAATCGGCGCGCACCTGTTTCAGCGGGTAGTTGCCCGGGTATAGCTGCTGCATGCGCTCGGCGCGCTGCTGGGCATCGGCCAGGCGGTTGTTGGTGATGTCCAGGTCAATCTGCGCCAGGTTGTAGGTGATGTCGTTAGGCGCCTTGGCCAGTAGCGGCTTGAGCATTTCCCGCGCTTCGTTCAGCTGGCCGCCCTTGATCTGGGCCAGGGCCAGGCCATAGCGCGCAGCATCGAGTTTGGGGTCTTCGTCGAGCTGGGCACGGAAGCGTTTGGCCGCCAGCCCCGGGGTGCCTTCATAGATAAGCGCCACCCGGGCGCGAATCAGCTGGTAGCGTGCGCTGTCTTCGATGCCGCCCGGTGGCGCCTGGTCGGCGCGGTTGCGGGTGTCGGCGATCCGCGACTCGGTCACCGGGTGCGTCAGCAGAAATTCCGGTGGCTTGGCGTCATAGCGATACTGGCGGGCCAGGCGCTCGAACATGGTTGGCATGTTGCGTGGGTCGTAGCCGGCCTTTTCCAGGTTCAGGATGCCGATACGGTCCGCTTCCTGCTCATTTTGCCGCGAGAACCGGCGCTGTTCCTGAATGGCCGCCGCCTGGGTGCCGGCGATCATGCCGATGCCGGCGTCGCCAGCACCCCCCGCCGCCAGCACGATCCCGGCCAGCAGCGCTGCCATCATCGGCAGTTGCATGCGTTGCTGGGCCTCGACGCCGCGGGCGAAGTGGCGTTGCGACAAGTGCGCCAGTTCGTGCGCCAGCACCGAGGCATATTCGCCTTCCGTCTGTGCGTTGAGGAACAGCCCGCCGTTGACCCCCACAATGCCCCCGGGCGCAGCGAAGGCGTTGAGCTCACGGCTGTCGATGAGGATGAACTCCAGGCGCCGGTCTTGCAGCTGGCTGGTCTCGGCCAGCTTGTACACGCTGGTTTCGACATAGTCCTTGAGTTGTGGGTCGTTGAGCTGGTTGACCTGGCCGCGCAACAGGCTCAGCCAGGCGCGGCCAAGTTGGTGTTCCTGCTGCGGCGAAACGATCGCGGAGCTGGCGTCACCCAGTGATGGCAGGTCGTCAGCATGGCCGGGGAGGGCCAACAGGCAGGCCAGCGTCAGCAGGGTAGGGCGCAGTAGTTTCATGCACGAAGCTCGCGTCGGTGTCAAAGATAGGTACTGTAGCGGGCTCACACGTTGGCGACCAGTGGCGCTATCCTAGACAGCCCTGCCAACAAGCAGTCTGGCAATGCCTTTGGAGACCCTGCAATGAGTGACACCCTGACCTGCGACGCCGTACTCGACGCCAGCGGGCTGAATTGCCCTTTGCCGCTGCTCAAGGCCAAGATGGAGCTCAACCGCCTGGCCAGCGGCGCGGTGCTCAAGGTGATCGCCACCGACACCGGCTCGCAGCGCGACTTCCGCACTTTCGCCACGTTGGCCGGTCATACCCTGCTGCAGGAAACGGCCGAGGCCGGCACCTACACCTACTGGCTGCGCAAGGCCTGAGTCTTTACCAAGGATCGTCAATGTTCAAAGTGCTTCGCGACTGGGTGCAGCGCTACTTCTCCGATGAAGAAGCGGTGGTGCTGGCGGTCTTGCTGTTCCTGGCGTTCACGGCCGTGCTTACCCTGGGTGGCATGCTCGCGCCGGTGCTGGCGGGTATGGTGCTGGCGTTCCTCATGCAGGGCCTGGTCAATGCCCTGGAGCGCTTGCGGGTGCCCACGCGGTTGGCGGTGATGTTGGTATTTGCCCTGTTCATGGGGGCGCTGGCGCTGTTCATGCTGGTGTTGGTGCCGCTGTTGTGGCACCAGCTGATCACCCTGTTCAACGAGCTACCGGGCATGCTGGGCAAGTGGCAGTCGTTGTTGCTGTTGTTGCCCGAGCGTTATCCGCACCTGGTGTCGGACGAGCAGGTGCTGCATGCCATCGAATCGGTGCGCGGTGAAATCGGCAAGTTTGGCCAATGGGCGCTGACCTTCTCGCTGTCCAGCCTGCCGTTGCTGGTCAATGCCATGATCTACCTGGTGCTGGTGCCGATCCTGGTGTTCTTCTTCCTCAAGGACCGCGAACTCATCGGCCGCTGGGTCAGTGGCTACCTGCCACGCCAGCGCACCCTGCTGAACCGGGTGGGTAGCGAGATGAACCGGCAGATCGCCAACTACATCCGTGGCAAGGGCATCGAGATTCTGATTTGTGGCATTGCCACCTACATCGCGTTCATCAGCCTTGGGCTCAACTATGCCGCGCTATTGGCGTTGCTGGTGGGGCTGTCGGTGGTGGTGCCCTATGTGGGCGCGGTAGTGGTAACGGTGCCGGTCACGCTGATTGCACTGTTCCAGTGGGGCTGGGGCGATCAGTTCATCTACCTGATGACGGTGTACGCGATCATCCAGGCGCTGGACGGCAACGTGCTGGTGCCGCTGCTGTTTTCCGAGGCCGTGAGCCTGCACCCGGTGGCGATCATTTGCGCGGTGTTGTTGTTTGGCGGGCTGTGGGGGTTCTGGGGGATCTTCTTTGCCATCCCGCTGGCGACCCTGATCAAGGCTGTGCTGGATGCCTGGCCGCGGCAGGAGCCTATTGTGTCACCGATGCTGTAATTTTGGGGCTGCTTTGCAGCCCATCGCGACACAAGGCCGCTCCTACAGGGATCCGCGATTTCCGATGATGCCGGCCCGGCCCCGCAGGCCTGCCGGCCACCCAAGCCCGTTATAGGAGCGGGTTTACCCGCGAAAGGGCCGGGCCTGCGGGTCAGTTTCTGCCAGGCATTGTGCATTGCCGGTACCACCGTATTCGCGGGTGAACCCGCTCCTACATTGATCGATGATGCCGGCCCGGCCCCGCAGGACTGTCGGCCACCCCCGCCCGGCGTAGGAGCGGCCTCGTGTCGCGAAAGGGGCGCAAAGCGCCCCCAGCGATCTCAAGCCTTGTTCAGTGCCTGAGCCGCTGCCAACACGGCATCCACATGCCCGGGCACCTTCACCCCACGCCATTCCTGGCGCAGCACACCGTCCTTGTCGACCAGGAAGGTGCTGCGATCGACGCCCATGTACTCCTTGCCATACAGCTTCTTCAGCTTGATCACGTCGAACAGCTGGCACAGGGCTTCGTCCTTGTCGCTGATCAGCTCGAACGGGAAGCCTTGCTTGGCCTTGAAGTTCTCGTGCGACTTCAGGCCGTCACGCGACACGCCGAACACCACGGTGTTGGCCGCAGCAAAGGCCTCATGCTGGTCGCGGAAGCCCTGGCCTTCGGTGGTGCAGCCCGGGGTGCTGTCCTTCGGGTAGAAGTACAGCACCACCTGCCGGCCCTTGAGGTCGGCCAGGCTCACGGTTTGCCCGCCGGTGGCCTGGGCCTGGAAGTGCGCTACAGGTTGGTCGAGTGCTACAGCCATGATCGCTTCCTTACATTGGGTTCTGTGGGCGCCATGGCTCGATCAGCGCATCGAGGTTCAGGGCGTCGGCAAAGTCCAGGAACTGGTCACGCAGCCAGCTGATTTGCGTGCCGGCCGGCAAAATGACGGTGAACTGGGCATTGAGCATGCTGCTGCCGGTCTGCGGCGCCAGGTAGGTATCGCACGTCATGGCTTCCAGCTCGACGCGGTGGTCGAGGAAGAACTGGCACAGCTCGTTGATGATGTCCGGGCGGTAGGCGGCGCTGACGTAGGCCACATAAGGTAGGGCCTGCGGGCGTACCTCCTGGTCGGCGCTGCGCACCACGTTCAGGGTCAGGCCGTGCTTCTTGCCCAGGCTTGGCAGCATGGCTTCAAGGCGGGCGAGGGCGTCCCAGCTGCCGCCTACCTGTAGCACCAGGGCGCTGGTTTCGCCGTGGCGGCTCAGGCGCGAGGTAACCACCGCGCAGCGGTTTTCGAAGGCAGCGCGGCTGAGGACGTTGGCCAGTTCCATGGGGTTGGGCCCCAAGGCACTGATGACGAGGAATTGTTCGCGGACGGTGGGGGTGGACATGCAGCATTCCTAAAGCGATGAGCGGTCGGTACAGGACGGGAGAAAGCCTCCAGTCGGCAGGGCCCGGGGCTCGCATGCGAGGTCTTGGACGCTGGCCGGGAGCAAGGTCGACGGCCCGGCGGGCCGCGCTGCACCGATCAAAGCATCAAGGGTAGCGAAATAAGGCGCCGAGGGGAATGCTCCGCCCGCCTGCTTCGCTTGTGCAAGGCCGATGCCCCCAGTACCATTACCGCTCTCTTTTTCCGGCAGGAGCAGTTACATGATTGCGGGCAGTATGGTGGCATTGGTCACACCCATGGATGCACAAGGGCGTGTTGACTGGGGCAGCCTCGACAAACTTGTAGACTTCCACCTGGAAAACGGCACCCATGCGATCGTCGCTGTCGGCACCACCGGTGAGTCGGCCACGCTCGATGTCGAAGAGCACATCCTGGTCATCAAGCATGTGGTCGAGCGCGTCAAGCGCAGCAACAAGCCCATCCCGGTCATCGCCGGTACCGGTGCCAACTCCACTGCCGAAGCCGTGCACCTGACCCAGAACGCCAAGAATGCCGGCGCCGATGCCTGCCTGCTGGTGGTGCCGTACTACAACAAGCCAACGCAAGAAGGCCTGTACCAGCACTTCAAGCACATTGCCGAAGCCGTCGACATCCCGCAGATCCTCTACAACGTGCCGGGCCGCACCTCCTGCGACATGCAGGCCGAGACCGTGATCCGCCTGTCGACTGTGCCGAACATCATCGGTATCAAGGAAGCCACCGGCGACCTGGCCCGTGCCAAGGCCATCCTGGAGGGCGTCAGCAGCGATTTCATCGTCATGTCTGGCGATGACCCGACCGCTGTCGAGTTGATCCTGATGGGCGGCAAGGGCAACATCTCCGTCACCGCCAACGTCGCCCCGCGCGAAATGGCCCATATGTGCGAGGCCGCCCTTGCGGGCGATGCCGAGAAGGCCCGCGCTATCAACGAAAAACTCATGCCACTGCACAAAGAGCTGTTCTGCGAAGCCAACCCCATCCCGGTGAAGTGGGCGCTCGTTGAAATGGGCCTGATGAAAAAGGGTATCCGCCTGCCGCTGACCTGGCTCAGCGAAGGTTGCCACGACAAAGTCCGTACTGCCTTGCGCCAGTCCGGCGTACTGGTTTAAGAGGAAGTACACCGCATGAAGCGACTGGCTGGTCTTTCTGCCCTTGCCCTGATTATCTCCAGCACCAGTGGGTGTGGCTGGCTGTGGGGCGAGGATGGCTATTTCCGCGACCGCGGCAGCGACTACCTGCAGGCGCACCCTACCGCGCCCATGCAGCTGCCGCCGGACGCCAGCAACGTCAAGCGGCTCGACCCGCTGTTGCCAATTCCGCGTAACGTCGCCGATGACAACGTCACGGGCGAGTACGAAGTGCCGCGGCCGCAACCGTTGACCGGTGGCGCTGGCCAGGTCACCGACTACAGCCTGCAGCGCAGCGGCAGCAGCCGTTGGGTGCTGGCGCAGCACTCGCCGGCCGAGGTGTGGCCGGTGGCCCGCCAGTTCTTCGAGGACAACGGCTTCCGTATCGACGAAGAGCGCCCGCAGACCGGTGAATTCAACACCAGCTGGCAGCGCTTCGACGAGCTGTCGGCATCGCTTGGCCAGCGCCTGGCCAGCACTGCCAGCAGCGGTGACAGCGAAGTGCGCGTACGTGTGCGCATGGAGCCTGGCGTGCAACGCAACACCTCCGAGGTGTATGTGGTCAGCGTCGAGCGCCCGGCCGGCAGCACCGCCGAGCCTGCGTTCCCGTCCACCTCCGCCAATACCGGCGCCGATGCTCTGCTGGTCGACGAAATGCTGGCCAGCATGAACCGCAGCGCCGAGAAGGGCGGTTCAGTGTCGCTGCTGGCTGCGCGTGATTTCGACGCGCCAAGCCGCGTCAGCCTGAGCGAGGACGGCAGCGGTAACCCGGTACTCTACCTGGGCTCCGACCTGGACCGCGCCTGGTCGGGTGTTGGCCGAGCCCTGGAGCAGGGTGGCCAGTGGCGTGTCGAAGACATCAACCGCAGCCTGGGCCTGTACTACATCAACCTGTCGGAAAAGCCTGAAGACAAGCAGAACCAGCCGGGCTTCTTCGGCCGCCTGTTCGGCAGCGAGCCCACCAAGGAAGAGCGTGAAGCCCGTGCCGAGCGCTACCAGGTCCGCCTGAGCAAGGTGGGTGAAAGCGTGCAGGTCACCGTCGAGAAAAACATCAACACCGTGGCGCCGCCCGATGTCGCCCGCCGTGTGCTGAGCGCCATTCAGGACCACCTGGGCTAAGTGCGCTTCGCGGTACTCGGAAGCGGCAGCCAAGGGAACGGCACGCTGATCGCCAGTGGTGACACGTTCATCCTGGTCGATTGCGGGTTTTCCCTGCGCGAAACCGAGCGGCGCCTGGCGCTGCTCGGGGTTTCGCCGGCGCAACTCAGTGCTGTGCTGGTCACCCACGAACATGCCGACCACGTGCATGGGGTCGGCTTGCTGTCACGGCGCTACAATGTACCGGTCTACCTCAGCCAAGGCACCTTGCGCGGCATGCGCAAGCCGGTGGAGGTGGCCGGTTTTCTCGCCTGTGGCCAAAGCCTGCATATCGGCAGCCTGCAAGTGAACGCCGCGCGGGTAGAGCACGACGCCTACGAGCCCTTGCAATATGTGGTCAGTGACGGCAAGCGCCGTTTTGGCATGCTCACCGACCTGGGCTCGTACGACGCGCTGTTGCTGGAACGCTACCAAGGCCTGGATGCACTGCTGATCGAGGCCAACCACTGCCGCGACCTGCTGGCGCGCGGTCACTACCCGGCGTTCTTGAAGCGGCGGGTAGGGGGCATGCAAGGGCATTTGAACAATCACCAGGCCGCGCGCCTGGTGCACGAGTTGGGCTGGAACAACCTGCAGCACTTGGTGCTGGCCCACCTCAGCAGCAAGAACAACCTGCCACATCTGGCGCGCCAGTGCTTTGTCGACACCCTCGGGTGCGACCCGGACTGGCTCCAGGTGGCGAATCAGGAACACGGGCTCGACTGGCGCGAAATCGCCTAGCCCAACACCTCAAGCAAGCGGAGCCCAATCATGGAAAAACGCGACGAACTCTACCGCGGCAAGGCCAAATCGGTTTACAAGACCGATGACGCCGACCGCTTGATCCTGCTGTTCCGTAACGACACGTCGGCGTTCGACGGCAAGCGCATCGAACAGCTCGACCGTAAAGGCATGGTGAACAACAAGTTCAACGCCTTCATCATGCAAAAGCTGGAAGAAGCCGGCGTGCCGACCCAGTTCGACAAGCTGCTGGGCGACAACGAGTGCCTGGTCAAGAAGCTGGACATGATCCCGGTCGAATGCGTAGTGCGTAACTACGCGGCCGGCAGCCTGGTCAAGCGCCTGGGCGTTGAAGAAGGCATCAAGCTGGAGCCGTCCACCTTCGAGCTGTTCCTGAAAAACGACGAGAAGGGCGACCCGTTCATCAACGAGTCCCACGTTGTCGCGTTCGGCTGGGGCACCGCCGAGCAGCTGGCAGAAATGAAAAAGCTGTCGTTGAAGGTCAACGAAGTGCTGAGCAAGCTGTTCGATGACGCCGGCCTGCTGCTGGTCGACTTCAAACTGGAGTTCGGCGTATTCCACGGCCAGATCGTGCTGGGTGACGAGTTCAGCCCAGACGGTTGCCGCCTGTGGGACAAAGAAACCCGCAAGAAGATGGACAAGGACCGCTTCCGCCAGGGCCTGGGCGACGTGATCGAAGCCTACGAAGAAGTTGCCAAGCGCCTGGGCGTGCCGCTGTAAGCGGTGCGTTCACGCAAGCGCCTGATACCACGCGATTTTTTTTAAAAAAAGGTTTGCGTTTTAAAAGAACGCTGGTATGATGCGCGGCATTGGAGAGATGCCGGAGTGGTCGAACGGGACGGATTCGAAATCCGTTGTACTGGCAACAGTACCTAGGGTTCAAATCCCTATCTCTCCGCCATACGCGAAGTAGCCGAAGCCCCCGAAAACGTTGAAGTTTTCGGGGGCTTCGTCGTTTCAGGGGTACCAGTTAGGGCAGATTTGCGACCTTTCTTGACATTCAAACCTTCGGTTCAGAGAGCTGGTAGAGCTGGAAGCAAACCTGAGTCTTCAAGTGGCACTCAGTCGTGCTCAAATCGTACACGTCGGATTTTAAGTCCGGACGCCTTCCACCCCTCGAATTTTTTCAGGTGGCTTTTGACGTAGGCCAAGGTGTCAAAAGGCGGTAGATAATGACCGCTTTCGTTATTTAGCTGAATAACCCCGTCCTTTATTGTAAGCATGCCAGCAGAAATTGCTGTGGGATGCGAAATTTTAAATTTTGCAGCAATGGCCACTATGCTTGAGTGCGACGGGTCAGTACCTAAGGCATCATCGTAGCTTCCGATAATGAATTTATCATCCTCTGTCATTACCCATTTATGCTTCTGCTTCGGGCGGATGTCATTTTTGAAAAAATTCACATGCGTAGGCATATTAATCTGAGCCTTGTTATCGTACATATAGCCTTTCATTAGCTCGACCTCACTGCTGAGTTTTCCTTGTTTAACATCTGTCAGTGGACGAGGTCTTCGGCGGCGCCACCAGCTATAGCCGCTAGGGTCAGTTCTGTTCACCGGGTCACACGCGCAATAGGCGTATGCATTTAAGCCGCCACGATGATATGGGCTGAGCGGGTCTGGATTTAGAAAGCGCATCAGAACGGGGCTGTAGGCTCGCTTGCCATTGCCGAGTAGATAACAATTGATCCTTGTCAGTATATGTTCGCTATTAAATGCAAGCTGCGTTGAAATTCCAGGCACCAGAGTGTGGTATCCGTAGGGGCTGTAGGTACGATGCAGTAAAAACGACACTTCCGTGCTGCTTCGAGTGTTGCTCATAACGGATGGCCCCTTTCGATTTTCTCACTGATGGTTGCTGAGGTAATTATGTGTTATCTCTAGTGACTTGCTGAACTGGCAGAAATACCAGGGTTTAGCTGCTTCGGGGTGTGGCGGCTATGCCCCTTAAGGCCAGCATCAACTGCTGCATTATGGAACCGCCTGTTTTATCCATCCCCAATTGACGGCTGCACCTTGCGCAAGATATTCATGCCTTGGATTTCGCCTCTTCACCTAAAGCAAACACTAAGGTTTGAGCGTCATTAGCCTTCGTTGTATCTGCCAGAAAAGCCCCGATGGCCTCGGGGCTTTCGAGAAAGCGGCAGCGTCGGAGTGCTTGGTATTGCTCAAGTCCAGTTCAAGGATGGGCATATCCTCGGGGGGCATGTGTCGCTCTTAGTTGTTTGCCTCGTAACGCATCAAGAATTTCCTTGGGTCGGTTAGGGGCTCCGATTCGATCCGATTTATCGCTACGGTTGAGCATCAGGTAGCCAGTCAAGCCCGTTCGTACGAAGTATTTCCGATATTCGGCGCAACAAACGGGCTATTGGGTTGACCTTACTTTTTCATCATCCCCAGCTCAGCATCATCCAACAGCGCCTTGGCCATTGCGCTCAGGTAATGCGAGGCCCAGATCAGTTTCTGGTCGCCGTCCATCAGGCCGGTGATGATCAGGTCGCGCACGTAACCCATCAGTTCGGAGGCCTGTTCGCGGGCGTCCTGGCAGGGGATGCCGGGTTCGATGCGGAACAACGGGTGGGTGTTGTTTTCGCCTTGGTAGAAGCAGGTTTTGCCGACTGTGGTGGGCTCTTTTGTGTTGTCGGTGGGCATTGTTTTGTTTCCCTGGATTCTGGGTTGCCTGGGCTGGCCTCTTCGCGGGCACGCCCGCTCCCACAGGTACTGTGCAGTGCGTGACGGCTGTGGTGACCCTGTGGAAGCGTGCGTGCCCGCGAAGAGGCCTGACCTGCTAATGCAAGGTGTGAGGCTCTGGGGGTAAATGCGGCCGCATCTGCAACTGCATCAACGCCGACTCGACCAGCCCCTGTACCGCTTCCATTTCATGGATCACGGCCTGCATCACGATCGAGCTGTGGGCGGTGGGTTTGAGTTGCACGGATTGGCGGGCCACGGACAGGGCGCAGAGCACGTACTCTGAGGACTGGACCAGGGTGTCTTGCAGGAACTGGGTGGTATCGAGGGGTGGATCAGGGACCATCTTGCGCATAAACATCTCCAGGATCATTGGAGCTGCCGCAAGCTTGCTGTCAAACAAGAGGGTGGCAGCTGTACATGGGTTGACAGACCGAGGATCCCGGAGTAACTCGGCGCACACGAAGGTGCCCCACGTACAGCCGCCATAAACAGTGCACGTGTGCGGGAAATCGTCGGCCTGTCAAAGCCGGCCGTTGATTTTGCAACGACGAGCCGAGACTAGAGCGCGACCGAATCCGTCGCAACCGTTTGAGCGGGTTGGCAGTATGTTTGGGAAACGCCCTACAAGGAAGGGGATAATTCTGAGTAGAAGTTGTAGGACGGATTTCTACTAATCAATCAGACAGGCTTCCTGCAACATTTTGTCTTGAACTGACAATGGCACCTTGGGCTACAATGCGGCCCTCTACTACGCCACTCACGCCCAGGCCAAACGCCGTAATGATTACGCGCGCTGGGCGATGACTTTCTCTGACATGGATTCGTTGGATGCTTCGCGCCGTACTGGTCGTCCTTTTTGCCCCGCGCCGGGCGGCTGAATTGCCGCTCGCGACCAGTGCCGCGCCTTCTCTGAAATCCCCGCACACCTTCGCCTGCTGCCGCCTGCCATTGGCTGCGGCACGCGGCTGTGCGCCCCATCGAAAATGGAGTGCTCCACTTGCGTAAGAAATTCGTCGCGTCCCTTCTGGCGGTCGCCATCGCTTCTACCACGGCCTGTGCACAGCTCGGGATCAGCAAAGAGCAAGCGGGCACGGTGATCGGTGGCCTGGCCGGTGTGGCCATCGGTTCGACCCTGGGCAGTGGCAACGGCAAGATTGCCGCCGCGCTGATCGCGGGTGGTATTGGCGCCTACGTCGGCAACCGCATCGGCAATATGCTCGATGAGAAGGACCAGCAGGCCCTGGCGCTGCGCACCCAGGAAGTACTGAGCCAGCAACAGGCTACGGCCAGCGCCCAGCCCGTGACCTGGAAGTCCGACCACTCTGGTGCCAGCGCGCAGATCGTGCCAGGCAAGGAATACACCAAGACCAAGCAGGTCGAGGTCAAGCGCGCGCCCAAGATCCAGGCCGTGCCTTCGATGAAGCTGATCAACGAACCGTATGTGACCACCAGCGACAACCTGAACGTACGCGCCGCGCCGAACGCCTCTGGCGAGAAGGTCGGCAGCCTGAAGAACCACACCGAGTTCACCGCAGTGGGCGCCACCGGCGACTGGATCCTGGTCGGGCGCAAGGGGGTGACCGTGGGCTACGTGCACAAGGACTACGTGGAGCCCAAGGCGCAGGCCGTGGCCAAGCGCGTGACCCCGGCGGTAAACCTGGACGAGCTGGACGTTGCCGCCAGCAAGGAAACCCAAGCCTTCGACCTGGACTCGGTGCAGTCGCTGCCCACCCAGACCGTTGCCGCCGAAGCGGCCTGCCGCCCGGTCACCGTCAGCCTGAAGGCGCAAAACGGCAAGACCGAACAAGAGCAGAACACCTTCTGCAAACAAGCCAACGGCACCTGGGAACTGATCTGAGGACTCCATGAAAAAGCACGCGCTCGCGTTGGCTGTGGTCGGCGCTTGTGGTCTGGTACCGCAAGCGTTCGCCCATGAGCTGGCCTATTCCAAGAAAGACAACATCAAGGTCGAAGTGCCTGGCGACGCCAGCACCTGGTGCAAACCCCAGGTCGACCTGACCATTAGCCGCCCAGCCTGGGATAACCAGGAACTGCTGACCGGCCTGCTGAGCAAACTGCCGTTCGTGTTCGCCAAGGACTGCTCCAGCGCCAAGGTGAGTTGGAAGGCAGTCGATGGCAACGGCAAGCTGTACGCCAGCGGCTCGGGCAACGCCAGCAACCTGGGGCTGGTGACCCTGGCTGCTGCACCTGCCGTTGCCGCCCCGGCGTCTGCTGCACCGGAACCGGCGGCGGCACCGGCAGCGGAGCAGGCACCTGCCCCTGCCACGGCAGAGGCCCCGGCAGCCGCCGAACCCGCCCCTGCGCCGGCACAACCGGCACCGGCGCCCGCCGTAGCCGCAGAACCAGCGCCTGCTGCACCCGCCCAAGCCCCTGCTGCACCACCCGCCGCGGCCCCAGCCCCAGTCCCAGCAGTGGCCGCAGCCCCCAGCTCGGACTTTGGCCGCCCGGTGGTCCTGGCAAACCCCAACCTGATGCAGGTAACCGACGGCGCCGGCTGCAAATGGGTGCTGAGCAAATCGATCATCGGCGCAGGCGACACCCTGTCGTTCGGCACCACCCCGGCCATGCCGTGCCCGGCCTCCGGCTTTGGCCAAGGCAGCTTCGACAGAATCAGCTGGAAAGCGGTGGGTACCTATCGCGGCGATAACTGGGACAAGGTCTATGCCCACCCCAGTGGCCTGATCTTCACCAAGCGCCTTGAGGCCGCAGTGAAGGACAAAGCGGTTGCCTACCTGACTGCCGACGCAGACCAGGCCGCATTCCTGGTGGGTGAAATCCCCAGCCGGCAAATGAAGGTGTACCTGACCTTCAGCCGTTCCAGCTATGGCGTATTGCGCCCGTTCGGCAGCGACCCGTACTACGTGGCGGTCACCCCGGACGAATCATTTGCCCTGGACCCGGCCAAGTACAAGGAGGCCGCGCTGGAGATCTTCGACCTGGTCAAGACCGCCTCGCCGTCCACCACTGATGTGGCCACCCTGTTGATCGTCAAGGACATTTCGGCCATCACCAACAGCCTTTGGGGCAATGACGCGCAGAAGATCACCCGTAACCGCATCGGCATCAACCGCCAAGGCCTGTTCTTCGATGTGCGCGACGGTGCCAACTGGGCGGTACAGCGTGAGCAGCAGCGCCAGCGCGAGCAGCGCCAGCGCCAGCAGGAGCTGGCGCGCGTGCACACCCGAGTGCTGGAGCGCTACCAGCAGCTGCAGGACGGCATGAGCGAGTTCAAGGGGCGTGAAACCGAGGCACTGGCGCAGATGGCCGGCATCAAGGTGCGCTTCGCGTCGCCACTGGAGCAGCAGAACCCGGCGACCTCGGCCACTGTGGCAACGATGATGGTGCATGTAACCGGCAAGCAGGGCGACTTCTACACCATCGATTTCCCGAGCAAAGGCCGCCTGGTCGCGGACGAGGAATACGGCGAGGGCTGGTACGTAACCCAAGTGGCCAACGCCACGCCGTACTACCCGCTGGACGACGGCCGCGCGGTGCCCACCTACCGCGCCTACAGCGCCGGCGAGCCAGAGGCCTGCAAGCAGGAGCACTGTGCCGACCGCGTGTCGTTCGGTGCCGTACTGGCCAAGGAATTCCCCAACGCCGGCATCGATTTCAGCTGGACCCCCGAGGTCTCCCAACAGTACGTGAACGACTGGAACAACGCTTCCGCCATGGTCCAGTGAGGCAAACACCATGATCAAACAGATGAACAAGAAGCAGTTGCTGATGGGCGGTGTGGCCGCAGCGGTGCTGGTGCTTGGCGGTGGCTATGCCCTGCTTTCCAGCTCGGGCAAGAAGGCTGCGATGGCCTACTACGACGACTTCAAGGAGCGCTACTTCCTGGAAGACGTCTTGTCCGAGGGCGACATTTCCTACTCGGCGTTTTCCGGCAACCTGACCGTGGCCGACCCGGAGATCCGCGTGGCCGCTGCACAGACCAACGGGGCTCGGCAGTTCATGCGCGGCCTGTCAGGCCTGATGGAATCGGTGCAGGGCGGTTCGGCTGAGGAAGGCCTGGCCGGTTGGGCCAAGTACCAGCTCAACGCCAGCCGTGATGTGGCCGGCGTGTACCTGAAGGCAGATGCGCTGAAGCTGGCCCATGACGGGGACAGCAAGGACGGCAGCATCCATGTGCAGTTGCTGGGCATGCAAATGGGCAACCCGTTCGTGGCCACCAAGGGCGCCGAGGTGGTGTTGGTGGCCGATGTCAGCGACGAGATCCAGCCACGGGCCGAGCTGCTCGCCAACGGGCGCGCCGCCCCGTCGAGTTTCAACTGGGGGGCCAACATGGCCGTGCGCCAGCCGGTGACCGGTGCCTTCCTGGTCAGCGGCACCGGCGAGTTTGGTACCACGGTCGACCTGGACTTCACCATCAAGCGCTCCAGCGACGGTGAAGGTTCGATGACGTTCGTGGTTACCCACCGCAACGACGGCTCCAAGGTCGGTGAGATCGTGCGCAAGGCCGAGTTCCAGTCGCTGCCGGAGCTGGACGATGTTGAAACCCAGCTCAAGAGCGCCCTGAGTGCCATGGTGATCGGCGCCTACAGCGCGTATTCCGGCCAGGCGGTGCTGGCGGAGGCGGTGAGCGCCTTTGCCCGCAAGGCCAAGGTCGAGAACTACACCTTGAGCTACAGCGGCTTCAAGCCGCTCAAGCAGGCGTTCAACGATTACCAGCAGCGGGTTCCCAAGGCCAAGTTCGCGGCATTCTGCCAGGATGTGGGGCTGTCATCGTGGAGCAGTGATTTCGGCGCGAAGGCGAAGAACCACAGCGACTCCGAATGTGCCATCGGGCAGAAGCTGGTCGAAGACGGCAAGTTCGAGGAAACCTACACCTTCAAGGAAGGCAAGAGCCTGTTCGCGGCAGTGTTCGTGAGCAAGGCATACCAGCTGGAAACCGATTGACGGTTGATGGCTGAGGAGCAAAGCCCTCGGCGACCCTGCATTGCCGAGGGCATTGCCCCTCCTTTCAGGTTGGGGCACGCACTGGGCGAGCACCCACCCTCATGCCCCGAAACATTGCCTAACAAGTGCCTCCAGCGCCTGTTGATCGTGGGTGAAGCCGCGTATCCCTTCGGCCAGCTTTTCGGTGGCCATCGCATTCTCATTCATGTGCCAGCGAAAACCAGCTTCGTTCAGTGGTTCTGGCGGCGCCTCACCTGCTGCGGTTTCGGCGAGGGCCACCGGTAGCCTTCCCTCGGTGTCAGCCAGCTGCTCAAGCAGCGCGGGGCTGATTGTCAGCCGATCGCATCCTGCCAGCGCAGCGATTTCACCCACGTTGCGAAAGCTTGCCGCCATTACCGATGTCGCAAAGCCGTAGCGGCGCATGAAATGCTGACAGGCCATGACCAGCTCCACCCCTGGCTCCTGTGCTGGCACCCACGTTGTTTCAGGCTGGGCCTTGCGATGCCAATCCATTACGCGGCCTACGAATGGCGAAATCAGGTACACCCCGGCTTGCGCGCACGCGCGGGCCTGGGCCAGGCTGAAGATCAGCGTCAGATTGCACTGGATACCCTCACGCTCCAGTTCAGCTGCCGCGCGGATGCCTTCCCAGGTTGCCGCCAGTTTTATCAGGATACGGTCGCGTGAGACGCCAGCTGCCTCATACAGTGCGGTCAACCGCCGGGCTTTCATCATGCTTGCCTGTGTGTCGAACGACAGCCTTGCGTCTACCTCGCTCGATATTCGGCCTGGGACGTACCGCATCAAGCTGCAGCCTATGGCCACCACC
The DNA here is from genome assembly GCF_043106615.1 of Pseudomonas sp. CJQ_9. Lineage (NCBI taxonomy): Bacteria > Pseudomonadati > Pseudomonadota > Gammaproteobacteria > Pseudomonadales > Pseudomonadaceae > Pseudomonas > Pseudomonas sp. CJQ_9. The sequence goes on along the minus strand of NZ_JBICMS010000041.1, from coordinate 10,669 downwards.
AGGCGGTCGCACACATCTTCTATCGCCTTCGGCGTGGGCAAGCCGGTGGCCATGGCAGTGGTGCACAGGTCGTTGAGCAAGGTGTCGTAATGACCCGACTGCATGGCCTTGAGCACCAATGACGGGTTGGTGGTGGCATCCTGCGGAGCGAAACGGCGGACCGCTTGAACGTCGCCGGTATCGGCGACCACTGTGCTGTGTTGCTTCAGCTGGCTAAGCCATGTGGGCATGTTGGCATCTCTCTTGTAATTGATCTCAGCCGGCAAGTGGCTGCGCAATGGGGGGCAGGGCAGCAGGCGCAGGTGCTGGCTGCTTTGCCAGCTCGGCCAGGCGATGCATGATCGGTTTCAATGCGTCATAGCTGGCGCAGTAGTGGGCAAACATCTGGTCGTACAAGGCTGTGTTCGCCAACGCCGGCCGGGCCCGCAGGCGCAGGGTGCGCCACTGGCGGATGACCTCGACGTTGTCGACCGCGCCTATTGCCATGGCTGCCAGAACGGCGCCGCCTAAAGGTGCTTCCACCTGTTCTTCGATCGTGTACACGTCATGCCCGGTGACATCGGCGATGATTTGCATCCACAGGTCCGATGCCGTGCCTCCGCCCACCACGATCAGTTCCGGGTCGAGGTTGCCGCCCGCATCACCGCTTTGTTGCATGTTGTGGCGCAAGGCAAAGGCCAGGCCTTCGAGCAGTGCGCGGTACAGATGGGCCTTGTGATGGAACAGCGACAGGCCGACATAGGCCCCCGAGGCCCTGGCGTCCCAGATGGGGGTGCGCTCGCCCATGAGGTAGGGCAAGAACAGCAGGCCCTCTGCACCTGCAGGGGTTTTGGCAGCTTCCCGTTCGATCAACTGGTGCACCTCGACGCCGGGCGCCAGGGCCGCCGCCTGCTTTTCCTCGGTACAGAACTGCTCACGGAACCAGCTGATTGCAGCGCCTGCAGTCAGTGCGCCGCCGAAGCTGTAGGTGGTGGTAGCGGTTTCTTGCACGTAAGGCATGTTGATCAGGCCCGGGCTTGCATCGCTGTGCTGTTTTATAAAGCCCCAGCACATGCTGGTGCCCAGCATCGCCACATGGTTGCCCGGAGCAACAACCCCGGCTGCCAGTGTTGCCATCGCCGCATCCACACCGCCAGCAACCACCGCCGTGCCAGGCTGCAACCCCAACCGTTGCGCTGCCGCCGGAAGCAGGTGGCCGATAATTTGCCCGGGCGCCACCAGGCGTTGTGGCATGAGTGCTGGGTCGATGCCCAGTGCTTGCATCATGTCGGGCGACCAGGCGCGGGCCGCCAGGTCATAGATGCCGCCGATATTGCCCGCAGAACTATGGTCCACCGCCAGTTCCCCGGTCAGGTGGTATTGCACGTAGCTGTTGGGCGGCAGTAAGTAGCGGGTCCTGCCCCAGACCTCTGGCAGGTTGCGCTTGATCCAGAGCATCTTCGTGAAGCCGTAATAGCTGTCAACGCCGTTGCCGGTGATGCGCGCCAGTTGCTCGAGGTCCAGGTGCCTACGCACCCATTCGGCCTCGGCGATAGCCCGCCTGTCCATCCAGATCAGGCAGGGGTGCAGCGGCTCGATGCCCGCGTCTACCGGGATGCCCGAGCCACCGTAGAGGCTGCTGATGCAAATGGCCTTGACCCGAGCTGCTGGCACCTGGCTTTGGCGGATGCTGGCGGCCACCGTGTGGTACACCGCATCCAGCCACACTTGTGGCCATTGCTGAGCCCACAACGGGCGGGGCTGCTCCACCTGATAGCTGGCTGATGCCTGGGCTTGCACTTCGCCCTGCGTCGACACCAGCAATGCCTTGGTACTCTGCGTGCCGATGTCGACACCGATCACGTAATCCATGCGTACACCCTTGTTGTTGGTCTAGTGGGTTGCTCGTCAGCATTGCAAGGGCAGTTCAACCGGATCTTGCTCAATGGCAGGGGCAGGCTGAACAAGCGTGAGGCAGTACAATGTTAACGTCTACATTCGCGAAGCTAACACAGCGTCTTTTCTCCTACAATCCGTTGCGATTTGTCGGTTGGCTCCGAATCGGCGAAAATTCGCTCACCAAGGTATCCGTGCCTTCGCCATCTTCCGAGCGTTCATGACCAGACCCGTCAAAGCCACCATCACCGACATCGCCAAGCGGGTGAACATGACCACCGTCACGGTGTCGCGTGCACTGAACCAGCCGCACAAGGTCAAGAAGGAGACGTTAGAGCAAATATTGAAGGTGGCTCGCGAACTCAACTACGTGCCTAATGCCTTTGCCCGCAACCTCAAGAACCGAGAGAGCCGCTTGGTCGGCCTGGTGACGGCAAGCCTGGAGAACCCGTTTTACGGTGAGATCATCAAGGCAATCACGCGCGAGGCGAAGAAGCGCGACTACACCTTGATGCTGTTCGATACCGATGGCTCCGAAGAGTTGGAGGCGCGGGCGATCGATACGCTGCTCAGTTATCAGGTGGCGGGGCTGATCCTGTCGGCCATCAGCGATGATGATACCTACCAGCCAAGCTACCTGCCCAAGCTGCTGATGTCGTCGATCCCGGTGGTGCAGATTGACCGTCAGCTAACGGGTGCACCCTTCGCCGGTGTGTACCTGGACAACGAGCAGAGTGGCTATCAAGGCGCGCGGGCGCTGCTCGCACAGGGCTTGCGCCACTTGCTGGTAGTGGCCGGGCCGCAACGCTCCAACATTTCCTTGTCGCGCCTTGCCGGGATTCGTCGGGCCCTGGAACAGTGGCCAGAAGCGACCGTTCTGGAGGTTGTGCACGGCGACTTCGTCCAGGCGCCAGCCCGGGACGCGGTACGCAACTACCTGCAGAGCGGCAAGTGGCCAGATGTCATTTTCGGCCTGAACGCGCTGATGACTTTGGGCGCGCTGCAGGCGATGCGCGAATTGGGGTTGAGCCGCGAGGACATTGCACTGTTCAGTATTGACCAGGTGCGTTATGCCGAAATCTACGGCCAACCTATCCCCTGCATCAGCCATAGCAGCGTAAAACTGGGTGTCGGAGCAATCAACATGTTGCTCGACCAGATAGAAGACCCTTCGCGGTCGCCCCAGAATCAAATAATCGAAGGCCAGCTGTTGCTCTGACCCCGCAGGCCAGTCACGCGTACATATTTCGATTCAAATGTAGACGTTGACATTCTTGCCCACGTTGGCATCACATATTGCCGCACGCATACCGTTAAGTATGTAAACGTCTACATGATGATAACAACAGCGCCCTTGAGCGGGCGTGGGGAGATGCCTCATGGGAATGCACCTGCAGGGTAAAGTGGCGGCCGTGACCGGGGCTGCGTCTGGAATAGGCCTGGCAACCGCGACTGCGATGGTGGCCGCGGGAGCCAGGGTGGTCATGGTTGACCGAGATGAGCAATTACTTGCCAGGGTCTGTGAGCAGTTGGGTGAGGCTGCCACGCCATTGGTGATCGATCTGCTCGTCCCTGACAACTGTGCGACCCTGTTGCCCGGCATCCTGGCAGTGGCCGGCCAGCTCGATATCCTGCACGCCAATGCTGGCTGCTACGTGGGCGGGGAGTTTGTCGACAACGACGTCGCAGCCATCGACCGCATGCTCAATCTCAACATCAATGCCGTGGTGAGGAACGTGCATGATGTGCTGCCGCACATGATAGCGCGCGGCCAAGGTGACATTGTGGTGACCGGTTCGGTGGCAGGGCATTTCCCGGTGCCGTGGGAGCCGGTGTACTCCGCTTCCAAGTGGGCGATCAACGGCTTTGTGCAGACAGTGCGCAGGCAGGTAAAGCACCATGGTATCCGCGTGGGGGCGGTCTCGCCGGGCCCGGTCAGCAGCGCCTTGCTGGCCGATTGGCCGGAAGAAAACCTGCGCAAGGCAAAGGCCAGCGGTAGCCTGATCGAACCCCACGACATCGCAGACGCGGTGATGTATATGCTCACCCGTCCGCGCAACGTGACCATTCGGGACATGATCGTTCTGCCGTCAGCGTTTGATATGTAGTTGAAGTGTGCGCCATCGTGACGAAATTTCGCTCATGCACAGGGTGGCGCTCGTTTCTCGCCCCACAGGCCCGGCATAGCTGGGCTTTTTGAGGCGGGCGTGCACCGCGTCATTGCACTGTGTGACTTGGATCCAATGCCTAGGTTCTGTATCATCCCGCCGCCATCAGATGATGGCCGCAAATGTTTCATTCAAAGGACTTAGTAATGAAAAAGCTGTTCAAGGCCACTGTAGCCGTTGCTGTCGTTTCGGGTGTTGCCCTGCTGTCGGGTTGCACTGGCCAGGTTTACAACCAACCGAAAAACTGCACCTACGACTACCTGTTCCACCCTTCGGTTTCCATCTCCAAGATCATCGGTGGCTGCGGCCCGATCGATAAACTGCCTCAGCAGCAGTAATCTTGGCGGTACCCTGATCGCGCCCCTTGCGGCGTGATCCAAGGCCCCCGGTCATGCAAATGGCCGGGGGTTTCTGTTTTCCCGGCAAGGGTTACCAGCGCAGCGAGACGGTGCCGAGCAAGGTGCGCTCTTCACCCCAGTAGCAGCGCCCGGCGTTATTGCAGCCTGCCACGTATTCTTTGTCGAACAGGTTGCGCGCGTTCACCTCTACCGACCAGTTGTCGTCTATCTCGTAGCCTACCTTGGCGTCTACCAAGGTTACGTCACCCGTATCCAGCGTGCCGTACAGGCTGGCCGGGGTGTAGGCGAAGGTGCTGTCGAAGTGGCGCACCCCGCCGCCAAGCTGCAGGCCCTTGAGCAGCCCGTCACGCCAGCGGTAGGTGCCCCATACCGATGCCTGGTTGCGCGGCACGCCGGTCATCTGGTGGTCTTCGTACAACGACCCTGCCACGTCCTTGGTAATGCGCGAATCGGTGTAGGTGTAGGCGGCCGTCAGGTTGACGTGCTCGCTGAGGTCGCTGTTCAGTTCAAGCTCCACACCCTTGGCGCGGCTGGCGCCGATCTGACGGTAGTCACCCACGGCCGCGTCGTAGAGCACATCGTCCTTTTTGCGCAGGTCGAACACCGATGCGGTAAAGGCGGTGTTCCAGCCTTTGGGTTCGTACTTGATGCCGAGTTCGTACTGCTCGCTGGTGGTGGGGTCGAGTGGGCCGCTTCTGCTTTCGGTCTGCTGGGTCGGGGCGAAGGCGGTGGCATAGCTGGCGTACGGTGACAGGCCATTGTCGAACTGGTACATCACGCCGGTTTGCCAGGTGAACTTGCTGTCCCAGCTGTTCATGTCGGCCGCGGCGTTGAGGGTGCCTGCCTTGTTGCGGTACTGGCTGTTGACCCGGTCCAGGCGCCCGCCCAGCAGCAGCACCCACCGGTCGACCTTGCTTTGCAGCTGGCTGTAGAGGCCGTACATGGTCTGTTCCAGCAGGGCGTTCTGCACAGGCGTCGGCGTACTCGGCTTGCCGTTCCAGACCGGCGCGAATACGTTGATGGTGCCGCCGTTGCCGGCATCCCAGTCCTGGTTGAATGAGGTGCGGTCCAGGCTCAGCCCTGCCAGCACGGTGTGGTCGAAGGCGCCGGGGGTGAAGTGGCCTTCGAACTGGTTGTCCAGCGAGTAGGCGATGGACTTGTTATAGCGGTCGTAGGCCGTGTTGCCGAGGGTGCTGCCGAAGCCATTGTCGTTCAGGGTGCCTGGCCACATTTCCTGGCGGTCGATGCGCGACTGCAGGTAGCGCGAGTTCTGGCGGAACTGCCAGGTGTCGTTGAAGCGGTGGCTGAACGCGTAACCCAGGCTCCAGGTTTCCCGCTCGAAGTTGTCCCAGTCCGGGTTGCCGGACAACTGGTCCTTGTCGATCTTGCCGTTGGGGTTGTGCAGCAGGGTACCGGCGGCGGGGAAGCCCAGCTCCATCAGGGTGCGGTCGCGCTGATAGGTGGCCAGCACGGTCAGGCTGTTGTCATCATCGAAATTCAGCGTCAGCGAGGGGGCAAGGTACAGGCGGTCGTCGGGCTGGTGGTCGACCTGGGTGTCGGCGTTGCGGCCCAGCATCACCAGGCGGCCCAGTACATTGCCCGCATCGGTCAATGGCCCGGAAATGTCCACGCCCAGCTGGCGGCGGTTGTGCGAGCCGTAGCTCAGTTGCACTTCCCCGCGGGGCTCGGCGGTGGGCTGCTTGCTGACCAGGTTGACCACGCCGCCGGGGGCGTTTTCACCGTACAGGATCGAAGTCGGCCCGCGGAACACTTCCACCCGCTCCAGGCCATAGGGTTCGCTGCTGGTGTCGTAGCGGTTGCCCTGTACCCGCAGGCCGTCGCGCAGCAGGCCATAACCGTAATCGGTAGCGTTGAAGCCGCGGATGAAGAACAGGTCGCCGGCCTGGCCATCGCCGCCGGCGAAGGGCGGCGAGAAAATGCCCGGCACATAGCCCAGCACTTCGGTGAGGGTTTGTGACTGCTGGTCGTCCAGGCGCTGGCGGGTCACCACCGAGACAGAGCGTGGGGTATCGGCCAGGGCGCTGCTGGTCTTACTGGCCGTGCTGCTGGCGACCGCACGGTAACCCGTGTCGCTCTGGCCGTTGCTGACCAGCAGGGTGGCCGCATTGATCGAGGTGGCCTCCAACTGCAGGGCGTTGCCCTCGGCCAGCGGTTGCAGCACATAGCCGGCGTTGCCTTGCGCAACCGCTTGCAAGCCGCTGCCCTGTAGCAGGCGGGCCAGGCCCTGGGCCACGCTGTAGCGGCCTTGCAGGCCCTGGCTGAGCTTGCCGGCGGCCAGCTCGTTGCTGCCGGCCAGGTAGATGCCGGCCTGGCTGCTGAACTGGTTGAGGGCGCTGGCGAGCGAGCCGGCGGCGATATCGAAGCGGGTTTCGGCGGGCTGTTCGGCATGCGCCGGGTTGGCCGGCAACATCAGCGGTGCGGCGGCACACAGCGAAAGGGGCGCGGCAAGCGCCAGGCGAAGTATGGGTTGGAAGGGCGTCGGCATGCGGGTCTCTGGAGTCGGTAAGGTGAGTTGGACGGGCTATGCCGGGTTAACCGAACGCGATTGGAAAAAGGGAACTGGCTTGGCATTAATTTTCATTACTGATGAACACCGCGTCGCCTGCTTCGCGGGCTCGCCCGCTCCCACAGGTACTGCGCCGGCTTCGAGTTCACCCTGTCTCTGTGGGAGCGGGCATGCCCGCGAAGAATCCAGCGCGATGCAAGGCGCTGGTTTCAAAGGTGTTCAGGTATCAAGCCGGCTCGACTGTGACCCACCACGGCGTCAGCCGCTGCACCCGCACCGGCAGTGCCGCTTGCAGCAATTCCAGCGCCCGGTCGGTATCGTTGAGCGCAAACGCCCCCATCACCGACAACGTCGCCACCTCCGGGTGCCAGCCCAGGTGCCCATGGCGATAGCGCCCGAGCGTTTGCAGCAAATGCGCCAAGGGCATGTCTTCGGCATTCAGGCGGTGGTGAATCCACGACTCACCTGCGCTTTGTGCCGGGCGGGTGCTGCCGATACCTTCGGCACTGAAATCCACCTGCTGGCCAGCCTGCACGATGCAGCGCTCACCGCTGAGCGCGGTGCACACCTCCACGGCGCCGGCATACACATTCAGCCTAGTGTTCGCGCCTTGCTGGCACACCGCAAAGCGGGTTCCCAGCGCCTGCATGCGCCCTTGCGCGGTGTCGACGAAGAAGGGGCGACGCGGGTCGTGGGCGGTTTCCATCAGCAGTTCGCCGAAGCGCAGCGCCAACACCCGGCTAAGCGGGGTGAACTGTAGGTCCACGGCACTTTGTGCGGCCAGCCACAGTTGGCTGCCATCGGCCAGGCGGGTTTCGCGGATTTCACCGATACCAGTGGCCAGGTCTGCCCCCCAACCCGCCAGTGGTGCGCCTTGCCAGGCCCGCCAGCCCAGCAGCGAGCCCGCGCCCAGTACCAGCAGCGACTTAAGCCCGCTGCGCCGGCTGAAGCGGCGCGCGTCCTGCTGGCGCAATGCCTGGCTGGCCGCCGCCCCTTCGCCCTGTAGTGGGGCAAAGCGCTGGCCCACCCGCTGCACATAGTGCCAGGCCGCCTGATGGTCGCTGTGCTGCTGCAGCCAGTGCAGCCATTGCTGGTGCAACTGAGGGGTGGCATGTTCGTCCTGCAGTTGCACGTACCAGTGGGCGGCCTGCTGCAGGCTGGCGTGGCTGAGCGTGTGCGTGGGTGCGGTCATGCCGTTACTCCACCACCAAGCCGTCAAGTTCGGCTTCCAGAATGGCGCAGTGCAGAAACGCCTGGGCCAGGTACTTCTTGATCATGCGTTCGCTCACGCCCAGGTGGGCGGCAATGTCGCGGTAGGCCAGGCCGTCTATCTGCGCCAACAGGAACGCCTGGCGCACCTTGCCCGGCAAGCGCAGCAGCATGGCATCTACCTCGTGCAGGGTTTCGACGATGATCGCGCGTTGTTCGGGGGAGGGCTGCACGGCCTCGGGCTGCAGGGCCAGGTACTGTAACCAGGCGTGCTCCAGCTTCTGCCGGCGCCAGTGGTCCACGCACAGGCCGCGGGCGATGGTCGCCAGGTACGAGCGCTGGCCACGCTCGCCACCCTGCGGCAGCGGGCGTTTGAGCATCCGCACGAAGGTGTCCTGAACCAGGTCGGCGGCATCGCAGCGGCAACCCAGCCGGCGGTACAAAAAGCCGAGCAGCCAGCGCGAATGGCTGTGGTACAGGCGATGAAGCGGGTGATTCAACTCGGGTATCGAAACCACGGCGGCATCCGGCGCGAGCGCGAAAGGGTGCGAATGAGAAATGATCGCAATAGTAGGGCTGTCGGCGCAATACTGCAATCGGCAAGATGTTTTGCCTGCGCGCCGTGGGACAACCTGCCGCCTTGACGTAAAGGGCTGCAATTTGTTTGTGCAGGCATTTCAAGTACAATCGGCAAAACGATTCAGCCATGTCCGTCAATGCGACAAAAGGCAGGGTCGTTTTCTCGTTCTCTAGCTGCTGAACAATGATCAATAACAAGCCTGCGCTGAAGAACACGCTTTACTTGGGCCAGCCACAGGCCCTCCCTCTGTTCTTATGACTGGAATTGATCAATGTTCAAGAAAGCTGGCAAGACCTTGCTGGGTCTGGCTGTCGCTGCAAGCTGCATGCAAGCGCACGCCGCAGAAACCAAGAAAGTCGACGTACTGCTGGTCGGCGGCGGCATCATGAGCTCCACCCTGGCCGTGTGGCTGCATGAGCTGGAGCCAAGCTGGTCGATGGAAATGGTCGAGCGCCTGGACGGCGTGGCCGAAGAAAGCTCCAACGGCTGGAACAACGCCGGTACCGGCCACTCGGCGCTGGCCGAGCTGAACTACACCCCGGAAGACAAAGACGGCAACATCAATATCGCCAAGGCCATCGAAATCAACGAGGCCTTCCAGATTTCCCGTCAGTTCTGGTCGTGGCAGGTCCGCCAGGGCGTGCTGAAGAACCCGCATTCGTTCATCAACACCACCCCGCACATGAGCTTCGTCTGGGGCGATGACAACATCAAGTTCCTGAAGAAGCGTTACGACGCGCTGCAGGCCAGCCCGCTGTTCCGCCCGATGCAGTACTCCGAGGACCACGCGCAGATCGCCAAGTGGGTCCCGCTGATGATGGAAGGCCGCGACCCGAACCAGAAGCTGGCCGTGACCTGGACGCCAATCGGCACCGACGTGAACTTCGGCGAGATCACCCGCCAGTTCGTTGGCCACCTGCAAACCCAGAAAGGCTTCGACCTGAAGCTGTCCAGCGAAGTGCAGGACATCACCCGCAACAAGGACGGCTCCTGGCACGTCGAGTACAAGAACCTGAAGGACGGCACCGAGTCGGCCACCGACGCCAAGTTCCTGTTCATCGGTGCCGGCGGTGGCGCGCTGAAGCTGCTGCAGAAGTCGGGCATTCCTGAAGCCAAGGAATACGCAGGCTTCCCGGTGGGTGGCTCGTTCCTGGTAACCGAGAACCCGACCGTGGCCATGCAGCACATGGCCAAGGCCTACGGTATTGCTTCGACCGGCGCGCCACCCATGTCGGTACCGCACCTGGACACCCGCGTGCTGGACGGCAAGCGCGTGGTCCTGTTTGGCCCGTTCGCCACCTTCTCGACCAAGTTCCTGAAGAACGGTTCGTACCTGGACCTGCTGAGCACCACCACCCCCCACAACGTGTGGCCGATGACCAAGGTCGGTATCGAGCAGTACCCGCTGGTGGAGTACCTCGCTGGCCAGCTGATGCTGTCTGACGACGACCGCTTCGAAGCCCTGCGCACCTACTTCCCGAACGCCAAGAAGGAGGACTGGAAACTGTGGCAGGCCGGCCAGCGCGTGCAGATCATCAAGCGTGATGCCGAGAAGGGCGGTGTGCTGAAGCTGGGTACCGAAGTGGTGGCCTCCGAAGACCGCACCATCGCAGGCCTGCTGGGCGCCTCGCCAGGTGCTTCGACCGCTGCGCCGATCATGCTCAACGTGCTGGAAACCGTGTTCAAGGAGAAGGTCGCTACCCCAGAGTGGCAGGCCAAGATCAAGCAGATCGTTCCGAGCTACGGCACCAAGCTCAATGATTCGGCAGCGGCCACCCAGAAAGAGTGGAACTACACCGCTGAAGTACTGCAACTGGAGAAGCCACCGGTGATCGACGCCAGCGTCGGTACCACCGTTGCGCCAAGCCAACCGGTTGAAAGCAAGCCAGAGAACGACATGGCGCTGTAATTGGCCGCCAGGTTGTGACCGAAAGCCACGGGGGTGACCTCG
>NZ_JBICMS010000040.1:0-38786 GCF_043106615.1 Pseudomonas sp. CJQ_9 | reverse complement strand
CCGGCCACCCCCGCCCGTCGTAGGAGCGGGTTCACCCGCGAAAGGGCCGGGCCTGCGGGCCAGTTTCTGCCAGGCATTATGCATTGCCGGCACCACTGTATTCGCGGGTAAACCCGCTCCTACATTGGTCGATGATACCGGCCCGGCCCCGCAGGGCTACCGGCCACCCCCGCCCGTTGTAGGGGCCTTGTGTCACGATGGGCTGCTCAGCAGCCCCGGCAACCTCAAGCCAGGCTCGGGTCGATCACCATCACCAACTTGCCCGACACCTGGTTGGTCTCCAACTCGGCATACGCCGCCTGGGCGAACTCCACAGGGTACGTATCGACCAGTTGCGGCGACAAGCGCCCTTCGCTGAACAGCGGCCACACCTGCTGTTGCAAATCGCGCAGCAGTTCGGCCTTGAAGCTGTCATCACGGTTGCGCAGGGTCGAACCGGTGATCCCCAGGCGCTTGCCCAGTACCTGTGCCAGGTCCAGCTCGAACGTGCGGCCGCCCATCAGGCCGATGATCACCCAGCGCCCGTCACGGGCCAGCAGTTTGAGGTTGAGCTCACCATAGCTGGCCCCCACCGGGTCGAGAATCACGTCGAACGGGCCCAGCCCTTCCAGCGCGTCGAGGTTCTGGTTACGCACCACACCACCTGCTGCGCCCAAGTCCTGGCAATAGGCCAGGCGCTCAGCCGAGCCGACGCTGACCCATACCGGGCTGCCAAACGCCTTGCACAACTGAATGGCCGCCGAGCCGACGCCGCTGGCACCGGCGTGCACCAAGACCTTCTCGCCCGCCTTCAGCGCACCAAGCTGGAAGATGTTCAGCCAGGCAGTGGCGTACACCTCCGGCAGTGCAGCGGCTTCATGCAGGCCAAGGCCTTCGGGCACCGGCAGTACGTGGCGGGCGTCGACCACCACTTCCTCGGCCATGGCACCGCTGGCCAGCAGCGCGCAGACCCGATCACCTACGCGCCAGGCTGCGCCAGCGCCCACTTCTTCGACCACACCGGAGCACTCCAGCCCCATGTACGGGCTAGCACCCGGCGGTGGTGGGTACAAACCTTTCATCTGCAGCAAATCGGCGCGGTTCAACCCCGCCGCAGCCACGCGGATGCGCACTTGGCCCGCGTCACAGGTCGGGCGTTCGGCCTCGACCCAGGTCACATGTCCGTCAACGCCTTGCAATGCCTTCACAGTGCCTCCATAGTTGAATCATATGACCGAGCCTGGGATCGTTGTGCCCAGGCTTTTTGCAGTATGCGCCCGGCTCTTCTGGAACCGGCGAACGGAAAAGACGGCCTACTATGCGTGATCAATTGCCCCCACGTCGAATCAGCATGAAGCATTTCCTCCCAAGCACCGCCCTGGCCATGATGATCGGCCTGGGCAGCCTCGCGCTCGGCGGCAATGCAGCGGCCGCCAACAAATGGGACAGCCTGCAGCCCGACCGCGACGAAATCGTCGCCAGCCTCAATGTGGTGGAGTTGCTCAAGCGCCACCATTACAGCAAGCCGCCACTGGATGACGCCCGTTCGGTCATCATCTATGACAGCTACATCAAGCTGCTGGACCCGGCGCGCAGCTACTTCACCGCGGCCGATATCGCCGAATTCGACAAGTGGAAAACGCAATTCGACGATTTCCTCAAAAGCGGCAACCTCGACCCGGGCTTCACCATCTACAAGCGCTACCTCGACCGCGTCAAGCAACGCCTGGACTTCGCCCTGGCCGAGCTGAACAAGGGCGTGGACAAAATGGACTTCACCGCCAAGGAAACCTTGCTGATCGACCGCAAGGACGCGCCATGGTTGAAGGACCAGGCCGCGCTTGACGACCTGTGGCGCAAACGCGTCAAAGACGAAGTGCTGCGCCAGAAGATCGCCGGCAAAGAGCCCAAGCAGATCCAGGAAACCCTCACCAAGCGCTACAAGAACCAGCTGGCGCGCCTGGACCAGACCCGTGCCGAGGATATCTTCCAGGCCTACATCAACACCTTCGCCCAGTCCTACGACCCGCACACCAACTACCTGTCGCCAGACAACGCGGAAAACTTCGACATCAACATGAGCCTGTCGCTGGAAGGTATCGGCGCAGTGCTGCAAAGCGACAACGACCAGGTCAAGATCGTGCGCCTGGTGCCGGCCGGCCCGGCAGCCAAGACCAAGCAGGTGGCACCGGCAGACAAGATCATCGGTGTCGCCCAGGGCAACAAGGAAATGGTCGACGTGGTTGGCTGGCGCCTGGATGAAGTGGTCAAGCTGATCCGCGGCCCGAAAGGCTCGGTGGTGCGCCTGGAAGTCATCCCGGCCAGCAACGCACCGAGCGACCAGACCAGCAAGATCGTGTCGATCACCCGCGAGGCGGTGAAGCTCGAAGAGCAGGCGGCGAAGAAGTCGGTGCTCAAGCTCAAACAGGACGGGCGTGATTACAAGCTGGGCATCATCGAGATCCCGGCCTTCTACCTGGACTTCAAGGCCTACCGCGCCGGCGACCCGGAGTACAAGAGCACCACGCGTGACGTGAAGAAACTGCTCACTGAGCTGCAGAAAGAGAAAGTCGACGGCGTGGTCATCGACCTGCGCAACAACGGCGGCGGCTCGTTGCAGGAAGCCACCGAACTGACCAGCCTGTTCATCGAGAAAGGCCCGACGGTGCTGGTGCGCAACAGCGATGGCCGGGTCGACGTGCTGGAAGACGAAAACCCCGGTGCCTTCTACAAAGGGCCGCTGGCGCTGCTGGTCAACCGCCTGTCGGCATCGGCCTCGGAGATTTTCGCCGGTGCCATGCAGGACTACCACCGCGCGCTGATCATTGGCGGCCAGACCTTCGGCAAGGGCACCGTGCAGACCATCCAGCCGCTCAACCATGGCGAGCTGAAGCTGACACTGGCCAAGTTCTACCGGGTATCCGGGCAGAGCACCCAGCATCAGGGCGTGCTTCCGGACATCGACTACCCGTCGATCATCGACACCAAGGAAATCGGCGAAAGCGCCCTGCCCGAGGCCATGCCGTGGGACACCATCCGCCCGGTGGTCAAACCCGCTGCCGACCCGTTCAAACCGTTCCTGGCGCAGCTCAAGGCCCAGCACGAGGCACGTAGCGACAAGGATGCCGAGTTCACCTACATCCGCGACCGCCTGGCCCTGACCCAGAAGCTGATGAACGAGAAAACCGTCAGCCTCAACGAGCAGGACCGCCGTGCCCGCCACGACGAGATCGAGGCGAAACAACTGGCGCTGGAAAACACCCGCCGCAAGGCCAAGGGTGAAGAGCCACTCAAAGAGCTGAAGAAAGAGGACGAAGACGCGCTGCCGACCGAGGATGAAAACACCAAGCCGGAAGACGACGCTTACCTGGCGGAAACCGGTCGCATCCTGATCGACTACCTCAGCGCCAGCAGCAAAGTGGCCAAGAAGTAAGGCCGCTGGTCGTCGCGACACAACAAGGGCCGGGCATGCAAATGCCCGGCCCTTTCATTTCATGCCTGCCTGGATAAAAACCCGGTGCAGTTGCCGATCAGGCGCTTTCGGGGTAGCTGTATTCAAACACCCGCACCACTTCGGAAGCATGCCAAGAAGCGGCCTCCATACCGTCGATCGGGCCGGAAAAGCGCCCCAGGCGCTCTACGCATTCGAAAAAGCCGGTACGCGGCAAGCGGCTGGCCCCCTGGCTGATGACCAGCGAACTGCGCAGCGGTTGCTCGGCACGCGCGTCCAGCACCGCCAGGTATTCCAGTGCAGCGGTCAGTGTCTGCATGGCCGGGCTGGGCAATTGCAAGCGCTCGATCAGCGCTCGGTAAGTCAGCAAGTGGCGTTGACGGCGGGCCAGGTCAAGCTCGCCCAGCAGGTTGTCCCAATGCTGACGGCTGATCCTGACCTGGCTCATGATGGCTCGCTCCAGCCCGCGACCCCCAGGTGCCAGGCCAGGGCACGGCGGATGGCGGCATCCGGGTGGCGTTCGCCTGATTCGATCATGGCCAGGTAGGCCGGGCTGACCCCAACATTGCGCGCCAGTTGTTCAGGCGCGATGCCCTTGGCCTGGCGGATCTGTGCAACTTCACTGAACGCCGGCAACGCTGCAACGGCTGCGGCGGGAGCCGGCTCGCTGGCAGCGGCCTCGGCAGGTGCCTGCCCTGCAGCCTGCAGCAGCGCCTGGTACTGCTCCCAGGGAACCACGGCGTACTCGGGCTGACCGTCGCGGCTGATGACCTGAATACCCATTACAAACCCCTTCAACAAGGATTACAGCATGCAATCCATACGGCCTATCTGGGGGAGCCGGCATAGGCGTTGCGATACAGCGCGGCGACCCTGCCCTTTCATCCAACCGGATGACAGCCAATAGCGAACGGCAATCGGGCTGCTCCCCTTCTGTTATATCTCATTGTAAGAGATTTCCAGCAGGCGTGCTCGAGAGCGAGCATCGCCAGACGAGGTCGGCCTCCAATGAATGTCACCGCCAGTTTGCAATCGTTGAAGCACGCACAGAATCAGAGAACAAGTATCAAGATGGATCGTTGGCTTCCCTGATCGGATCGCCGATACATTGATTGAAGACGAGCTCCAAAGCCTGGTCATTGCCTTGAAAAGACTCGATATTCGCCGCTACCCACTGCTCCTGGCCAACCCTTCCCCAGGTGATCTCGAAACCAGCGTTCACGACTAGCCATTCAAACAGAACACGTTGAGCCCGACCATTACCTTCACGGAAGGGATGAGCGACATTCAATGTTCCATACGATTGAGCAACGGAAACCACGAGCGAATCACGAGAGTAGCCTTCAAACCAGCCCGCCCGCGCCATTCTGGAAAATTCTTTCGCTACCTCTGGCTCGATACGATCCGGTACACAGAAGTGGCTATGGCCCTTGCTGATCTTTACGGATCGAGTTTCTCCAGCCCAACTGTAGATACTGGAAAACAGACAGCGGTGAATTCGTTTTAATGTACCTAGATCGTATGGAGGCTCTTCGAAGTCCAGCTGCGATGCTGCTACCTGGGTGAGGTAACGCTCAGCTTCCGTCAGATCCTCTGCATTGCGCAGATTGAGAAGGTTCTTCAGGACGTCCGTGTCAGGGTAGCAATCAGGGTCTTGATAAACCCCATACTTGTCGTCACTCAAGCTTTGAGTTGCCGCACGGCTTCGCGTGCAGCAGCACGGGCAGGCAACTTTGCTTTGCCTTCGTCTGGCGGCACAATAAAGCCTTCAAGGCGCAGGCTGTTTTCGAAATTCGCAGTGCGATGCTTGGCGAACCACACTTTTTTGGCGTGCAGGCTTAGCTTATCCATGGGCGAGTCTCTAATGTCTGTAGGTGTCATTGTAGCCGACAGACTCCAAGCCAAGCCAGCTACCCAAAAATTTCGATTTTACCGGGTACTGCGCTCCAGGCGCAGTGCTTCCGGTGTCGCGGGTAGCCGCTCGACCACGCGTAGCCGCTCGGGTGCCTGGCTGTCGCGCCAGGCCCTGAACCGGGCCAGCTCGTCGGCCACGGTTTTCAGTACCCAGCCCAGCACTGCGATGTCGTCGAGGAACCCGAGGCCTAGCAACCAGTCGGGGATAGCGTCGATGGGGCTGACGAAATACAGCAGGCCAGCGACGATGGTCACCAGCGCCTTGGGGCTGATGGCGCGGTATTCGCCGCGCCACCATGCAAGGCACAGCGACTGCAGCAATTTCACGTCGTCACGCAACTGGCCAAGGCGTGGGCCTTTGCGCGCCACGGCGAACAGCAAGGCCGGCAACCGGCCACGGCTGAGCAGGCGCTCGGCCAAGGGCAGGAAACGGGCGAAATTCCAGGGTGCGCTCATGGAACCTCCGAGAGGGAAAAGGTTATCCACATTTATTGTGGATAACCTTGTGAACAGGCCACAGTTTCCGACCCTGGGTGCCTGCCAGGCAAGGGCCCCGGTCAGATCGGGCGTTTTTTACACAGTCGTTACAGGCTGTTACTACCAGCGCCGCGAGCGACTTGCGTCAGAAGCGTCCTACTTCTTCACGCTGCATTTCCTCGGACAGTATCAGCACTGGCAGGTTCGTCCAAGCAGCTGAAACGAAAACGCCCCGTCAAGACGGGGCGTTTTCGGCAAACAGCCAGTGTTACTTGGCAGGGGCCTCGGCAGGCGCTTCAGCGGGGGCTTCAGCGTCCGGCTCAGCGCCTTGCAGCTGGGCCGGGTCCTTGATGGCGATCAGTTCAAGATCGAACACCAGTACCGAGTTGGCCGGGATCAGCGGGCTTGGGCTTTGTGCACCGTAGGCCAGTTCAGCCGGGATGAACAGCTTGTACTTCTCGCCAACGTGCATCAGTTGCAGGCCTTCGACCCAACCCGGGATGACGCCGCTCACCGGCAGGTCGATCGGGCTGCCGCGCTCGACGGAGCTGTCGAAGACCTTGCCGTCGATCAGCTTGCCTTCGTAGTGGACCGTCACCACGTCAGTCGGCTTGGGCTGCGGGCCGTCGGCCTTCTTGATCACTTCATACTGCAGGCCCGAAGCGGTGGTGACGACACCCGGCTTCTTGGCGTTTTCCTCAAGGAACTTCTTGCCAGCAGAGGCGGCTTCTTCGCTGGCCTTGGCCAGGCGCTCTTCGGCACGTTTCTGCAGCGAGGTGAAGGCCTCTACCAGCTCTTCGTCCTTGATACGCTGTTCTTTCTTGCCAACGGCGTCTTCGATACCGAGGGCGACTGCTTTGGAATCAAGGTCTTCCATGCCCTCCTGAGCCAGGCTCTTGCCCATGTTCAGGCCGATTCCGTAGGAGGCTTTCTGCGCCGGGGTCTTCAGCTCGGGGCTGCTGGCCTGTTGATCACAGCCAGCCAGTACCAGGCCAACCAGGGCAACCGCAGCCGCCAAACGATGCTGTTTCATGTCATTTCCTTGTTCATGCGCCATAAGGGCAATCAGGGTAGAAGCCGCGAGCTTATCAGGCGTCCCCAACCCATGGCTACCGGCATAAGAGCCAACAAACAGGGAATAGTTCCACAGCCTTGCGCACGGCCCAAACCCCGTGCGCCTGCCGGTTCAACCTCATGGCGCTGAGTGCCCGGCTGACAGCGCCGGCTCAGGGGTAAACGCCCTCGCGGTACTGCCCGGCCACTTCGCGCAGCACTTCGCATACCCACTGCCCCGCCAGGCTTTGCGGCAGGGCCGCATTGCGACAGATGCCCACCGAGCCACCGGGTTCACGCACACCCAGGTCAAGCTCGACCAACTCGCCACGGCGCAGGTCGAGCA
This sequence comes from Pseudomonas sp. CJQ_9, assembly GCF_043106615.1. Lineage (NCBI taxonomy): Bacteria > Pseudomonadati > Pseudomonadota > Gammaproteobacteria > Pseudomonadales > Pseudomonadaceae > Pseudomonas > Pseudomonas sp. CJQ_9. The sequence goes on along the minus strand of NZ_JBICMS010000040.1, from coordinate 31,566 downwards.
GTACGGCATCGCGCGGCGCCACCCACACGCCGTCACTGCTCAGCAGGTAGCGCCGGCTCAACGCCAGGGACAGCGTTTCCAGGCGCTGCGCCGGCATCTGGATGCCGCATTGCACGAACAGGCTGTCGGCATGCTGGCGGATGGTGGTACCCGCAGGCGGCAAGACCAAGGGGTAACGCCCTACCTGGCCGCGCTCAACGGGTGTGCCGGCCAGCAGTGGGTGACCTGGGCGCACCACCAGGCTCATCGACTCGCTGTACAGGTGCTCGAACGACAAACCCTGGATTTGCGGGCTGTCGGTCATGCGCCCGACCACCAGCTCCAGTTCCCCCAGGTGCAGTTGGCCAAGCAGCTGTGCGCTGACCCCGGTGACCACCCGGATCACCAGCGCTTCATGACGCTGATGCAGGCGGCACAGCACTTCGGGCATGAGCAGGCCCTCGACCGTGGACAGCACGCCGATGCGGACCTGCGACGGCGCCCGTGCCTCGCCGCGCAGGCTGCTGACGCCATCGCGCAGGGCTTGCACGCTGGGCCCGGCATAGCGCATGAAGCGCGTACCGGCCAGCGTCAGCTCGACCCCTTGGCGGCTGCGTGCGAACAGCCGCGTTTCCAGCAGGTCTTCGAGCTCCTTGAGCGTCTTGGAGATCGCCGGCTGACTGATGGCGAGCACGTTGGCAGCCCTGGCCAGGCTGCCCTGCCGGGCAATCTCCAGAAAGCACAGCAGGTGGCGGTACTTGATGCGGGTGTCGAGGTTCATGCCGGCAAGCTTACCGCATCGCCACCTGTGGCGTATCCGGGTCGCGCTGCTGGCGGCGGAACTGCCCGGGTGGCAGGCCGTGGATCTGGCGGAAACGTCGGGAAAAGTAGGCTTCGTCGGCAAAGCCGCACAGCCGTGCCACCTCGCCCACCGGGCGGCTGCCGTTGAGCAGGTAGTTGCGTGCGGCGTGCATGCGCCGCTCCAGCACCAGCTCGCTGAAGGTCTTGCCGATTTCCTTGCGCAGCCAGTGGGTCAAATAGGTGGGCGACAGGTAGGTGGCGGCGGCGACCTTCTGCAGGTTGAGGTCGGGGTCGTCGATATGCCTGCGCAGGTATTCGCTCATGCGGCCCAGCGCCGCGCGGCGGCTGAGCTGTGCGGCATTGCTCTCGGCCAGTTCGCGCAGCGGCTCGGCATACAGGCCACAGACCTGGCCGATCAGTTGCAGCAACAGGCCCTTGAGGATTTCGCGGGTGCCGAAGCGGCGGTTGGCATCCAGTACACGCATGCGGTCGAGGACTTGCCGTAACTCGGCAAAGTCGGCCTCGCCCAGGCAAAAGTCGAGGTGCTCCTGAAAGCGGAACGGGGACAGCTCTGGCGCCTGCAGGATCGACACCTCTTCCAGGTCCATCGGGTCACAGGCCAAGTGCGGCAGCAGGAAGGTCTGGGAGAAGTTGATCACCACGAAGTCACTGTTGGCCGGGTGCGGGATCACATGCACCCGGTGCGGCAGGATGAAAGCCAGGGTGTTGCGCCTGAAGGGGCGCTGCACGCTACCGATGTGTTGCACCGTGTCGCCGCCCAGGTTGACCTGGATCTGGAAGTACTCGTGGCGATGTGGCGCTGTCTCGGCGGGGCGGCCGCGCTGGTCGCGGATGTAGAAGTCCATCAGCTCGCTGCGCTGCTGCATGACGTAGGTCGGGACCTCGCGCTTTGGGGGCATTGGGCTTACTCCAGGTTCCAGAATGGCGCTGCCTGTTCCGGCCTCTTCGCGGGCTTACCCGCTCCCACAGGTGCAGCGCAGCCCCAAGCCCGGTGATGATGCTGTGGGAGCGGGCGTGCCCGCGAAGAGGCCGGAACAGGCAATGCAAGTTGTACGATGTCCAAACTCATCAAATTAAACCCGTCTGCAAAAACCTGCGCAACCCTGAGCGCCCACAGCCCGCTAGAAATGCGACACCCAGCAGAAAAACCGGTCAAAACCCCGCCTCCCGATTTTTTTGGACAGTTCAGCCTTACCCCGCCTCCTGTGAAAAAAACGATCTAAAACCGCCGTTGCATTCAGGACGTTGTACGACCACCTTAGTAAAGGGACTGCAGCCCAACCTCTACCAACAACAACAAACGAGGTCGACTCATGTCGAGCACGCCTACCCCCCGCGCCGCGTCGTCGTACGCGCTGGACGCGGCCCCTGCCCAGCGTCTGCCCACCCGCCGGCGCTGGTTCATGCTGTCGCTGCTGCTGGTGGCGACCATCATCAACTACGTCGACCGGGTGAACATTTCCATCGCCGCGCCGTTCATGGCCAAGGACCTTGGCCTGGACAAGGTCGAGATGGGCCTGATTTTCTCCGCCTTCGCGTGGACCTACGCCCTGGCCTTGGTGCCGGCAGGCTTCATCGCCGACCGCTTCGGCTCGCGCCTGACCTACGGCGTGTCGCTGATCAGCTGGTCGGCAGTGACCGTGGCCCAGGGCCTGGCCAGTGGCTTTGCCTCGCTGTTCGGCCTGCGCCTGGCGGTCGGTGCCATGGAGGCCCCGGCCTTCCCGGCCAACAGCCGCGCCGTCACCGTGTGGTTCCCCGCCCGCGAGCGCGGCATGGCCAGCAGCATCTACGTGTGCGGCCAGTACCTGGGCACGGCGCTGTTCACTGGCGCCCTGCTGTGGCTGGCGACCACCTACGACTGGCGCCATGTGTTCTACAGCACGGGCCTGGTCGGCATCGTGTTTGGCGTGGTGTGGCTATTCCTGTACCGCGACCCGTTGAACTGCAAGAAGGTCAGCAAGGAAGAACTGGCCTACATAGAGAACGGCGGCGGCCTGGTCAAAAGCAGCCAGCAACGCACCCGTTTCGACTGGCGCCAGGTCGCCGAGCTGTTCCGCTACCGCCAGGTGTGGGCGATCTGCCTGGGCAAGTTCGCCAGCACCTCGGCGCTGTATTTCTTCCTGACCTGGTTCCCGACCTACCTGATCGAAGAGCGCCAGCTGACCTTGATCAAGGTCGGCATTTTCGCGGTCATGCCGTTCATTGGCGCCACGGTTGGCATCCTGCTGGCGGGCATCGTCTCCGACCTGCTGATCCGCAAGGGCTACTCGCTGTCATTCGCCCGCAAGCTACCGCTGGTGGTGGGCTCGATGCTGGGCATGTCGATCGTGCTGGTGAACTTCACCGACTCCAACGTGCTGTGCATCGCCGTCCTGACCCTGGCGTTCTTTGCCCAGGGTATCGCTTCGTCGTCATGGGCGGCGGTGTCGGAAGTGGCGCCCAAGGAGCTGATCGGCCTGACCGGCGGGATTACCAGCCTGGCCGCGAACATTGGCGGCATCGTTACGCCCATCGTGATTGGCGCGATCGTGCAGGCCAGCGGTTCATTCGCCATGGCGTTCTGGTTCATTGGCGCGGTGGCGTTGATGGGGACGCTTTCGTATTCGCTGCTGCTGGGGAAGCTGTACCGCATCGAGCTCAAGACTGCAGCTTGAGATTCCCACGGCCTGTGCTGGCCTCATCGCTGGCAAGCCAGCTCCCACAAGGCCTGCGCAGTTGCCTGGACCTGTGGGCGCCGGCTTGCCGGCGATAGGGCCGGTACAGGTTGCCTGGATAGTCCAACCCAACCCCGCTTTCGTCCAACTTTACCGGCCAGCCCGTGACATACGCTGGCCACCCCAGCAAGGAGGATTGACCCATGACTTACCTGTTCAACCCGCCGGCCATCGTCAGCCTGCCGATCCGCGGCAGCGATGTGCGCTTTCCGGTCGGCCGGGTGTTCTGCCTGGGCCGCAACTACCCATGGCCGGAAACCTACGGGCCGGCGCCACAGGAGCCGGTGTTCTTCATGAAACCAGCGAGCAATGTGGTCGAGGCAGCGGGCGAGCTGCCCTTCCCGCCGCAGACCGACGAGTTCTGCCACGAAATCGAGCTGGTCGCAGCCATCGCCAAGGGCGGTGCCGACATCGCCCCGGAGCATGCCCTGGAACACGTGTTCGGCTTTGCCGCCGGCCTGGACATGACCCGGCGCGATCACCAGCGCAAGGCCAAGGCCGAGGGCCTCCCCTGGGAGGCGGCCAAAGTGTTCGAGGCCTCGGCCCCCATGACTGCCATCGTCCCCGCCAGCGAGTGCGCCTGGCCGCTGAATGCGACGCTGTGGCTGCAGGTCAATGGCCAGGAGCGCCAGCGTGCCCACATCAGCCAGCAGACCTGGGCATTGGCCGAAGTCATCAGCCGGCTGTCCCGCCAGCTGCCGCTACGCCCGGGTGACCTGATCATGACCGGCAGCCCGCCCGGGGTGGCGGCGCTGAACCCAGGCGACACCCTCCACGCCGGCATCGACGGTATCGGCGAACTGCACTTGCACGTCGGCCCCCGCCCTGCCGGGCAAGCCGCCCACGCTGCCTGATTCCCCTGGAGTGAAGAAATGAAGCAGAACAGGAAAATCGCTTTGGTCACCGGCGCCGGCAGCGGCATCGGCCGCGCCGTCGCCCTCGCCCTGCTGGAAGATGGCTTCAGCCTGGTCCTCGCCGGGCGCCGTCTCGAACCGCTGCAAGCGGTGGTCGAACAGGCGCAGGCTGCGGGCGGTGAAGCCATGGCGGTAGCCACTGACGTGCGCGATGAACAGAGCGTCGCGCAGCTGTTTGCCACCGTCGAGGAGGTACATGGCCGCCTCGACGTGATTTTCAACAATGCCGGCATCAATGCCCCGGCCGTACCGGTCGACGAGCTGCCGCTGGAAAACTGGCGCAACGTCATCGCCACCAACGTCGATGGGGTGTTCCTCTGTGCCCGCGCGGCCTTCGGCCTGATGCGCCGCCAGCAGCCGCAAGGCGGGCGGATCATCAACAACGGCTCGATCTCGGCGCATACCCCGCGCCCGTTCACCGCGCCCTACACCGCCAGCAAGCATGCGGTGCTGGGCCTGACCAAGGCACTGGCGCTGGACGGCCGGCCTTACAACATCGTCTGCAGCCAGGTGGACATTGGCAACGCCCTGACCGAGCTGTCCGAGCGCATGACCCGTGGTGTGCGCCAGGCCAATGGCGAGATCGCCGCCGAGCCAATGCTAAACGTGCGCCATGTGGCCGACGCGGTGCGCTACATCGCTGCGCTGCCGCTGGACGCCAATGTACTGAACATGACCGTGATGGCCAGCAACATGCCATTCGTTGGCCGTGGCTGAACCTTGCTTTCGATGAACCCTGTTCCTGATGGAGTGACCGATGAAACCCGAAGTCCTGCAACTTAGCCCGATCCTCATCCCGCAGATCCGTGAGCGCCTTGAACAGTTGTTCACCGTACACCGCTACTACGAACAGGCCGACAAGGACGCCTATGTCAGCCAGCATGCCGACAATATCCGCGGCGTGATCACCGGTGGCCACACGGGTATCAGCCAGGCACTGATGGCGCGCCTGCCCAACCTGGAAGTGATCGCGGTCAATGGTGTCGGCACCGACGCGGTCGACCTGGCCTACGCCCGCGACCGCGGCATCCAGGTGACAGCGACCATCGGTGCCCTCACCGAGGACGTTGCCGACCTCGCCATCGGCCTGCTGATCGGTGTGTGCCGGGGCATCTGCACCGGTGACCGTTTCGTGCGCGCCGGCCATTGGGCCACCAGTGCCACGCCGCTGGCACCGTTGCCACTGGCCCGTCAGGTGTCGGGCATGCGCGTGGGCATTGTCGGCATGGGCCGGGTCGGCCGCGCGGTGGCGCAGCGGGCAGCCGCGTTCGGTTGCCCGATTCGCTACACCGATTTGCAGGCGCTGGATGTGCCATACGGCTTCGAGGCCGACCTGCTGCAGTTGGCAAAGAACAGCGACGCACTGATCCTTGCAGCGGCGGCCGACAAGGGTGAGGCGCTGATTGGTCGCGACGTGCTGCGGGCCTTGGGCAGCGAGGGTTACCTGATCAACATCGCGCGCGGCAAGCTGGTGGACGAACCGGCCTTGATCGCCGCATTACAGGCTGGCGAGATCGCCGGCGCGGCGCTGGATGTGTTTGCCGATGAACCGCGAGCGCCCGAGGCGTTGTTCGAGCGTGAGGACGTGGTACTGCAGCCGCACCGGGCCAGTGCCACCGTGCAGACCCGCACGCGCATGGGCCAGATGGTGGTGGCCAGCCTGGTGGATGTGTTTGCCGGGCGCACGCCGCAGGGGCTGGTGTTCTGAGGCACGTGTGCCGGCCTCTTCGCGGGCTCGCCCGCTCCCACACATTCATCGCAGGGCTTGAGGGCTGCGCTGTACCTGTAGGAGCGGGCAAGCCCGCGAAAGGGCCGGCACTGGCAATACACGAGAATCAGGCCACACCCAGTTCCACCGCCTCGCCCTTCAACCGCACCGGCCACACCCGCAAGCGCTGCCCGCCATCCTCCAGACATTCCCCGGTGTGCAGGCTGAAATGCTGCTTGTACAAAGGCGCCGCCACCACCAGCTCACCCTGCACGCTCCCCACCAAGCCGCGGCCGATGATGTTGGCCCCGGAGCGTGGGTCGCGGTTGTCCACCGCGTACAGCGTCTGGGCTTGGCCAGGCAGATAGAACAGCGCCACCTGGGCACCGTCGAGCCACACCACCACACCGGAATCAGCCACCAGGTCTTGCGCCCGGCACACGGCCTGCCAGTTCTCGCGTTCGTTCACAGCAGCACTGGACAACATCATCAGACAGCCTCCTCGACAGTGGGGATCAGGTGCAGCGGCGCGGCAGGCCGGCGTTGTTCGCGTTCACGCACGAAGTGCACGTCCGGGTCGGCGCGCTGGTCGTTTACAAAGGTTCGGAAGCGCTTGAGCTTCTCAGGGTCGTTGAGGGCGTTGGCCCATTCGCACTGGTACTGGTCGACCACATGCTGCATCTGCGCTTCCAGTTCGCTGGCCAGGCCCAGGCTGTCGTCGATGACCACCTGTTTCAGGTAGTCCAGCCCGCCTTCGAGGTTTTCACGCCACACCGAAGTGCGCTGCAGCTTGTCGGCGGTGCGGATATAGAACATCAGCACGCGGTCGATCAGGCGTACCAGGGTTTCGTCATCCAGGTCGGTGGCAAACAGTTCGGCATGCCGCGGGCGCATGCCGCCGTTACCGCACACGTACAGGTTCCAGCCCTTGTCGGTGGCGATCACGCCAATGTCCTTGCTCTGCGCCTCGGCACATTCGCGGGTGCAGCCAGACACGGCGAACTTGAGCTTGTGCGGACTGCGCAGGCCCTTGTAGCGGTCTTCCAGGCGCAGGGCCATGGCCACGCTGTCCTGCACGCCGTAGCGGCACCAGGTACTGCCCACGCACGACTTCACCGTACGGGTCGATTTGCCGTAGGCATGGCCTGTTTCGAAACCAGCCTCGATCAACTCCCCCCAGATGAGCGGCAATTCGTGCAGTTGGGCGCCGAACAGGTCGATGCGCTGGCCGCCGGTGATCTTGGTGTACAGGTCGTATTTCTTGGCCACCTGGCCAATCACGATGAGTTTGTCCGGGGTGATTTCCCCCCCCGGAATACGCGGCACCACCGAATAGGTGCCGTTTTTCTGCATGTTGGCCATGAAGGTGTCGTTGGTGTCCTGCAGCGGCACCAGCGCCGGGTCCATGATCGGCTGGTTCCAGCAGGAGGCAAGGATATTGCCCACCGCCGGCTTGCAGATGTCACAGCCGGTGTGGCCCTTGCCGTGACGTGCGAGCAGTTCGCTGAAGGTGCGGATGCCCTCCACCCGCACCATGCCGTAGAGTTCTTGCCGGGTGTAGGCGAAGTGCTCGCACAGGCTTTTGTCCACCGCTACACCGCGGGCCGTCAGTTCATGCTCGAAGACTTGCTTGAGCAAGGCTGCGCAGCCGCCACAGCCGGTTGCCGCCTTGGTGCAGCCCTTGACCGCAGCCAGGTCGCTGCAGCCGCTGTCGATGGCGGCACAGACTGCACCCTTGCTGACGTTATGGCAGGAGCAGATGGTGGCGCTGTCGGGCAAGGCGTCGGCCCCCAGCGCTGGTGCTGCGCCGCCTTGCGGCAGGATCAGCGCGGCGGGGTCAGCCGGCAGGGCAATACCGTTCTGGGCATACTGCAGCAAGGTGTCGTAATAGCTGTTGTCGCCAACCAGCACCGCACCCAGCACATGCTTGCCGCTGGCATCCACTACCAGCCGCCGGTAGGCGCTGTTGGCTTCGTCGATGAAGCGGTAGCTGCGTGCACCGGGCGTAGCCCCGTGGGCATCACCGATCGAACCGACGTCTACCCCCAGCAACTTGAGCTTGGTCGACATGTCGGCACCGCTGAACGGCACCGGCGCCTCGCCGCAGAGCAATGCCGCCAGGTTGCGCGCCATGCTGTAGCCGGGCGCGACCAGGCCGAACACGCTACCGTTCCACGATGCGCATTCACCGATGGCAAAGATGCGCGGGTCACTGCTGCGGCAGTGCTCGTCGATCACTACCCCGCCGCGTGGGGCGATGTCCAGGCCGCAGGCACGACCAAGGGCATCTTGCGGGCGAATGCCAGCAGAGAACACGATCAGGTCGGTTTCCAGGTATTGGCCACCGTCGAAGTTCATGCGGTAGCGGTAGGCGTCGCCCTGGCTGATGGACTGAGTGGCACGCGACAGGTGCACACCCACGCCCAGCGCTTCGATCTGTGCCTTGAGCGCTGCGCCGCCCTCGCCATCCAGCTGCACCGGCATCAGCCGTGGCGCGAACTCCACCACGTGGGCTTCCAGGCCAAGCGACTTGAGGGCGTTGGCCGCTTCCAGCCCCAGCAGGCCACCCCCCACCACCACGCCACGGCGGGCGCTGGCGGCGGCAGCGCGAATGCCATCGAGGTCGTCGAGGGTACGGTAGACCAGGCGGGCATCACCGCTGGAGCCCTCGATCGGCGGCACAAAGGGGTAGGAACCGGTCGCCAGGACCAGTTGGTCGTAGCCGTAGCGGCCTTGGGCGGTAACCACCTCACCGCGCTCGCGATCGATCTGCAGGACCGCTTCGCCAAGGTGCAGGTGCACGCCGCTGGCGGTGTAGAAGTCGTGCTCGCACAGGGCCAGGGTTTCGGCACAGCTACCGCCAAAGTACTCGGACAGGTGCACCCGGTCGTAGGCGCGCTGGCGCTCCTCGCCGAACACCCGTACCTCGAACTGCTGCAGGGCGCCGCGGCTGACCAGTTGTTCCACACAGTGGTGGCCGACCATGCCGTTGCCGACGATGACCAGTCGCTCTCGTTGCCCGCTGCTCGCTGTTGCCTTCATAAGCCGATCCTCGATCAAAAAAAAAGCGCCTGGAGCCGAAGCTCCAGGCGCCTTTGCCTGTATTCATCACGGTAGGGGGCCCGGTTGATCGCCGTTGATCAGTGGGCTTTGTTGTTACATGGGGTAAGCAGGGAGTGTGCCAAGCCTGTTCCCGGGGGTGGACGCATTACGCGCAAACCCGCGCCTGCACGGGCCTGCACAGCGGTCCAGGCCTATGCAGCAGCGGGTTCGCCCGCGAACCACCCGGCATCGGCTGCGCACACTCGCAGTGCACTGCAACCCATCGCGGTGCACATCAATACACGTCACGCCGGTAGCGCCGGGCCTGGTTCAGGCCGTCCACGTAGGCATCAGCCGCTGCGGCATCCATGCCGCCATGCTCGGCGACAATCGCCCGCAAGGCCGCATCTACATCCTTGGCCATGCGCTGGGCATCACCGCAGACATAGAAGTACGCCCCGGCCTGCAACCATTGCCACAGCTGCGTGCCGTGCTCGAGCATGCGCGTCTGCACGTAGATCTTTTGCGCCTGATCACGCGAGAACGCCGTGTCCAGCCGCAGGTGCCCCGTGGCTTGCCAAGCCTGCAATTGCGCCTGGTAATAAAAGTCGCTTGCAGCGTGCTGCTCGCCGAAGAACAGCCAGTTCGGCCCGCTGGCGCCGCGCGCTTCGCGCTCTTCAAGGAACGCCCGAAATGGCGCAATGCCAGTGCCAGGGCCGACCATGATCAACGGCACACCATCGTCCTCAGGCAGGCGGAAGTGCTTCGACACCTGCGGAAAAATCGCCACCTTCAACGCCTGTGCCCGGTCGGCCAGGAAGCTGGAGCACACACCTTTGCGATCACCGTAGCGCACCGTGGAAACGGTCAGGTGCACCTGTTGAGGGTGCGCCAGTGGGCTGGAACTGATCGAGTACAGCCGTGGCTGCAACGGCTTGAGCAACGCGAGCCAACTGGCCAGTGGCAGTTGCTGCGGGAAGGCGCGCAACACATCGACCAGTTGCCGGCCCCACAACCACGCGTGCAGTTCGGCCTTGCAGTCGGGCTGCAGCAGGCGCTGCAGGTCGGGGGCATTAGCGGCGAACACCTGCAGTTGCTGTGGGGTGACCTTGGCGATTTCCAGGTGTGCCTGCAGGGCTTCGGCCAGCGGCATGGCGGGCTGGCCCTTCAATTCCACCAGCGCCTGGCCGTCGAGTTGCATCAGCGCCAGCAGTTCTGCGACCAGCGCCGGACAGTTGCGTGGCCATACCCCCAGGGCGTCGCCGGCGGCGTAGGTGAAACCGCTGCCACTGAGGTCGAAGACCAACTGGCGGGTTTCCTTGCTGGCACCGGGGCCGTTGAGCAGGCGGTTTTCCAGCAGGGTGGCCGCCCAGGGCCGCTGCTTGGTGTAAGCCGCCACGGGTGCCGCTGCCCCGGCCGGTTGTGCCGCGGCGGTGCTGCCCAGGCTTGGCAGCAGCGCCTCCAGCCAGCCGGCAAACGCTTCGTCGAAGTCGGGCTCGCACTCCACCCGTTGCAGCAGGCGCCGGCCGCCCAGCTCGGCCAGCCGCTGGTCCAGCTTGCGGCCAAAACCACAGAACTGCTCATAACTGGAGTCGCCTAAGGCCAGCACGGCATACGGCAGCTCGGCGCAGTGGCCGCCCTCCTGACCCTGCAACGCCTGCCAGAAGTTCGCGGCACTGTCGGGGGCCTCGCCATCACCGAACGTGCTGGTAATGAATACCACGCTGGCAGCGCCGCGTAGCTGGCTGGGGCGGGTCGCCTGCATGCAACTGAGCTGCACCTGCAGGCCTGCGCCGCGCAGGCGTTCGGCGCAGCGCTCGGCCAGCAGTTCACAGTTGCCGGTCTGCGAAGCCCATACCACCTGGTGCAGCGGCTGGGCTGGCGCCGCGGCCGGTGCCTGGGCCGGGGTCGCGAACAGCCCGGCCAGCAAGCCGTCAACGAACATACGCCGGCTGGCCGGCAGCGGCGCACTGGCCGGCAGGCTGGGCACACCGTCGGCGCGCGCCTGGGCCAGCCCCAGCAAAAAACCTTGCAGATAGTGCCGCTCGTCTTCGGCCAGCACCGGGGCCGGCAAGGTGTCCAGGCCTAACAGGCGGGACAAGGTGGCGGTCGGCATGCTGGCAGGCTCGGCAACGGTGGTGTGCAGTTCAAGGGCCTCGATACGCTCGCCGGCAACCCGCTGCAGGGCCACGGCGCAGTGCTTGAATGCAGGCTGCAACGACAGAGGGTCGAGCGCATCGCAGGTGACGGCATTGATGGCCAGCTGCTCACCGACCAGGTCGTTCCAGTGAAACGGCGCAAAGCAGTTGCCCGGCATGACCCGGTCGCTGATACGCGCCGGGAGCACGGCCTGGCCACGCCGCGAGCGAACGGCCACCTGGTCTTTCTCGGCAATGCCCAAACGGCCGGCATCTTCCGGGTGGATTTCAACGAACGGGCCGGGCTCCAGCTTGTTCAGCGCCGGTACCTTGCCGGTCTTGGTCAGGGTATGCCAATGGTGCTGCACGCGGCCGGTGTTGAGCACCAGGGGGAAGGCGTCATCCGGCAACTCAGCGGCCGGCAGCCAGGGCCGGGCGAAGAAGCGTGCCTTGCCACTGGCCGTGGGGAAGGCGATAGCCGGCCGCTGCCCTTGGTCATCGAGCAGCAGCGCCTGGCTGCTGCCATCGTTAAGGTAACGCAGCGGGCTGCGGTGCTGCTCGCGCCCCGGGGCGCTGGGCCACTGCCGGGGTTGCTGACGCAGGTCGGCATAGCTGATGCCACGCAGGTCATAGCCGGTGGCCGGGTTGTGAAAGCGGCGAATTTCCTCATACACCGCCTCGGCGTTCGGGTAGTCGAAGGCCTCGCCATAGCCCATCGCGCAGGCCACACGGGCGATAATCTGCCAGTCCGGCAGGCTTTGCCCGGGCGGCTCGACAGCGCGGGGCATCAGGGTCAGGTTGCGTTCGCTGTTGATCATCACGCCCTCGCCTTCGGCCCACAGCGCGGCAGGCAGCAGGATATCGGCGTAACGGTTGGTTTCGGTGTCGAGGAAGGCGTCCTGGGCGATCACCAGGTCGGCCTGGCGCAAGCCGTCGAGCACCTGCTGGCGGTTGGCGACACTGGCAACCGGGTTGCTGCAGATGATCCAGCAGGCTTTCACCTCGCCGGCCTTGAGTTGCTCGAACAGCGCCACCGTTCCCTCGCCGGCTTCGCTGCGCAGGCTACCGGGTGGCAGTTGCCACTGCTGTTCGACGAAGGCACGGTCGGCCGCCACCAGCGCCGAGCGCTGGCCGGGCAAGCCGGGCCCCATGTAGCCCATTTCGCGGCCGCCCATGGCATTGGGCTGGCCGGTCAACGAGAACGGCCCGCTGCCAGGGCGGCAAATGGCACCGGTGGCCAGGTGCAGGTTACAGATGGCATTGCTGTGCCAAGTACCGTGAATGCTCTGGTTCAGCCCCATGGTCCAGCAGCTCATCCAGTTGCCGGCTCTGCCGATCCATTGCGCGGCCTTGACGATGTCGGCCTCGGCCAGCCCGGTGATGGCGGCCACCCGTTCGGGGCTGTAGTCATCGAGCAAGGCGGGCATGTCGTCCCAGCCTTCGGTATGGCGGGCGATGAAATCGGGGTGGGTGTGGCCATTGCGATGCAGCAGGTGCAGCAGGCCATTGAGCAAGGCCATGTCGCTGCCGGGGCGCAGCTGCAGGAACAGGTCGGCCTTGTCGGCCGTGGCGCTGCGCCTGGGATCGACAACGATCAGTTTGGCCCCCGCCTTGACCCGGTCGAGCAGGCGCAGGAACAGAATCGGGTGGCAGTCAGCCATGTTCGAACCGATCACCAGAAACACATCGGCGTGCTCGAAATCCTCGTAGCTGCCAGGCGGGCCGTCGGCGCCTAGCGACAGCTTGTAGCCGCTGCCGGCACTGGCCATGCACAAGCGCGAATTGGACTCGATGTGGCGGGTGCGAATGAAACCCTTGGCCAGCTTGTTGGCCAGGTACTGGGCCTCCAGCGACATCTGCCCGGACACGTAGAGCGCTACGGCGTCTGGCCCATGCTGGTCGATGATGGCACGTAGCCGTGCAGCACTGTCGGCAATTGCCTTGTCCATGTTGGCGCGCACCGGCGGCTGGTTGCGTTGCTGGCGCAGGTAGGCGTCTTCCATGCGCCCGGCCGCCGTCAGCGGCAAGTGGGCGGTAAGGCCCTTGGTGCACAGCCGGCCGTAGTTGCTGGGGTGCTGCTTGTCGCCGCTGATCTTGCCGACCTTGCCGTCGGCAACGCTCATGACGATGCCGCAACCAACGCCGCAATACGGGCATACGCTGCGCACTTGGTTATTGACCATGGGCGGGCTCCTGTGGAAACGCAAAAAGGCGCCGGCTGCCCCGGCCTGCAGCAGCAAGCGGGGCAACACGGCGCCTTTGTCGTGAAAATGTGCGGGCTGTCGACGTTGATGGCCCGGGATGGGAGGTAGCCAGCAATTAGTGGGCCAGCTGGAGCAGACGCTTCTACCACGCCCGCGCTCCGGCGTACCGTGCGCACCCTGCGCACCATGCGGTGGCAAGTGCGCACCCGCTGGCGCTATGCTGGGGCAAATTCCAGCATGAGCAACCGCCCTTTCCCCATGCCCCAGGTGATCCTCAAGACCCCCGCCCAACTCGAGCTGATGCGCCGGGCCGGCCAGTTGCTGGCCCAGGTATTCGCTGACCTCGACCACTTCATCCGCCCCGGCGTGACCACCCTGCAAATCAACGACCGCGCCGAAGCCTACATCGTCGAAACGCTCAAGGCCCGGCCTGCGAGCAAGGGCCAGTACGGGTTCCCCTACTCGCTCAATACGTCGGTGGACCATGTGGTGTGCCATGGCATACCCAGGGCCGACGAGGTGCTTGAGGAAGGCTCGATCGTCAACGTCGACATCACGCTGGAACAGGGCGGCTACATCGCCGACGCCTCGAAGATGTACTGCATTGGCACGATCAGCGACGAGGCCCGCCGCCTGGTCGACACCACCTATGCAGCGCTGTGGAAAGGCATCGAGCAGGTGCGCCCAGGGGCCACGCTGGGTGATATCGGCCACGCCGTGCAGGCCCATGCCGAGGCCGCGGGCTACAGCGTGGTGCGCGAATATTGTGGGCATGGTATCGGCCAGCAGATGCATGAAGCGCCGGAGGTGTTGCACGTGGGCCAGCGCGGCATGGGCATGAAGCTCAAGCCAGGCATGGTGTTCACCATCGAACCGATGATCAACCAGGGTGGGCGCGGCACGCGCGAACTGAAAGATGGCTGGACAGTGGTTACCCGCGACCACAGCTTGTCGGCGCAATGGGAGCACACGGTGGCGGTGACGGATGACGGTTTCGAAGTGCTGACGTTGCGTGAAGAAGAACGCCGTGGCTGACACTGCAGCGTTCTGCGGGCTCGTAAAGCATGCAGGCACAAAAAAAGCGACCCTGAGGTCGCTTTCTTTGTTACTTCCGGGTGTTCAGTGGGCCCTGGAAGTTGAATATGGCGCAGCGGACGGGACTCGAACCCGCGACCCCCGGCGTGACAGGCCGGTATTCTAACCGACTGAACTACCGCTGCGCTATACATCGAGTGGTGGGTGATGACGGGATCGAACCGCCGACCCTCTGCTTGTAAGGCAGATGCTCTCCCGGCTGAGCTAATCACCCATGTCTCTCGGTGTGGCGCGCATTCTACGTACGCCCCTGCACCCTGGCAAGCACTTTTTAAACTTTCTTCAAAAAAAACCTCAGGCCTTTCAAAGACCTAGCGTTGACAGGCGTTTTCTTGCGGCATTAACCACTGCTGGCCCTCTGACAGGGTTGGCCTGGGAGCACTGCTCGGAGAATAATGCCCGCCTTATGCATTAATGAGAGATTGCCCCGCATGTGGTTCAAGAACCTGCTGACCTACCGCCTGACCCAGGAAGTACCGTTCGAGCCTGAAGCGCTGGAAGCCGCCCTGGCCAGCAAGCCGGCCCGCGCCTGCGCCAGCCAGGAGCTGTCCACCTATGGTTTCATCGCACCGTTCGGCAAAGGCGAAGACGCGCCCTTGGTGCATGTCAGCGGCGAGTACCTGCTGATTGCCGCCCGCAAGGAAGAACGCATCCTGCCAAGCAGCGTGGTCAATGACGCCGTGAAGGAAAAGGTCGAAGAGATCGAGACCGAGCAGATGCGCAAGGTCTACAAGAAGGAACGCGACCAGATCAAGGACGAGATCATCCAGGCCTTCCTGCCGCGCGCATTCATCCGCCGCTCGATGATTTTCGCCGCCATTGCCCCGCGTCAGGGTGTGATCCTGGTCAACTCGGCCAGCGCCAAGCGTGCCGAAGACCTGCTGTCGACCCTGCGTGAAGTGATGGGCTCGCTGCCAGTGCGCCCAGCGACGGTAAAAATCGCACCGGTTGCCACCATGACCGACTGGGTCAAGTCGCAACAGGCTGCTGAAGGCTTCTACGTGCTGGACGAGTGCGAACTGCGCGACACCGCCGAAGACGGTGGCATCGTGCGTTGCAAACGCCAGGACCTGACCGGCGAAGAAATCCAGCTGCACCTGAGCACCGGCAAGGTGGTTACCCAACTGGCCCTGGCCTGGCAGGACAAGCTGTCGTTCATCCTCGACGACAAGATGGTCATCAAGCGCCTGAAGTTCGAAGAGCTGCTGCAGGAGCAGGCCGAACAGGACGGTGGCGATGAGGCGGCCCAGCAGTTCGACGCCAGCTTCCAGCTGATGATGATGACCTTTGCCGAATTCTTGCCGGTGCTGTTCGAGGCACTGGGTGGCGAGGAGATTCCGCAGGGGGTCTGATGCTGTTCGAAATGCCGGTGCTGGCTTGGGAGAAATCCCGAGACAGTGCTGGCCTCTTCGCGGGCTTGCCCGCTCCCACAGGTACAACACAGGTTCTGGATACTGTGATGTACCTGTGGGAGCGGGCAAGCCCGCGAAGAGGCCAGTGAAATGCTTGAAGCCATAAATAGAAAAGGAATTGCCCCATGCGTGCCCTCGCCGCCCTCAGCCGCTTTGTCGGCAACACCTTCGCCCTGTGGGTGCTGGTGTTCGCCCTGCTGGCTTTCCTGCAGCCGCAATGGTTCATCGCCTTGAAGGTAGCCATCGTGCCGCTGCTGGGGCTGGTGATGTTCGGCATGGGCCTCACCCTCAAGCTCGACGACTTCGCCGCCCTCGCCCGCCAGCCCTGGCGGGTCATGCTGGGGGTGGTTGCGCACTTCGTGATCATGCCGGGCATGGCCTGGCTGCTGTGCCAGCTGTTCCAGCTGCCGCCGGAAATTGCCGTGGGTGTGATCCTGGTTGGCTGTTGCCCCAGTGGCACGGCCTCCAACGTGATGGTCTGGCTGTCTCGGGGCGACCTGGCCTTGGCCGTGGCAATTGCTGCCGTCACGACCCTGCTGGCGCCACTGCTGACCCCTGCCCTGATCTGGTTCCTGGCCTCGGCGTGGCTGCCGGTGTCCTTCATGGACATGTTCTGGTCGATCCTGCAACTGGTGATGCTGCCGATCGTGCTTGGCGTTATCGCCCAGCGTTTGCTCGGTGCCCGCGTGCAGGCGGCAGTGCAAGTGCTGCCGCTGGTGTCGGTGGTGAGCATCGTGATGATCGTGTGCGCAGTGGTGGCGGCCAGCCAGGCAAAAATTGCCGAATCGGGGCTGCTGATCATGGCAGTGGTAGTGCTGCACAACAGCTTTGGCTACTTGCTGGGGTACCTGACCGGCAGGCTGTGCAAACTGCCACTGGCCCAGCGCAAGTCCCTGGCGCTAGAGGTTGGCATGCAGAACTCGGGGCTGGGGGCGGCATTGGCAGCGGCGCATTTTTCGCCCCTGGCAGCGGTGCCCAGTGCATTGTTCAGCGTTTGGCACAATATTTCCGGGGCACTCCTGTCAACCTGGTTCCGGCGCATGGGTGAGCCCGGGGAGCAGGCTGAAGGGGTGGAACCGGCCAGGCATTAGGGTGACAGCCAGGCTTGCCCTGAAACCTGCAGGTGTGCACTATAGTGCTCACTGTGAGGACGGCCTCACGACGCACCGCGTGATCATTCCGGGGACGGCCCCATCATTCACCACGATGGAGAAGCACCATGTCCTGGATCATCCTGTTCTTTGCCGGCCTGTTCGAGGTCGGCTGGGCCGTAGGCCTCAAATACACCGACGGCTTCAGCAAGCCACTGCCTACCGTACTCACCGTTGCCGCCATGGCTATCAGCCTCGGCCTTCTGGGCCTGGCCATGAAGGAGTTGCCACTGGGCACTGCCTACGCCATCTGGACCGGGGTGGGTGCCGTGGGCACGGTGATCGCCGGCATTATCCTGTTCGGCGAATCCATGGCCCTGGTACGCCTGGTTAGCGTGGCGCTGATCATCACTGGCCTGGTTGGCCTTAAGGTCAGCGCCAGCTGATCCCCTCCCCTAGCGCAGGTTGCCGCGCAAGCGGCTGACCTGCTCTCGCAAGGCTTCTGGCTGCGCCGCCTCCACCGGTATGGCGGCACCGGCTACAATGGTCACCCGCGACCATAACCGCTTGAAGAAACCTTTGCGTGGGTCGCGGCTGAAGAAGCTGCCCCACAAGCCCTGCAAGGCCAGCGGAATCACCGGCACCGGGGTTTCTTCGAGGATGCGCTTGACGCCGCCCTTGAACACATCGATTTCACCATCACCGGTCAGTTTGCCCTCCGGGAAGATGCACACCAGCTCGCCGTCGGCCAGGTACGCGGCAATGCGCGCGAAGGCCCGCTCGTACGTGGCCTGGTCTTCGTTGCGCCCGGCAATCGGGATGGCCCCTGCGGTACGGAAGACAAAGTTGAGCACCGGCAGGTTGTAGATCTTGTAGTACATGACAAAGCGGATCGGCCGGCGGATCGCCCCACCCAACAGCAGCGCGTCGACGAACGAGACGTGGTTGCACACCAGCAACGCCGCACCCTGGTCGGGAATGCGCTGCAGGTCACGGTGCTGCACGCGATACATCGAATGGCTGAGCAGCCAGATCAAGAAGCGCATGGTGAACTCGGGCACGATCCTGAAAATGTAGGCGTTGACCGCGATATTGAGCAGCGACACCACCAGGAACAGCTGGGGGATGCTCAGCTTGGCCAGGCCCAGCAGGAGAATGGTGAGCAGCGCCGACACCACCATGAACAGGGCATTGAGGATGTTGTTGGCCGCGATTACCCGGGCGCGCTGGTCTTCGCCGGTGCGGGCCTGAATCAAGGCATACAGCGGCACGATGTAGAAGCCGCCGAACACCCCCAGGCCAATGATCGACAGCAGGATCCACCAGGCCTGGCTCATGCCCAGCAGCGCCAGCCAGTCATGCGGCGCGGCGGCCGCTGGCACATCGCCAGAGTGCCACCACCACAGCAGGCCGAACAGGGTCAGGCCGAATGAGCCGAATGGCACCAGGCCGATTTCCACCTTGCGCCCGCTGAGCCGTTCGCACAGCAGCGAGCCCAGCGCGATGCCCACCGAGAACAGCGTCAGCACCAGCGTTACCACGGTGCCGTCACCGTGCAGCCACTCCTTGGCGTAGGCCGGAATCTGCGTAAGGTAGATGGCACCGACAAACCAGAACCACGAGTTGCCGACGATCGAGCGCGACACTGCCGGCGGCTGGCCCAGGCCCATGCGCAGGATCACCCAGGATTGCTTGAAGATATTCCAGTCCAGCGGCATGTTCGGCGAGGCCGCGGCCGCCCGGGGGATCCAGCGGCTGGCCAGGTAGCCCAGCACCGCAGTGCCGACCACCCCCCCGGCCACCACGGTGGCGTAGCTGTCGGCCGACATCATCACCCCGGCGCCGATGGTGCCTGCCAGGATGGCAAGGAAGGTGCCGGTTTCGACCAGCCCGTTGCCACCGACCAGCTCTTCTTCACGCAGGGCCTGGGGCAGGATGGAATACTTCACCGGGCCGAACAGCGCCGAATGCGTGCCCATGCCGAACAGCGCCACCAGCATCAGCGCCAGGTGGTTGGTGATGAAGCCCAGCGCGCCGATCGCCATGATGGCGATCTCGGCCAGCTTGATGGCGCGGATCAGCGCGTCCTTGGCGAACTTCTCGCCAAACTGACCACCCAACGCCGAAAACAGGAAAAACGGCAGAATGAACAGCAAGGCACACAGGTTGACCCAGATCGACCGGTCACCCTCGCCCAGGCTGAGCTTGAACAGGATCGCCAGGATCAGCGACTGCTTGAACAGGTTGTCGTTGAAGGCACCCAGCGACTGAGTGATGAAAAACGGCAGGAAGCGTCGCTTGCCGAGCAAGGTGAATTGCGAGGAATGACTCATCGTCCTTGGTCCTGATGGCTTTTCAATTGGAGGCGCGCCGGGCGCACCAAGCCACAAATCTGCATGGGAAATGCAGCGGCTGGCAAGCGCCGGGGGCAGAACCCGCCACGATCAGCGGGTCGATCGCGACCGGCAGGCGCTCATTCGAAACCGAACAAAGCCCGCGCGGTATCCACCAACAGGGCCTGGCGCAGCCGGGCCGAGCAGCCCAAGGCATCGAACTGCTGCACTGCAGTGGCAAAACTGATCGCCGACTCATGCTGGGTATGCGGCCAATCACTGCCCCACATCAAGCGCTCGGCGCCATAGTGCGCTTCCAGCGCGCACAGTGCCGAGCGCGCGAAGGCCAGATTCTCGTCCGGCGCCCCCGCCAGCCGGTAGATCCCCGACACCTTCACCCAAACCTTGCCCTGCCCGCCCAGGGTCAACAGTTCGGCGAACCCGGGCTGGCCCAGCCCACGGCGGGCATCGGGGCGGCCGAAATGGTCGATGACGATGTTCAGGCCATAGGGCTGGAGCGCGCGGACCAGTGCCGGTATGTCCGCCACCTGCCGGTGCAGTTCCAGGTGCCAGCCTTGTTCGCCAATGCGTTCGAGCAGCGGTCGCCAGCGGCCACTGGCCAGGTCCGGCAGGGCTTGGCCCATCAGGTTCAGGCGCACACCACGCACGCCTGACCGGGCCATGTCGGCAAGGGTTTGCGGCTCGACATCGGGCGCCACCATCACTACCCCCCGCAGTTGCTGCGGCATCGCCTGCAGAGCGCTGAGCAGGTAGCGGTTGTCGGTGCCGAGGAAACTCGGCTGCACCAGCACGCCATGGCTGAAACCATGAGCCAGCAGCTGGCCCAGGTAGTCGCCCAGCGGCGCATCGTAATCAGGGGCATAGCGCCGCTCACTGGCCAGCTCCAGCCCACGGCTGAAAACGTGGGCGTGGCTGTCGATCGCGCTCAGGTGTAAAGGAGGTACGTCGGGCATGGCTCTCATACAGAAAAGTCAGGTTACTTGGCAGCTACGCCGCCGATGTGCCGCGCCGTGGCATTTTCGAGGTTGCGCCCGCGTGTCTCCGGCAAGCACAGGGCGGCGATCACCGCCACGCCATAGGCGATGCCAGCGTCGATACCAATGGCGCTGCCCAAGGACATCGACTCGCTCATGTGGCCGACCAGGAACGGGAACACTGCCGACAGTACGCGGCCGAAGTTGTAGCAGAAGCCCACCCCGGCACCGCGCACCTCGGCCGGGTACAGTTCATTGAAAAACGCCCCCAGACTGGCCGGGATACCGGCGGCGAAAAAGCCCAGCGGGAAGCCGAGGAACAGCATCTGCGTGTTGGTCAGCGGGAAGAACACATAGGCTTGTACGGTCAGCACGCAGCACAGGGCGAACAGCAGAATATTCTTGCGCCGGCCGATGCGGTCGATCAGCAGGCCGCTGACCACGCAACCGCACCAGAAGGCCAGGATGATCACCGCCAGGTAACCACCGGAGTTCAGCACCGACAGGTGGCGCTCGGTTTTGAGGAAGGTCGGCAGCCAGGTCATTACGGCGTGGTACCCACCATGGGCGCCCAGGCCAAGCAGGCCGCCCAGCAAGGTCACGCGCAACAGCTGCGGGCGGAAGATGCCGGCCATGGAGTGCAGGAAGCTGGCAGGGATGGCATTGGCACTCTGCAGGCGCTGGAAGCTGTCCGGTTCGGGCACGTTGCGGCGTACCCAAAGGATCAGCAACGACGGCAACAGGCCGACGAAGAACATCACCCGCCAGGCAAATTCCTGCGGCACCAGCGAGTAGATCAGCATGAACAGTGCCACGGCCAGGCCCCAGCCCACGGCCCAGGCGCTCTGTACCGTGCCCATGACCTTGCCGCGGTATTTCGGGTTGATGGTTTCGGCCATCAGCACGGCGCCGGCAGCCCACTCGCCGCCGATACCGAAGCCTTGCATCGCCTTGACCAACAGCAAGGGGTAAAAACCGGTGACGAATGCCGAGAGGAAGGTGAAGCACGAGAACCAGAGGATCATCCACTGCAGGGTCCGCACGCGGCCGTAGCGGTCGGACAAGGTGCCACCCAGCCAGCCGCCGATGGCCGAGGTCACCAGGGTCAGGCCACTGATCAGGCCGGCATCAGCTTTGCTCAGGGAGAAGGCGGCGATCAGCGCCGGGATGGCCAGGCCGAACATCTGCACTTCCAGCGCATCGAGCGACCAGCCGCCGAAACAGGCCCAGAATGTCTTGCGTTCCCGCGAGGTGATCTGCCGATACCAACTGAACATGATTGTTATCCTTCTAGTGTGTGCGTGTAACCGCCAGGCAGGCGAAGCCACCGCGCCGCATGGGCACGGCGCAGAGGGATACGGGGTGCAGCCGCCGGCTTAGCGAATGTCGATGCGGTAGCGGAAGTGCTGCGCATGGCCGCGTGAGCGGCGCCATTCCAGCGGCTTGCCGGCGTAGTCACGGGCCAGGCGCTCGATCACCACCACCGGGCTGCCGGCCGGCAGTTGCAGCAAGCGGCCATGCGCCGCGTCAACCGCTCCGGCGGTCAGGGTTTCTTCGGCGTAGGCGACCACCTGGCCGCACAGTGCTTCATAGAGGGGGTACAGCAGCGGCCCCTCGCGGTTCAAATCGACCTCCAGCAACGGCTGGAACGTCTGGCGCGGCAACCAGATTTCTTCGGCCAGTACCGGCTGGGCGCCGAGCAGGCGCGTACGCACAATACGGATCACTTCGCTGTGCACCGCCAGGCCCAGTGCCTCGGCGACCGCCGAAGGCGCGGTCATCGGCTCGATGGCAAGAATGCGGCTTTCAGGCACCGCGCGCTGGCCATTGGCGGCTTCGAAGCGGAAGAACCGGAACAGCGAAGACTGGAATTGCGGGCGGCGTACGAAGGTACCGCGCCCCTGCTGACGCTCCAGCACGCCTTCAGCCACCAGTACGTCCACCGCTTTGCGCACGGTGCCGACTGACATGTCGAACTCGGTGGCCAAGGCAGCCTCAGTCGGGATCGCCTCACCGGGGCGCCAGCGGTTATTGGCAATCTGCTCGAGCAAGTGGTCGCGCAGTTGTTGGTAACGGGGCAGTCGAGCATCACCGGACAGTGGGTGCATGGGTCTCGCTCTCTTGTTGTTATATAAACATATATATGAATTCTGGAGGCAGTATTCCCCGCGTATGCCGGGCTGTCAATCCTCCATCTGCCGAGGTTTTGAAGCGTCAGCTGCCTCGCTCGCGACAGGGCCAGTGCCGGTCAACGAAGCCGGGCCCTGCGACCACGCGCCACTGCGACCATCGTCGGCGCTGACGAAGCGCCACCGGCGTGCCAGACTGGTAGATCGGGACCGCGTTATCTTATTGCTTCGGAGTTTTCATGTCGTTGTCCAGCGGGCTGATCGCCGTGGTCGCCCTGGCCTATATGGCCATCATGTTCGCCATCGCCTTCTATGGCGACCGCCGCAGCACGCCGTTGCCGCCCAAGCTGCGCGCCTGGGTGTACAGCCTGTCGCTGGCCGTGTACTGCACCAGCTGGACCTTCTTCGGCGCCGTTGGCCAGGCCGCCGAACAACTGTGGGCGTTCTTGCCGATCTACCTGGGCCCGGTACTGCTGCTGATTTTTGCGCCTTGGGTGTTGCAGAAGATGGTGCTGATCAGCAAGCAGCAGAACATCACCTCGATCGCCGACTTCATCGCCGCACGCTATGGCAAGTCGCAGACCCTGGCGGTGGTGGTGGCACTGATCTGCCTCGTTGGCGTGCTGCCCTACATCGCCCTGCAGCTCAAGGGCATCGTGCTGGGCGTGAACCTGCTGATCGGCGCCAGTGCCGACGCCACCGGCACACGTGTCCAGGACACCGCGCTGGTGGTGTCACTGGTATTGGCGCTGTTCGCCATCGTGTTCGGCACGCGCAGCCTGGACGTGACCGAACACCACCGTGGCATGGTCCTGGCCATTGCTTTCGAATCGCTGATCAAGCTGCTGGCCTTCCTGGCTGTGGGCATCTTCGTGGTGTTCAACCTGTATGACGGCTTCGGCGACCTGTTCAGCCAGGCACGCCAGTCGATTCAGTTGCAGGATTACTGGCAGGAGACCATCAACTGGCCCTCCATGGTGGTGCAGACCGCCGTGGCGATGATGGCGATCATCTGCCTGCCGCGCCAGTTCCACGTTACCGTGGTGGAGAACATCGAACCCCAAGACCTGCGCCTGGCCCGCTGGGTGTTCCCCCTGTACCTGGGGCTGGCTGCCCTGTTCGTGGTGCCGATTGCCCTGGCCGGGCAAATGCTGCTGCCAGGGGCCGTGATCTCCGACTCGTTCGTGATCAGCCTGCCGCTGGCCGAGGCCCACCCGAGCCTGGCCCTGCTGGCGTTCATCGGCGGCGCCTCGGCAGCCACCGGCATGGTCATCGTCGAGGCCGTGGCACTGTCGACCATGGTCTCCAACGACATGCTGCTGCCCTGGCTGCTACGCCGCAACAATGCCGAACGGCCGTTCGAAGCGTTCCGTCACTGGATGCTCTCGGTGCGCCGGGTGACCATCGTGGTGATCCTGCTGCTGGCCTATGTCAGCTATCGCCTGCTGGGCTCGACCGCCAGCCTGGCAACCATCGGCCAGATCGCGTTTGCCGCCGTGACCCAATTGACCCCGGCCATGCTCGGCGCGCTGTACTGGAAGCAGGCCAACCGCCGCGGCGTGTTTGCCGGCCTGGCTGCCGGTATCTTCCTGTGGTTCTACACCTTGGTGTTGCCGATTGCCGCGCACAGTCTGGGCTGGCCGCTGCAGGTGTTCCCAGGGCTGGCCTGGCTGCACGGCAACCCGCTGAACCTGCCGATCAGCCCTCTAACCCAGGGCGTGGTGTTGTCGCTGGCGGGCAACTTCACCCTGTTCGCCTGGGTGTCGCTGCTGTCGCGCACGCGGGTGTCCGAACATTGGCAGGCTGGCCGCTTCATTGGCCAGCAGACCAGCGCCCGGCCCAGCAGCAAGCCGCTGCTGGCGGTACAGATCGACGACCTGCTGACCCTGGCATCGCGCTTTGTCGGGGAAGAGCGCGCCCGGCAGAGCTTCATCCGCTTTGCCTACCGCCAGGGCAAGGGCTTCAACCCCAACCAGAACGCGGACGGCGACTGGATCGAACACACCGAACGGCTGCTGGCCGGCGTGCTGGGCACCTCGTCGACCCGCGCGGTGGTCAAGGCGGCCATCGAAGGCCGCGACATGCAGCTGGAAGACGTGGTACGCATCGCCGATGAAGCCAGCGAAGTCCTGCAGTTCAACCGCGCCCTGCTGCAGGGCGCCATCGAGAACATCAACCAGGGCATCAGCGTGGTCGACCAGAACCTGCACCTGGTGGCCTGGAACCGCCGTTACCTTGAGCTGTTCAACTACCCGGAGGGGCTGATCAGCGTCGGCCGGCCGATTGCCGACATCATCCGTTACAACGCCGAGCGCGGGTTGTGCGGCCCCGGCGAGGCACAGGTGCACGTGGCGCGCCGCCTGCACTGGATGCGCCAGGGCCGTGCGCACTCGTCCGAGCGGCTGTTCCCCAATGGCCGGGTAATCGAGTTGATCGGCAACCCGATGCCCGGGGGCGGGTTCGTCATGAGTTTCACCGACATCACGCCATTTCGCGAGGCCGAACAGGCACTGCGCGATGCCAATGAAGGCCTGGAGCAACGGGTGGCCGAGCGCACCCATGAACTGTCGCAACTGAACCAGGCCTTATCCGAAGCCAAGAGCCAGGCCGAAGCGGTCAGCAAGTCCAAGACCCGCTTCCTGGCAGCCGTCAGCCATGACCTGATGCAACCGTTGAATGCTGCACGGCTGTTTTCCGCCGCCTTGTCGCAGCAGGCCGAAGGCATGAATGAAGAAGCCCGGCAGTTGGTGCAGCACATGGACAGCTCGCTGCGCTCGGCAGAGGAGCTGATCAGCGACCTGCTGGACATCTCGCGCCTGGAAAACGGCAAGATAACCCCGGACGCCAAGCCCTTCGCCCTTACCGAACTGTTCGACACCCTCGGCGCCGAGTTCAAGCTGCTGGCCGCCGAGAAGGGCCTGGAGTTCCGCCTACGCGGCAGCCGCCTGCGGGTGGACAGTGACATGAAGCTGCTGCGCCGGGTGCTGCAGAACTTTCTTACCAACGCCCTGCGCTATGGCAAAAGCCCGATTCTGCTGGGGGCACGGCGCCAGGGCGGGCGGCTGTGGCTGGAAGTCTGGGACCGCGGCCCAGGCATCGCCGACGACAAGCTGCAGGTGATCTTCCAGGAGTTCAAGCGCCTGGACAGCCACCAGACCCGCGCCGAAAAGGGCCTGGGCCTGGGCCTGGCGATCGCCGACGGCCTGTGCCGGGTGCTCGGCCACCCACTTGAAGTGCGTTCATGGCCAGGCAAAGGTACGGTGTTTCGGGTCAGTGTGCCCATCGCCCGCCAGGCCGCGCCGGCACAGCCTGCCCCGCTGGAACAGGCGAGCCAGCCGCTGGCAGGCTTGCAGGTACTGTGCGTAGACAATGAAGACAGCATTCTGATCGGCATGAACAGCCTGCTCAGCCGTTGGGGTTGCCAGGTGTCTACTGCGCGTAACCAGGCCGAATGCGCCGCCTTGCTGGACCACGGCCTGCGCCCGCACCTGGCGCTGGTGGACTACCACCTGGACGACGGCGAGACCGGCACCGGGCTGATGGGCTGGCTACGTGCGCGGTTGGGTGAACCCCTACCGGGTGTGGTGATCAGTGCCGACGGCAGCAAGGAAACCATTGCCCTGGTGCATGCGTCCGGCCTCGACTACCTGGCCAAGCCGGTCAAGCCTGCGGCCTTGCGCGCCATGCTCAATCGCCATCTGAGCCTGGTTCAGTAAGCGCTCGATCGGCCAGCGCCGCGTCAGCCATCGCCCGTTCCAGCAGGTCGGGCGGCAGGCTCTTGCTGGCGCGGGCGCCGAGCAACTTCAATTGCTCGCTGCGGCTTACCAGGTTACCGCGCCCCTCGCACAACTTGTTGCGCGCCGCGGCATAGGCTTTGTCCACCTGTTGCAGGCGACTGCCCAGCTCGTCCAGGTCCTGGATGAACAGGACGAACTTGTCGTATAGCCAGCCGGCCCGCTCGGCGATCTCCCGGGCGTTCTGGCCTTGGCGCTCCTGCTTCCAGAGGCTGTCGATCACCCGCAACGTCGCCAGCAAGGTCGTGGGGCTGACGATCACGATCTGCCGATCGAAGGCTTCCTGGAACAGGTTAGGCTCCGCCTGCAGGGCCGCCGAGAAGGCCGCCTCGATGGGCACGAACAGCAACACGAAGTCGAGGCTGTGCAGGCCTTCGAGGCGGTTGTAATCCTTGCTCGACAAGCCTTTGACATGGCTGCGCAGCGATTGCACATGCTGCTTGAGCGCGGCCTCGTCATTGCTGGAAACGAACTGCTGATAGGCCGTGAGGCTGACCTTGGCGTCCACCACCACCTGCTTGTCGCCCGGCAGCATGATCAGCACATCGGGCTGGAAGCGCTCGCCATCGGCGCTCTTCAGGCTGACCTGGGTCTGGTACTCGCGGCCCTTCTCCAGGCCGGCGTGCTCCAGTACCCGCTCGAGAACCAACTCGCCCCAGTTGCCCTGGGTTTTCTGCCCCTTCAGTGCCTGGGTCAGGTTGGTAGCTTCGTCGGACAGGCGCAGGTTGAGCTGTTGCAGGCGCTCCAGCTCCTTGCCCAGCGAGAAGCGCTCCCGGGCTTCCTGTTGGTAGCTTTCCTCGACGCGTTTTTCGAACGACTGGATGCGTTCCTTGAGGGGGTCGAGCAACTGGCCAAGGTGCTGCTGGCTGGTCTGGGCAAAGCGCTGCTCACGCTCGTCGAAGATCTTGGTGGCCATTTCGGCGAACTGGGCACGCAGGGTGTCACGGGCTTCTTGCAGGTCTTCCAGGCGTTGCTGGTGGCTTTCCTGCTGTTCGCGCAGTTCGGCCTCCAGGCGTGCGCTTTGCGCCTCCAGGCGGCGCAGTTCGGCTTCGCGGTTGGCGCGTTCGAGGTGCCAGGCATGGGCGGCGTCGCGGGCGTTGTCGCGGTCGATCTGCAGCAACTCCAGCTCACGGCCCTGAGCGGCCAGCTCGCTCTGCTTGAGGGTATTGGCTTCGCTGAGATCGCTGATTTCGTCGCGGCTGGCATCCAGCTGCGCTTGCAGCCCGGCCTGGGCCAACTGGGCGGCGTTGAGACGCTCCTCCAGCAACGCCTGCTCGGCTTGCCGTGCGCCCTGACGGCGCTGGAGCTGCATGATCCACCCCAGGCAGGGCAACGCCCCTGCCACCACGCCAAGCAGAATGCTGGCCAGATCCACTGTCATGCTTACCCCGAACGCGCTGTGCAATTGGCTGCAGCTTATCAGCCTTCAACCCGCAAACCACTGCCCCAGCAGCCGCTGCGCTTCTTGCGAACCTTGCCCCGCCGCAAGCTCCAGCCAGTAACGCGCCTGCGCTGGCTCTTGATGCTGGCACAACCGTGCGTATTCCAGCTGCGCACGCCGGTCCCCGGCCCGCGCTGCCTGGCGCAGTAACTCATGGCCAATACGCCGGTCACGGGCATTGCCGCAATCCCGGCACAGCATTTGCCCAAGCCGGCTTTGCGCCACCACGACACCTTGGCGGGCCGGCTGCTTCAGCAGGCGGCCTGCCAGATGCTTGACCTGGGGCTTGTCACCAAGGCGCGGGCTATCGAGCAGCCACAAGGCCACTTTCAAGCTGAACCGCTTGGCGTCAGGGGGTGGTGTAGGGGCGGCGGAGGTGGCGAGCTGTTTATAGCGGAACTTCATGGCAACACGTATGGCAATGCGAAAGGCGCGCCACTGTACGCTTTTTTTTTTGCCATGACCCGTCGAAATCGAAACAATGAAAAAAATTTTAAATGATCTTTTCTTGACGTTCGTGGGCGCATACGAAGGCAGGTCATCCAGGCTTCGCGTTGGTCGGACGGCTCACAGCGCAGCGGACACGCCCGTGCTAGAGCAAGTGCCGGGGACAATCCACAGTTCCTGTGGATAACTCGGTGGACAACCCTATGACACACCCCGCAAACCCCCGTAAACTGTGGGCTTCGGTCAAACTGACGATTTTTTCACCAGCTGAAAATAGTGTTTTTTTTCATTGACTTAACCGCGCAGTCAAGGCATTGGCGAAGTCGGCAGGGGTTGTTGCGGTGCTGTTACAAGCCCTGCACCGAATGTGAACAAATGCACCCTTTGCCCTCCTTTGAATGCACGCAATGGGCACATCCTCGGCGATTCGAGCCATTTTCACCCTCTTCCCAGCGTGGCAAATTCACGCCATACTGCTCGGCTACCCAAGACTGACGTAGTGCTTGCCAAGCGCACTCATTCACTGTACAGTCCGCCTCGTTAGTACCAAGCTGAAAGTCAATTCTGGCCCCATGTCCTTGCAGTCGCCCACCTCCCAAGTGCGGCCCTGCTGAAACCAGGACCGGCCCATTCGATGATTCACTCGCCAGCCACAGGCTGGTCAAGCACGAATCACCCGACAGATTGATCAGGATCCCACCCCGATGGCCGCGAACCTTGGCCCCGGCGTGCTGCCTGCCTTCTGAAGTACCTACCAGTCAGCCCAAGCGCCCACATTTGATTGCGCCCCCTCTGGCTGCCCTGTTCCAGTCAGGTTCGCTCGTCCCTTAATAATGGCGTCACTGGAACGTTTCTATCATGCACGGATCATACTCCCCGTGTTTAAAGCAGGAACATCCAACAATATGCAAACTCATCATCAGATTCAGGCTGCCATTGGCACCCTTTCCCAGGCCTTCTCGCCGTTGAAGTGCCTCATCGTTGCCCCACGCAAAGGCAGCTTCAGCTTTACCCTGGTAGACGAACACGGCGTCGCCTGCCACACCGAGCGTCTGTACCCTGAACAGTACAGCCGCAATGAACCCTTGCAGGCGGTCATTGCAAGGACTCGCCAGTCGCTCACCGCGTGAGCGGCGAATACTGCAGTATTCATGCGCTGAATCGTAGCATCGCCCACCTGCCTGAACGTTCATGGCGTAATCGCCTTAGGGCATATAGCCCGCGACGTCAGGCAGCAATCGATTTAAAAACAGCTCTTTACACCACGATTATCACACTACACTTCAACTCGAGCGGTACTTGCCGCTTCCGGCGGGCCTGACTACTTCACCAGCTGCCAAGCTCCAGCGCCCGTCCGGCCCTTTACTGTTCGAGGGCATCATGGGTATTGCGGCGAATGAATTGTGTCAGTATGTGATACGGCCCACCCTGGTTTACCTGAACCGTCACTGCGCCAGCGCTGAAGCCTTGTTACTGGGCGTTGCCGCCAGCCAGTCGGCACTCGGGGCCGCCTTGCACGACCGACGCGGGCACGGCCTGTACCGCATTGGCGAACACCGCCACCAGGCGCTGTGGGACAACTACCTTGCCCGTGATCCCGACCTGGCCAGCCTGGTCCGGGGCCTGGCGAGCCAGCATGCCTTCCTCGGCGGCCCACACCTCGAGCTTACGGTCAACCTGCGATACTCCACGGCCATTGCCTGGATGCTCATTGAGGAGCATGCCACGCCCTTGCCTGCCGCTGACGATTTACTGGCACTGGCGCGTATATGGCGTCAGATCTTCCACCCCCAAGGCCGCTTGCGCGACTTCACTCACGCTTGGCACACCTGCGTTGATCAAAGATTGCCACAGGCATCTTGAGAAGCGTCCTACATCAAAGCCGGAAAAAAGGGAATTTTGGTCGGATTGTCCTACAAAACCGCTCTAACTCCTGCGATTGAGGCTATAGCGCGGCGCGTCATTTGTTGGTAGCTTTTCGCCCCGGAGATCCCAAGGAGTTTTCTAATAATGAAAAAAGTAATGCTCAAAACCTCCCTCGGCGTAGCCGTTGCTCTTGCATCCAGCCAGCTTTTCGCCAGCGGCTTTGCATTGAACGAACAGAGCATCAGCAGCATGGGGACAGGTTTCGCGGGACGTTCTTCTTCTGCCGAAGATGCCAGCACCGTGTTTGGCAACCCGGCCGGCATGTCCCGCCTCAAACGTGAACAGTTCACCGTGGGCGGCGCAGCCGTCATCGCCAAAACCGACATTTCCGGGCCAGGCAGCAACCTCGGGGGGGAAACCGATGGTGACATGGTGCCGGTCGTTGGCGTGCCCATGGGCTACTACGTCAAACCTATCGACGACCACTGGAGCGTCGGCTTCGGTGTCTACGTGCCGTTCGGCCTGGTAACCGACTACGGCAGCGATGACGCTGCGCGCTACTGGGGCAAAAAGAGCCACGTCGAGGTCGTCACCTTCCAGCCCACCGTCAGCTACGCTTTCAACGACAAGGTCTCGATCGGTTTTGGTCCAACCATCAACCGCATCAAGGGTGAGCTGGGCTCCAGCCTGATCAACCCATTCACCCCGGGCCGCAACGATGGCGAAGTGAAAATCAAGGGTGACGATACTGCCGTAGGCTACAACATCGGCCTTATGGTGCAGGCCACCGACCGCACCCGCGTCGGCCTGACCTACCACTCGATGGTCGACTACAAGCTGGAAGGCAAGACCCGCGTCAGCACCCCGCTGATCGGGCCGTTCAACGGCAACAAGTTCGATGCCAGCCTGAAGATCAAGACGCCGGAATCGGTCGACCTTTCGGTTACCCACGAACTCGATGACCAGTGGACCCTGTACGCGGGCAGCACCTGGACCCGCTGGAGCCGCCTGGAAAACATCACCGTGCAGAACGATGTGCCTGCGCCACTGGCAGGTTCGGCATTCCAGACCATTACCGAAGAGCAGAACTGGCACGATACCTGGGCACACGCCATTGGTGCATCGTACAAGGTCAACAAGGAGTGGGTACTGCGTACCGGCTTTACCGTTGACCAATCGCCAACCAACAACCACGACCGTTCGCCGCGCATCCCCACAGGTGATCGCAAGGTGTTCAGCCTGGGCGCAGGCTGGAGCCCGAATGACGACATGACCATTGACGTGGCCTATTCCTACCTCTGGGAAGAAGACACCAAGGTCAACCAGGTCAGCGCAACCAAGGGCAGCTACCAGGCCAAGTATGAGAACAGCGCGCACGGTGTCGGTGCGTCGCTTACCTATCGTTTCTGACGGTACGCGCTACCTGAAAAAAACCGCCCTCG
>NZ_JBICMS010000003.1:0-77008 GCF_043106615.1 Pseudomonas sp. CJQ_9 | reverse complement strand
AGGCCCAGGCCACTCGACAACACCCTGGCCGATTTGAAATTCAACTGTTCGGGTACGCTGCCGATGAAATAAGGGCACAATGCCACTATTGATCTGCCGGGTCGGAGATTACCCTTGTTTCGTTTTAACGCTGTCCGTGCCAGCCACTTCCTGCCCTCGCTGCTGCTGCTGTTGGCAGGGCTCGCCGCAGCTTATGTGAGAGACCTCAGTGTGTTTTTCACATCGCTGTTCAATGTTCTGCCCACCTTGGTGCTGCTGCTGGGTGGCGCTTACTGCGCGGTGTATCGCCGGCAACGTGAGCTGTTTTTGATGCTTACGGTATACATCGCCTACTTTCTACTCGACACCCAGACCGACTTCTACCGCGACCACGGCCGTGTGCGCGAGGATGCAGCGGTGATATTCCACCTGGTATGCCTGCTGTTGCCGGCATTGTTCGGCCTGTATGGCGCCTGGCAGGAGCGCACCCACCTGCTGCAAGACCTGGTGGCCCGTGGCGCCGTGCTGTTTGCCGTGGGCAGCGTGGCAGTGGCCCTTGAGCAAAGCTACCCGGAGGCGCTGCTGACCTGGTTGGCGGAGATTCGCTGGCCGACCTTGCATGGCCAATGGATGAGCCTGATCCAGTTGGCCTACCCGCTGTTCGCGGGGGTGTTCATCCTGCTGGTGGTGCAGTACCTGCGCGCGCCGAGGCCGTTGCACGCGGCCCAGATCATCGGCCTTCTCGGCATTTTCTGGATGCTGCCGCAAACGTTCATCCTGCCGTTCACGCTGAACATCATGTGCAGCCAGGTAATGTTGATGATCGCCGCAGCGGTTGCGCACGAGGCCTACCAGATGGCCTTCCGCGACGAGCTGACCGGTTTGCCCGGCCGGCGTGCGTTGAACGAGCGCATGCAGCGGCTGGGTCGCAACTATGTCATCGCCATGACCGACGTTGACCACTTCAAGAAATTCAACGACACGCACGGTCACGATGTCGGCGATCAGGTGTTGCGCCTGGTGGCCAGCCGTTTGGCCAAGGTCACCGGTGGTGGGCGTGCCTACCGCTATGGGGGAGAGGAGTTCGCCTTGGTGTTCGCGGGCAAGACCGCCGAGGAATGCGTGCCCCATGTGGAAGCGGTGCGCGAGGTGATCGCCAACTATGTGATGCACCTGCGCGACAAGTACAACCGCCCGCAAGACGATACCACCGGGCGCCAACGCCGCGCCGGCAGCAGCGGCGGCACGGTTTCGGTGACCATCAGCATTGGCGTTGCGGAGCGCCAGGCCGATCACCGCAACCCCGAAGCCGTGCTCAAGTCGGCCGACCAGGCGCTCTACAACGCCAAAGGCGCAGGGCGCAATTGTGTGGTGGTGCATGGCCAGCAATCGCGGCGTGGGGCTGTACGCACTTCGTGACCAAAATAGACCAATTGGTCGATTGATGACCCTATGTCTCGTAAATGTTGTTCGGTTACACTGGTATCTACCCCAGTGTCGCGGTACCCCGAGACCGCCCAGACCCCACTTGCGAGAGGTTGTCATGGCTGACTATAAAGCGCCCGTGCGCGACATGCGCTTCGTACTGAATGAAGTGTTCAACGTGGCTGAGCAGTGGGCGCAGTTGCCCGGGCTGGCCGAGGTCGTCGATGCCGATACGGCCATGGCCGTACTGGAGGAGGCTGGCAAGGTGACCGCCAAGACCATCGCACCGCTCAGCCGCGCGGCCGATGAAGAGGGCTGCCACTGGGACAATGGCGCGGTGCGCACACCGGCCGGCTTCATCGAGGCCTACAACACCTACGCCGAAGGTGGCTGGGTGGGCGTGGGTGGCGACCCGCTGTTCGGCGGCATGGGCATGCCCAAGGCCATTTCGGCGCAGGTCGAGGAAATGGTCAATGCCTCGAGCTTGGCCTTTGG
The DNA here is from genome assembly GCF_043106615.1 of Pseudomonas sp. CJQ_9. Taxonomy (NCBI): domain Bacteria; kingdom Pseudomonadati; phylum Pseudomonadota; class Gammaproteobacteria; order Pseudomonadales; family Pseudomonadaceae; genus Pseudomonas; species Pseudomonas sp. CJQ_9. The sequence continues at coordinate 75,109 of NZ_JBICMS010000003.1, read as the reverse complement.
CCTGTACCCGATGCTGACCGCCGGCGCCTGCCTTTCGATCAACGCCCACGCCAGCGAGGCGCTGAAGGAAAAGTATCTGCCGAACATGTATGCCGGGGTATGGGCTGGCTCCATGTGCCTGACCGAACCGCACGCGGGTACCGACCTGGGCATCATCCGCACCAAGGCCGAGCCACAGGCAGACGGCAGCTACAAGGTCAGCGGTACCAAGATCTTCATCACCGGCGGCGAGCACGACCTGACCGAGAACATCATCCACCTGGTGCTGGCCAAGTTGCCGGATGCGCCGGCTGGGCCGAAGGGCATCTCGCTGTTCCTGGTGCCCAAGTTCATGGTGAACGAGGATGGCAGCCTCGGCGCGCGCAACCCGGCCACCTGTGGCTCCATCGAGCACAAGATGGGCATTCAGGCGTCGGCTACCTGCGTCATGAACTTCGACGAGGCTGTGGGCTATATCGTCGGTGAGCCGAACAAAGGCCTGGCAGCCATGTTCACCATGATGAACTACGAGCGCCTGGGGGTGGGTATCCAGGGGCTGGCGACGGCCGAGCGTTCCTACCAGAATGCCGTGGAGTACGCGCGTGACCGTTTGCAAAGCCGTGCCCCCACCGGCCCGCAAGCCAAGGACAAAGCCGCCGACCCGATCATCGTCCACCCGGATGTGCGGCGCATGCTGTTGACCATGAAGGCACTCATCGAGGGTGGCCGCGCGTTTTCCACCTATGTGGCCATGCAACTGGACAGTGCCAAGTACAGCGAAGACCCTGGCGTGCGCAAACGCAGCGAAGAGCTGGTGGCATTGCTTACGCCGGTGGCCAAGGCCTTCCTGACCGACCTGGGCCTGGAGTGCGCGGTGCACGGCCAGCAAGTGTTCGGCGGGCATGGCTACATCCGTGAATGGGGCCAGGAGCAACTGGTGCGTGATGTGCGCATTACCCAGATCTACGAGGGCACCAACGGCATTCAGGCCCTCGACCTGATGGGGCGCAAGGTGGTGGCCAGCGGCGGCGCTTACTACACGCTGTTCTCAGACGAAATTCGCCAGTTCATGGCCAGTGCGGGTAGCGAGCTGGAAGAGTTCACCCGGCCACTGGGCGCTGCGCTCGGCCAACTGGATGGGCTGACTGAATGGGTACTGCAGCAGGCCAAGGGCAACCCGAATGAAATTGGCGCAGCATCGGTCGAGTACCTGCATGCCTTTGGCTATGTCGCTTATGGCTACATGTGGGCATTGATGGCGCGGGCAGCGAAAGCGGGTGAGGGCGACGAGGCGTTCTATTCGGGCAAGCTGGGCACGGCGCGGTTCTACTTCGCCCGCTTGCTGCCACGGGTGGATTCGCTGGTGGCCTCGGTGAAGGCGGGCAGTGAGTCGCTTTACCTGCTGGGTGCCGAGCAGTTCTAGCTGATTCAGGGGCCGCCCAGCGGCCCCTGTGCTTCGCGTATCTGCGAATACTGTGTAAGCCTTTTCCTACACAACGTGGTGACTTTTCACCACTGTTCTCAGATTGGATCCACGGTTAATCTTTACCACATGGACGTTGCGCAGGAAGCGCAAAGGACAGATCAAGGATGGCGACGAAGGACCACCTGCCAGGAAGGCGGGGCGATACGGATGTCACAGGGAAACAGTCTGGAAAACCCCGCTTCGGCGGGGTTTTCTTTGCGCGCGTGTTTTATCAGGCCAGCACATCCAGCGGTGATGCGCCCAGCTGTCGCGCGTCCGTCTCTTCTTCCAGCAGCGTACGCAGCAGTTCGACCGATGCCTGCTGGCGCTGGGCATCGCGGAACACCAGCCCCACCTTCAGCGGTACACGCGGCTCGCTCAGGGGCTTCCACAACAGCCCTTGGTCGTCCTCGGCGGCGTCTTTGGCCCGGCCTGGCAAAATGGTTGCCAGCGCGGTGTGCGCCAGGCTGTCGAGGATACCCGCCATGTTGTTCATCTCGGCCTGCACCTGCGGCCGCCGCCCCTGGCTGGCTAACTGGGCTTGCCAGATCTGGCGGATCTGAAACTCCTCGCCCAGCATCAGCATGGGCAACTCGGCCGCCTGGCGTATGGACACCTTCTTGAAATCCTTCAACGGGTGGGTGGCGGGTATCACCAACTGCAGCTCGTCCTCGTACAGCAACAGGCCATGCAAGCCGGGCTGGCGTGGCGGCAGGTAGCTGATGCCGATGTCCAGGCTGCCGTTGAGCAGGCGCCGCTCGATCTCCAGCCCCGATAACTCGTAGATCTGCACCACCAGGTGGGGTTGGGCCTTGCGCAGCCGTTCGAGCAATTGCGGCACCAGGCTGGGGCGTACCGTTTGCAGCACTCCGATGGCCAAGGTGCGCAAAGACTGGCCCTTGAAGTTGCGCATGGCCTCGTGGGCACGCTGCAGGCCATCGAGCAGCGGCAGGGCATGGTTGTACAGGGTATGGGCCGCCAGGGTCGGCAGCAGGCGCTTGTTGCTGCGCTCGAAAAGGCTCAGGTCCAGGCTGTGTTCCAGTTGGCGGATCTGTTGTGAAAGCGCTGGCTGTGACAGCGACAGGCGCTCGGCGGCGCGGCCGACGTGGCCCTCTTCGTACACCGCGACGAAATAACGCAGTTGGCGAAAATCCATAAGTAATGCTTATCGAAAATACTGGAAAATCGAAATGGCCGGAACCCCTCGTGGCGCCTAGTCTATAGCCGTATTCCAACGGGTTACAGCGCTGAATCAGTCGATTGTTACCGCGGATGAGAAACACTTTTGATAGGCAAGACAAAATAATGAGCGGCGGCGCCAAGATCGCCCTTTGCTCGCCCCTTACCGTGCATTGGCTGGAGCCCCGATGAACCTGTTCAACCTGCGCCGCTCGGCCCCGACCGCCTTGGCCGAGCCCAAGCCTGTGCCGGTGCGTGTGCCACCCGCTGCCGAGTTGTCGCGTGACTGCCTGATGCCAGGGGCCGAACGCCCTGCGCAGGTGTTCGTACGCGGGCAGGGCTCCTGGTTGTGGGACGATGCCGGGCATGCCTACCTGGACTTCACCCAGGGCGGCGCAGTGAACAGCCTGGGCCATAGCCCCAGCGTGCTGGTCAAGGCGTTGGGCAGCCAGGCCCAGGCGCTGATCAACCCGGGCGCGGGGTTTCACAGCCGTGGCCTGCTGGCGCTGGCCAACCGCCTTTGCCAGAGCACTGGCAGCGACCAGGCCTACCTGCTCAACAGCGGTGCCGAAGCCTGTGAAGGGGCGATCAAGCTGGCGCGTAAGTGGGGCCAACTGCACCGCAATGGCGCCTATCACATCATCACCGCCAGCCAGGCCTGCCATGGCCGCAGCCTGGGCGCGCTGTCTGCGTCCGACCCGTTGCCCTGCAACCGCTGTGAACCGGGCCTGCCCGGGTTCAGCAAGGTGCCGTTCAATGACCTGGCGGCGCTGCACGCCGAAGTGGATTCGCGCACTGTGGCCATCATGCTGGAGCCGGTGCAGGGCGAGGCCGGGGTAATTCCGGCGACCCGCGAGTACCTCAAGGGCGTGGAAACCCTCTGTCGTGAGCTGGGCATCCTGCTGATCCTCGATGAGGTACAGACCGGCATCGGGCGCTGTGGTGCGTTGCTGGCCGAAGAGACCTATGGCGTGCGTGCCGACATCATCACCCTGGGTAAAGGCCTGGGCGGTGGTGTGCCATTGGCCGCGTTGCTGGCCCGCGGTACGGCGTGCTGCGCCGAACCGGGCGAGCTGGAGGGCAGCCACCACGGCAATGCGCTGATGTGTGCTGCGGGCCTGGCTGTGCTGGATACCGTACTTGAGCCCGGCTTCTTCGGCCAAGTGCAGGACCACGGCCGCCACCTGCGCGACGGCCTGAGCCGCCTGGCTGGGCGTTATGGCCAGGGCGAAGTACGCGGGCAAGGGCTGCTGTGGGCGCTGCAGCTGAAGGAAAACCAGGCGCGTGAACTGGTGGCCGCGGCCCTGCACGAAGGCTTGCTGCTCAATGCCCCACAAGCGGATGTGGTGCGTTTCTCTCCGGCGCTGACCGTGAGCAAGGGCAATATCGACGAAATGCTGCTGCGACTGGCACGCGCCTTTGCCCGCTTGCATGCGCAGCAGCATGCGCGCCGCGAAGTGCCGGCGTAAGTGTCGGCGTAAGCGGCACGTTACCCAATTCTACGAACCGTCTGGCGTTCCTGCGCATCGCCCCTGGCCTGTTCCATTCGGCCCGGGGCGTTTTTTTTGCCTGTGGAACCTCCAGGACCAGCGGCTAGTCTGTGTTGTAACCCCTTCAGGAGAGACTCGCATGGACTTTATCCGCATCATCATCGCCATTATCTTGCCGCCGCTCGGGGTGTTTCTGCAGGTTGGGTTTGGCGGGGCGTTCTGGCTGAACATTCTGCTGACCCTGCTGGGGTACATTCCAGGGATCGTGCATGCGGTGTACATCATCGCCAAGCGTTAGCCTGCCCAGGCTTTATTACCGGCAAGCCGGGCTCCCACAGGTTGGTGCAGCATTCAACGCCTTCGCTGTACCTGTGGGAGCCGGCTTGCCGGCGATTGGGCTGCAAAGCAGCCCCCAAGGGTCAGCCTCCTAACACCCGGCAATAGAACTTCCACTCTTCTTCCAGCGCATGCGCCAGGTTCTGCGCCTTGCGGAACCCATGCCGCTCGCCCGCGTAGAAGTGCCCTTGCGCCTCGATCCCGTTAGCCTGCAACGCCGCCAGCATTGATCGGGTCTGCTCTGGCACCACCACCGCATCCAGCTCGCCCTGGAAGAAGATTACCGGCACCCTGATCTGCCCTGCATGCAGCAGCGGCGTGCGTTGGCGGTAGCGCTCGGCATCCAGGGCGGGGTCGCCAATCAGCCAGTCCAGGTAATCACCCTCGAACTTGTGCGTGGCACGCCCTAGCGCTATCGGGTCGCTGACCCCGTACAGGCTGGCACCGGCACGGAACACGTCATGGAACGCCAAGGCGCAGAGCGTGGTATAGCCCCCCGCGCTGCCGCCGCGGATGAACGCTTTGCGTGGGTCGACCAGACCCTGTGCTGCCAGGTGCCGGACCGCTGCACAGGCGTCGGCCACATCGCTCTCACCCCAGCGCAGGTGCAGTGCCTGGCGGTACGCCCGGCCATAGCCGGTGCTGCCCCGGTAATTCAGGTCGGCCACGGCAAAGCCGCGCTGGGTCCAGTACTGGATGCGCGGGTCGAGCACCGGGTAGCAGGCCGATGTCGGGCCACCGTGGATGAACACCACCAACGGTGCGGCCCCCTGCGAACGGGCCGCCGGGTAGAAGAAACCATGCGCCTGCTCACCATCACTGGCGTAGTGGAACGCCTGTGGCAGGCTGACGTGGTCGGCTGGCAGCACTTCGGCTCCACCGGCCAGCACGCGAACCTCGTGGTTGCTGCGGTCGATGGCAATCACCGCCGGCGGGCTGATGGGCGAGGCGGCGATGGCATAGAGGTGGTCGTTGTCTATGGCCAGGTTGCGAAAGCGGGTGTAGGCACTGGCGAAGCGCTCGGTGCGGCCATCGGCCCCGCGCACCCCCAGTTGGCCGAAGCCGTTTTCGAACCAGCTGGCCAGGTAGCTATGTGGGCCCAATGGCAACCAGGTGCAGGTGCCCAGCTGCCAGGGGGCCGCCGCGTGGTCTGCCTGCTCGGCAGGCATCGCCTGCCACTGGCCATCGACTTCGCCCCAAGGTTGCCAGAACCCATTGCGGTCGGACAGGCAGTACAGCCGGCCTTCGCCATCGAAACGCGGCTGCTGCAACGATTCCTCGGCTGCCGCCACGCACTGCGCGGGCAACCAGTGGCCACTGGCATCGCGCGTACGGCACATCAACCGGGTCACGGTCCATGGCTGTGCCGGGCGGTCCCATTCGATCCACGCCAGGCGCTGGCCGTCGCCACTCACCGTCGGTGCAGCATAGAAGTCGGCGCCTTCGGCAAGCACTTCGCAGCCGCCGTCGCGCAGCGCGACCAGGCGATGTTCGACCTGGCCGGCGTGGCGTTCTTCAACCGCCAGCACCTGGCCGTCGTGCCATTGCACATCGCCATAGCGGCAGCTGGCATTCTGCGTCAGGGCACGCGGTTCCAGGTCGTCCAGCGGCTGGGTGTAGACCTGCTGGTCCTGCTCGTTGACGAACACCAGCCCGTCGGCGCCCAGGCAGAAACTGCCACCGCCATACTCGTAGACCCGGCTGCGCACGCTGAAGCCATCCGGGGTCAGGCAGCGAGCCTGGCAGTACAACCAGTGCCAGATGCGGCAAGCCCCATCGGCTGGGCGAAATTCCAGCCAGAACAGCCCGTCGGCACCGACCTTGAGTTCGGCAAAGTCGGTGCCGGCGGCGACGGCCTGGGCCGCGCTGAATTCAGCCGCGGGCGATGACACGGGAGTTACGTTCATTGCGAAAGGTCATCTGTTCAATGGCGAGCTGGGCGCTTTCGGCCTCCTCGCGGGCCTTGAGAATGATGCCGTGGTCGGCCGACTTGGCGCACACCGGGTCGGCGTTGCGGGCGTCGCCGGTCAGCATGAAGGCCTGGCAGCGGCAGCCGCCGAAGTCCTTTTCTTTTTCGTCGCAGGAGCGGCACGGTTCGCGCATCCACTCGTAGCCACGGAAGCGGTTGAAGCCGAACGACTCGTACCAGATGTGGTGCAGGTCGTGCTCACGCACATTAGGGAACTGCACCGGCAGCTGGCGGGCGCCATGGCAGGGCAGTGCAGTACCGTCAGGTGTGATGGTGAGGAACAGGTTGCCCCAGCCATTCATGCAGGCCTTGGGGCGCTCTTCGTAGTAGTCCGGGGTGACGAAGATCAGCTTGCACGGGTTGCCTTCGGCCTTGAGTTTTGCGCGGTACTCGTTGGTGATGCGCTCGGCACGCTCCAATTGCGCGCGCGTTGGCAGCAGGCCAAGGCGGTTGAGGTGCGCCCAGCCATAGAACTGGCAGGTGGCAAGCTCGACGAAGTCGGCTTCCAGGGCGATGCACAGCTCGATGATGCGGTCGATCTTGTCGATGTTGTGCCGGTGGGTGACGAAGTTGAGCACCATCGGGTAGCCGTGGGCCTTCACTGCGCGGGCCATTTCAAGCTTTTGCGCAAAGGCCTTCTTCGAGCCGGCCAGCAGGTTGTTGACCTGCTCGTCGCTGGCCTGGAAGCTGATTTGGATATGATCCAGGCCGGCCTCCTTGAATTCGGCGATGCGCGCCTCGTTCAGGCCAATGCCGGAGGTGATCAGGTTGGTGTAGTAACCCAGCCGGCGGGCCTCGCCAATCAGCTCGGCCAGGTCCTGGCGCACCAGCGGCTCACCACCGGAAAAGCCGATTTGCGCGGCGCCCATCTGGCGTGCCTCGGCCATGACCTTGAACCACTGTTCGGTGCTCAGCTCCTGGCCCTGGGCGGCAAAGTCCAGCGGATTGGAGCAGTACGGGCACTGCAGCGGGCAACGGTAGGTCAGCTCGGCCAGCAGCCACAGCGGCAAGCCCACAGCGGGCGTTGGCGGCAACTCAGGCGAGGACGATCCAGTGTTCGGCACGGGCTACCTCCATGAACTGCTCGATGTCCTCGGCTACCTGGGGCACGCCGGGAAATTGCTGTTCGAGTTCGCTGATGATCGCTGCAACATCGCGCTGGCCATCGATCAGCCTACCGATCAGGCTGGCGCTGTCATTGAGCTTGATCATGCCTTCAGGGTAGAGCAGCACATGGCCTTTCTGCGCCGGTTCGTACTGGAAGCGGTAGCCGGGGCGCCAGTTCGGTACTTGGTTACGGTCGAAACTCATAGGGTGATCCCCTTGTGCCACACCCGGTCCTGGGTGACGGAGTGATAGGGCGGGCGGTTCAGCTCGTAGGCCATGCTCATGGCGTCGAGCATGCTCCAGAGGATATCCAGCTTGAACTGCAGTATTTCCAGCATACGCTCCTGGCCTGCGCGGGTGGTGTAATGCTGCAGGGTAATGGCCAGGCCGTGCTCCACGTCACGCCGGGCCTGGCCCAGGCGGGTGCGGAAGTACTCGTAGCCGGCCGGGTCGATCCACGGGTAGTGTTGCGGCCAGCTGTCCAGTCGCGACTGGTGGATTTGCGGGGCGAACAGTTCGGTCAGCGAGCTGCTGGCCGCTTCCTGCCAGCTGGCGCGGCGGGCGAAATTGACGTAGGCGTCTACGGCAAAGCGCACGCCGGGCAGTACCAGCTCTTGCGAGCGCAACTGGTCGGGGTCCAGCCCCACCGCCTGGCCCAGGCGCAGCCAGGCCTCGATACCGCCGTCCTCGCCGGGGGCACCGTCGTGGTCGAGCAGGCGCTGTATCCACTCGCGGCGCACTTCGCGGTCAGGGCAGTTGGCCAGGATCGCGGCATCCTTCATGGGGATGTTGACCTGATAGTAGAAGCGGTTCGCGACCCAGCCCTGGATCTGCTCGCGGCTGGCCCGGCCCTGGTACATCGCCACATGATAGGGGTGATGGATATGGTAAAAGGCGCCCTTGGCGCGCAGGGCCTGCTCGAACTCTGCAGGGGACATTGGCAGTGCATCGCTCATTCGGCTCGCTCCTGTAAAACGCTTAACTGGCCTGGCAATTCACCCCTGTGGGAGCGGGCATGCCCGCGAACACCGGCCAAGCCGATGCCATGAACTGTATTGGCTGCTTCGCGGGCATGCCCGCTCCCACAGGGGTTTAGTGTCGTCTGGCCGTCTGTATTTACAACTCGATACTCATGCCGTCGAAAGCCACTTCCACGCCACGGCGCAGTACTTCGGCGCGTTCGGGCGATGCTTCATCAAGTATCGGGTTGGTGTTGTTGATGTGGATAAGCACTTTGCGCTGGCGTGGGAAGCCATCGAGCACTTCCAGCATGCCGCCGGGGCCGTTCTGCGCCAGGTGGCCCATCTCGCGCCCGGTGCGGGTACCAACGCCACGGCGCTGCATTTCATCGTCTTCCCACAAGGTGCCGTCGACCAGCAGGCAGTCGGCGCCGTGCATCATCGCCAGCAGCTTGTCATCGACCTGGCCCAGGCCAGGGGCGTAGAACAGCTTGCCGCCGGTACGGGTATCTTCGACCAGCAAGCCAAGGTTGTCGCCTGGGTGGGGGTCGAAGCGGTGCGGCGAGTAGGGCGGTGCGGCGCTGCGCAGCGGGAAGGGCGTGAAGCGCAGGTTGGGGCAGGCGTCGATCACAAAGCTGCCTTCGAGCTCGATGCGGTTCCACTGCAGCCCACCGTTCCAGTGGCTGAGCATGTTGAACAGGGGGAACCCGGTGGTCAGGTCCTGGTGGACCATGTCGGTGCACCACACCTGGTGCGGGCAGCCTTCGCGCAGGCTGAGCAGCCCAGTGGTGTGGTCGATCTGGCTGTCCAGCAGCACGATGGCGTTGATGCCGGTATCGCGCAGAGCCCGGGCTGGCTGCATGGGCGCAAAGGCTTGCAGCTGCGCGCGGATGTCGGGCGAGGCATTGCACAGTACCCAGTGCACGCCGTCGTCGGACAGGGCGATGGACGACTGGGTGCGCGCCGTTGCACGCAGGGTGCCGTCACGGTAACCCTTGCAGTTGACGCAATTGCAGTTCCACTGCGGGAACCCGCCACCGGCGGCGGAGCCGAGAACCTGGATATACATGGCCACTCTCTATGCTGTGCGAAATCAGTATCTTGAAAACGAAAACGCCCCGGCAGGCCGAGGCGTGGAACCGTAAGCCGGGCTTAGCGGTTAGCGAAGTACATGGTGACTTCGAAGCCGATACGCAGATCAGTGTAAGCAGGTTTGGTCCACATGGAGTTACTCCTTCCGGATGGGTTTGGGTTTGCTCAGCTACTACTTGGGTACCGCCATGCGCAGGAGGTTCCCAGAACTGGGATTGCGCTATCTTACAAGAAAAATTTGTACCGAAAGGTTAATTATTCGAAAAGTGCCATTGCACTTTGCGTAACAATCATGGGCTTTCGCCCTGCCAGGAAGTGTCTGGCGCGGCAGCGTTGGCCAGGCAAAGCCAGACAGCACCCGCATCGAGCAGGTTGCTGAGCAACTGGTCCAGATCCGTCTGCCGCGTGTTCAGGATAGACCTGCGCAGGCCATCGAGCTGGCCTGGTTGTGTAGCCAGGTGTGTCTGCCATGCCCACTCGGTGACCTCCGCGTTGGCCATGGCCGGCTCGGCAAATTGGTCGGCCAAGGCCTGGCGAACCCCGGCGTCAAGGGTAACGCCCTGGCGCAGCAGGGCCGTCAGGTGGTCAAGGACCTGAACCTGGTCCGTGTGCGGAGACTGCACACCGAACAACAGGCCACCCACGCCCTCGATCTGGCGAAAGGCACTGAATACCGCGTAGCCCAGTTGCAGTTCCACCCGCAGCCTTTGGTACACCGGGCCTTGCAGTAATTGGGCGAGCACGCGGCCGCGGGCTTCGTCTGCCGCAGCCAGTGGGCAGAACAGCAGCAGGGCGTGTTCACTGCCTGGTGCGCTAACGTGGTACCAGCGCTTGCTGGCCCAGCTGGGTGCCGGCGTAGGCCGCGCGCCTTGGCCGGGGCACTGCTGCACGGCAACACTTAGTGCGCCCAGCGCCCGGGCGTCGAAACCCGTGGCCAAGCCATGCCAGTGCGATTGCTGCCACAGGCTAGCGAGGTGCTGTTGCCCCAGCGAGCAATCCGGCGCTGTTTCAGGCAGGCCACCGGCTACCGCATCCGGCAGTTGCTGCAGCAACAGGCGGATGGGTATCAATGCTGGGGTCTGCGCGGGGCTGGCTTGCCAGCAGCTGGCAGGCGGTTCGCGCAGCAACCCCAAGGCCTGTTGCGTTGTGCGCAGCACCGCTGCTGGCTGCCCGGCGCAGCGCAGCTGCCAGTAAGCGCCGGCACTGGTGAATTGCAGTTGCAGCGAGGCGCGTTCACAACGTTCCTGCAACGGCGCCAGGGCCTGTTCGAGCACCCGTTTCAGCGGCTGGCGCAAGGGCGAAGGCACCTGCCAGCGCAGGTACAGCGCCGCGTACTGGCGCGAGGGCGGGAGCTGGCCACTGATGGTCAGCGCCGCCGGCAGCGGCTGCGCGTTGGCATTGGGCAGTTCGGCGCTGAGCAACGGGTCGGCTGGCGGCAATTGCCAATGGCCGCACTCGGCGCAGGGCAAATCATCAAGCAGCGCATCCAGCGCGTGCAGGCCTTGGGCATCCAGTTGGGCGAACGGCCGGCCTGCGCTGTCCCGGCGGGCTAGCTCCAGTGCGCTTGCGCTGTGCGCGCGGCTGCGCTGCAACACACCGAACTGCTGGTTCAGCGAACGGCGGTCGGTTTGGCGCATGAAACTGAACCAGCCGTGCAGCAGGTCGCGGGCTTCGTCCGGGCAGGCGTTGGCACTGAGCTTGAGGTCGAGGTGCCACAGCAACTGACCGGCGAATGCATACAGTGTTTCAGCTTTGAAACTGTGCAGCCAGCCACGCTCACGCAGGGTGCCCAGCCAGGTACCGGGGCGGCTGTCTTCAAGGCCGGTGGTCAGCAGCTCCAGCGCTTGCTCGGCGCCGTTTGGGAGGTGCTGGTGCGTGAACACCAGCGGGTCGGCCGCTGCCGACAGGCAGGGTGGCTGCGCCTGAGCCACAGGCCGCCCCACAGCGAATAGCCCGGCATGTTGGCGGCCGATTCGCTCCAGTTCAGCCAGCGGTTGTGGGCCGCACAGGCTCAAGGTGATCTGCCCGCCCTGGTAGAAGCGCCGGTGAAAACCGCCGAGCGCTTGCTGGAAGCGCGGATCCTGCAGGGCCAGGGTGTAACGGTTGCCGGCATGGAATGCGCCCAGCGGATGGCCAGGCGCGGCCGCTTGCAGCAAGGCGAACTGCTGCTGGGCCTGCGGATTGCGGGACCAGGCGATGAATTCGGCATGAATCACCTCGCGTTCGCGGCGCTGGCGCTCGCTGCCCAGGTCGGGTTCGGCAAGCATCTGGCACAGGCGCTCGAGGCCGCCGGCCAAAGCATTGGGTGGCACTTCGAAGAAAAAATCGGTAGTACGTTCGCGGGTGCTGGCGTTGACTTGGCCGCCGAGGGTTTGCACGTAGCGCATCAAGCCATCGTTCAGCGCAAAGCGGGAGGTACCGAGGAAGAACAGGTGTTCGAGAAAGTGCGCCAGGCCGGGCCATTTGGCGGGGGCATCGTGGCTGCCCGCGTGCACCCGCAGTGCGGCTGCCGAGCGCTTCAGGCGCGGGGCGTGGCGCAGGGTCAGCTGCAGGCCGTTGGCGAGGGTCAGGTGGCGGGTGGCGTCAGGCATGGCGGGCTCCGGTTGCTCGGTTTCCATGCTAACCCATTTGTTCCCAGGCCCGGCCCCTTCGCGGGCCAGCCCGCTCCCACAGGCACTGTACAGCGCTTTAGGTTCACGGGGTCGATGAGGGAGCTGGCTTGCCTGCGAATGGGCCGCGAAGCGGCCCCCGTCAGCCTTGACGCAGGTGCAGCTCCTGGCGCAGATCGCTCAGGTAGGGGAAGGCCGCGCGCCCCTGCACCACCCGCTCATGCTCAAGTTCGGCCAACAACAGGCATTCATCGTGCCCGGCCATCGCCAGCAGGCTGCCGTCCGGGCCGATGATGCTGCTTTGCCCGCAATACTGGATCTGCCCCTCTGCCCCGCAGTAGTTGGCATACACCAGATAACACTGGTTCTCCTGCGCCCGCGCCCGCACGGTCACCTGGCAGGTGAAATCGTAGGGCGCCATGTTCGCCGTTGGCACCAGAATCAGCTCGGCACCGTTCAGTGCCAGGCGCCGGGCGTTCTCCGGGAACTCGATGTCGTAGCAGATCAGCAGGCCGACCTTCCAGCCCTCCAGCTGTACCACTGAGAAGTGATCCGGGCCGGGGCTGAACATCGAACGGTCCAGTTCGCCGAACAAGTGGGTCTTGCGGTAGTTGCTCAGGCTGCGCCCATGCGCGTCGATCAACTGCACGCTGTTGTAGATCGCCCCGTCCTCGCCGCGCTCCGGGTAGCCATAGACAATGGCGATGCGGTGCGCCTGGGCGATTTCCACCACCGCCATGGCCGCCGGACCATCGGCCGCCTCGGCCAGGTGCTCCACCTGAGCCAGGCCGATGTTGTAGCCGCTGAGGAACATTTCCGGGCACACCAGCAACTGCGCGCCACGTTCAACTGCCAGCTGCGCCTGCTGGCGTAGCCGTTGCAGGTTGCCGGGTACATCCAGCGGCTGGGGATGGCCCTGGAACAGAGCGATGCGCATGTTGCCTCCTGCGTGTCAGTCGGCCAGGGCGATCGGGCCGATTTCGTCGAACACGTCGCCAGGGCCTGGGTTGTCGGGGTGGGTACGGCCACCGAAGTGGTTCATGATACCCCACACCGCATTCAGCGAAGTTTGCACCGCGCCCTCGACCCAGGCAGGTGTCCACGACACGTCGTCCCCGGCGATGAACATGCCGCGCTGTTCGGCGGGCATGTCCTGCTGCATGAAGTGCGCGTACATGCGCTGGTTGTAGCGGTAGTGGCCCGGCAATGCACCCTTGAAGGCGCCGAGAAAGTACGGGTCGGCTTCCCAGGACACGGTGATCGGGTCGCCGATGATGTGCCCGGCAATGTCGGTTTTCGGGTAGATCTTCTTCAGCGCATCCAGGGCCAGTTGCACGCGCTTTTCCACCGGGTGCGGCAGCATCTTCAGCGCATCGCTCATCCACGCGTAGGACAGGCAGATGACCCCCGGTTTGTGGTCACCGTTATCGAACAGGTATGTGCCGCGGGTGAGGCGGTCGGTGAGGGTCATGCTCATCAGGTCGCGGCCGGTTTGCGGGTCTTTGTCCTTCCAGAACGGCCGGTCGACCATGACGAAGGTCTTCGAGGACTGCATGTAGCGGGTCCGGTCCAGGGCCATCCACATTTTTTGCGAGAACAGCGATTCCTCGCAGTCGATCTGCGTGGTCAGCAGCCAGGTCTGGCAGGTGGTGAGCACGGCACTGTAGTGGCGGGTGTCCCCCCAGTTGTCGGTAACCGCCAGGCGCCCGTCGGCTGCGCGGGCGATACGTTTTACACCGGTACGCGGCGCGCCGCCGTGCAGTGCGCTAAGGCTGGTGCCCTGTGGCCAGTGCACGCAGCGCTCCGGTACATGGCGCCAGATACCTTGTGGCACCTGCTCAACGCCGCCGACTACCAGGTGCTGATGGTCGTCGCAGTTGGTCATGACCACGCGGAAAATTTCCAGCATCGAGTTGGGGAAGTCCGAGTCCCACCCGCCCGTGCCGAAGCCCACCTGGCCGAACACCTCGCGGTGCTGGAAGCTCAGCTTGGCGAACGAGCGCGAGGTGGCGACGAAGTCATAGAAGGTGCGGTCGTCCCACAGCGGTACCAGCTTGTTCCACAGTTCCTTCAGGCGGGTGACATCACGGTCGCGGATGGCTTGCTGAATGTCGGAGAACTGGGCACCGCTTTCCAGCGCATCGGCCCAGGCGTCGGCCACTTCATGGAACAGTTGCGGCAGGTCGGCGGCCTTCTCGGCGTAGTAGGTCTGGCCCTCCAGGTCGATCACCGTACTGCCCGACGCCGGGGTCAGCGGGTTGGGGAACGGCTTGGTTTCCAGGCCTAGCTTGTCCACATAGTGGTAAAAGGCAGTGGACGACACCGGGAAGCGCATGCCGCCGAGTTCGGCAACGATCCCGTCGGTGCCGTTGAAGGCTTGCGAGCGCAGGCGGCCGCCAAGCTTGGAGGCCTCGTAGACCACCGGCTTGAGGCCCAGCTTCATCAGTTCGTACGCCGCCACCAGGCCGGCGATGCCCGCACCTACGATGGCCACCTCTTCACCGTGGCGTTCAGCCGGGATACTGCCAAGGCCTGCCCGGTGTTCAAGCCAGTCGTCGAAAGCGAAGGGAAAGTCCGGGCCAAAGATGGTGATCGGCTTCTTGCCGTCGGCGGGGTGGCGGTTTTTCTTGTTCATGAAGTGACCTTGCCAGAGGGGCTGCGCGGGGAGCAGAGCCTGAGTATAGGAGATGCCTGGTGGTCATTTTAGGGACAGCGGGGTTCGTAATTAAGATGCAGAGTGTTGTCTTAATGTCGTTTTCTGAGTCGAAATCTATTTTAAAAAATACATTATGACGAACACTTGCCCGTTGTAGGAGCGGCCTTGTGTCGCGAAAGGGCCGCAAAGCGGCCCCAGCAACATCTGCTGTATGCACAAATCCTGGGGGCGCTTCGCCCCCCTTTCGCGACACAAGGCCGCTCCTACAACGGGCTGTGTAGCACTTGCGATCTGGGTGATCAGATACGTCCTACATCCATGACTTGAGATAAAGAATTACCCTACACCCGCTATAGCCCCGGTCTGGCTGCGCGGAAAATGTCTCAGGGTTAACTTCACCGGGTCGCCGTTCTAAGGGCGACTGGGTGTGAGAACCCATCATTCAACTTCGCACCAAGGCTTGTGTCATGGCAGCCGTGCGCGGGCAGGCTTTGGCCTGGCCGGATTTCCAAGTTGGCCGGTTCTCACCCCGTGCATGGCTGCCACCTATTTCCCGTGAGAAGGAGTCGGTAGGCAGTTTCCTCAAGGCTCAATTTGGGAATTGCATCATGAAACAGACGGACTCTGACCGACCCGAAAAACTCAAACCCACCGCCGAAAAGCCCTTCTGCAACTGCGAAGCCAGCCACCCGCCGCTCTTCGCCATCCGCCCCGGCATTGACGCCGCCGACGCCTTGGTCCACGCCTGCCTGCTAGCCCGTGGCCTCAACCAGATTGCCTCTGACTACGCGCAACACCACGCCCCCGAACGCAGCCGTGACATTGTCTGGTCGATGCAGCATTCTGCCGAAAGCCTGTCGGCCATCCTCGATGGCCTGCTCGACGGTCAGGAAGCCTGACCGCCAGCCCCCTCACAGCGGCTGGCCGCGGTCCACCTTGCTGCTGAGGATGATCGACGTGGTGGTTTTCTCCACCCCGTCGACACTGCCGATCTGGTCAAGCAACTGGTCCAGTTGCTCGGGTGAGTCCGTGCGCAGCCAAGCCACGTAGTCGAATTCGCCGCTTACCGCGCACAACTGCTGCACTTGCCCCATGGCACTCAAGCGCCGCACCACGTCCTTGCCGGAGCGCGGTTGCACCTTGATCCCCACATACGCTTGCAGCCCGCCACCGATCACGCTTTGGCCAAGGCGCACGCCATAACCGGCAATGACCTTGGTCTTCTCCAGCCGCTCCAGGCGCGAGTTGACCGTGGTACGGGCGATACCTAGCTGGCGAGCGAGGTTAGCCACGCTTTCACGGGCGTTGATCTGCAGCAGGGCGATCAGCTGGCGATCGATTTCATCCAGGGTGATAAGGCGGGCATCCGACATGGCGAGTCTCTACGGTTGGCCCGCTAGCCTAGCCAGCCAATGCCAATCAGGGCAAGGCCAGCCGCTGCCGACGCGGTCCCTGTAGGAGCGGCCTTGTGTCGCGAAAGGGCCGCAAAGCGGCCCCGGCACTGGCGGGCACCGCAAGGTTCGCTGGGCTGCAAACGGCAAAGTTAACCGTAGTGGTGTACGAGTAGTTGCTTTCTATCGCTCAAGTGGATCGCGACCATTATCCTATGGCGCGACGACGCACCAGGGGCTGACTGGGTCGGCTCAAGTGCTCAGCGTGCTATCTGGTAACGGGTACTGCGCCCGCCACCGGGCAGCCGCTCGATGCAGCCTTTTTCCAGCAGGTCGCTCAGATGGCGGGTCGCGGTGGCTTTGGACACCTTGGCTACGGCTTGGTACTGGACTGCGCTGATACCGTTTTCAAAACCCCGTTCGCCGCCATCAAGCAGGCGGTTAAGCACTTTGACCTGCTCCGCCGATAGGGTTTGGCTGCGGTGCGCCTGCCAGAAGCGCGCCTTGACCAGCACTCGGTCGATACGAGCAAGAGCCTGCTCCAAGCTGTTGAGCAACGTCGTGAGAAACCATTGCAGCCAAGCAGTGATGTCCAGTGTGCTTTTCTGGCTGGCTTCAAGCATGCGGTAATAGCCTGCTCGGTCATCAAGGATGCTTGCGGACAGGGCATAGAAGCGGATGGCTTGATGTTCGCCCTGGGCCAAGGCCAGATCGGTGATGGCGCGGGTGAGGCGACCATTGCCGTCATCGAAGGGGTGCAGGGTAACGAACCAGAAATGGGCGATGCCAGCGCGCAGAAAGGGGTCAAGGCTGGCATCGCTTCGGCTGCTTTCGAACCAGGCGAGAAAGTCCGCCAATTGCTCTTCCAGGCCCGCGCGGGGAGGGGCCTCGAAATGTACCGTAGGGCGGTCTATGCGACCGGAAACGACCTGCATCGGCTCTTCGCCGCGCAGTGTGCCGATGTGTAGCGGTCGAGCCAGCAGTTGGTCATCGGTGGGGAATAGCCAACGGTGCCAGGTGAAAAGTCGCTGCTCGTCTAGCGCTTGTTGATACAGGCAGGTGGCATCGAGCAGCAGTTCCGCCAGGCCTTCGGAACGTGAGGTGGTGCGACCCTCTTCGCTCAGCCCCAAGCGCCGCGCCAGTGATGAACGCACCGAACCGACATTCAGTTGCTCACCCTCGATGGCTGAAGAAGTGACGATGTTTTGAAGCATGGCATCCAGGCTGCTCTGCACTTCGGTGTCACTGCCCACCGCACCGAGCATTCCGAGCAAACGCCCCTGAGCGTGATTGCAAGCGCGCAGCAGCGGGGCAAGCGTTTCGCCTCGCCAGGTAAAGTGCGGCCAGTTGGGCTGCTGCCAGATCCAGCGCGGGTCATTCATGGGAGCGTTCATCTGTGAGCCGATTAGCGAGCCTATTCGGCTCATTCAGTGAGCCGATAATCCCCAGCCCGTTTTGGGGCTCCGGCTTGCCAAGTGCCGGAAGGGGTTTTGACCATTGTTGCCATATGAAAAGGACTCCAAAGGCAGACTGGCTTACCAGTACTGTACCGATTTTGTACCTTTTGGCCATGGAGCCAATAGCGAGACCACTACCTCAGAAAGCATAAAGCCGCGCAGGGCGCGGCTTTTCAGTAGCTGGTGGGCCCACACGGACTCGAACCGTGGACCAAAGGATTATGAGTCCTCTGCTCTAACCGACTGAGCTATAGGCCCTCAGTAAGTGGCCGGATTATAACGAGGGTTTCGCACCTGTGCCATCTGAAAGATCCGATAGTGCTATGCGAAGGAACGAAGCGGCGAATTCCTCTGGCGGTAGTGGCAGGCTGACGATGTAGCCCTGGATCTGCTCGCAGCCTTCCGCTGCCAGGAAACGCTGCTGCGCCTGGTTTTCCACCCCTTCGGCAATGATGGTCAATTGCATGCTGCGGCCCAGCGCGATGATCGCCCGGGCGATGGCTGCATCGTGGGGGTCGTCAGGCAGGCCGCGGATGAACGATTTGTCGATCTTGAGGATATCCAGCGGCAGGCGCTTGAGGTAACTCAGCGAAGAATAGCCCGTGCCGAAGTCGTCAATTGCCAACTGCACGCCCAGTTTCTTCAGCTGGTGAAGCACGACCAAGGCTTCTTCGGCCTGGCTCATGATGAAGTTCTCGGTAATTTCCAACTGCAGGTCGCCAGCCTTCAGGCCGTAGGTCTTGAGTAATTGCTCGATGCGTTTGGCCAGGCCGTGATGGCGCAACTGGGCCCCAGCCAGGTTGATCGAAAGCGGGCCGAACGCTTCATAGTCCCGCTTCCAGCGATGCATCTGCCGGCAGGCCTGCTCCAGTACCCAGTCACCCAACTGCAGGATGGTGCCGTTCTCTTCGGCCAGGTGGATGAAGTGCTCAGGCGGCACTTCACCGAAGGTCGGGTGGCTCCAGCGGATCAGTGCTTCGGCGCCGACCAGGCTCTGGGTCTTGAGGCTGAGCTTGGGCTGGAAGCACAGGCTCATTTCATTGCGCTCCACGGCGCGGCGCAGTTCATGCTCCAGGGCAATGCGTTCGCTGGCCTGGGCGGTGAGGTCGCGGGTGTAGGCTTCGACGCGGTTGCGGCCCTTGGCCTTGGAGCGGTACATGGCGGCATCGGCGTTGCGGATCAGCGTGGCGACGTCGCTGCCGTCTTGTGGATACAGGCTGATGCCAATGCTGGCGCTGGTGAAGAATTCGTGTTCGCCAGCCTGGAACGGTGCGTTGAAGCAAGCCAGCAATTTGTTGGCGATGGAGCTGGCGTCGCTGGGCTTGTGCAGGCCGGGCAGCAGGATGATGAACTCGTCGCCACCCAGGCGGGCCACGGTGTCGACGTCACGTACCTGCTCTTTCAGGCGCTGGGCGATGCCTTTTAGCAGCAGGTCGCCGACCGGGTGGCCGAGGCTGTCGTTGATGTGCTTGAAGCGGTCAAGGTCAAGGAACAGCACCGCACCCTGGCGGTTGGACACCTGCGCACAGGCCAGTGCAGCCTGTAGGCGGTTCTCGAACAGGGCGCGGTTGGGCAGGCCGGTCAGTGGGTCGTGGTGGGCCTGGTAGTCGAGCTTGGCCTGGGCATGCTTGAGGCTGGAAATATCAGCGAACACAGCGACGAAATGGGTGATTTCGCGCTCGGTGTTGCGCACCGCGCTGATGGTCAGCCAGCTGGGGTAAAGCTCCCCGCTCTTGCGTTTGTTGAAGATCTCGCCTTGCCAGTGGCCTTCAGCGGTCAACTGGTGCCACATGGCGGCGTAGAAGGCACTGTCGTGCTGGCCGGAGGCGAGCAGGCGCGGCGTTTGGCCGAGGGCTTCGATTTCGCTGTAGCCGGTGATTTCGCTGAACGCACGGTTGACCGCACTGATGCGCTGGTCGATGTCGGTAATCAGTACGCCCTCGGCAGTGTTCTCGAATACCGTGGCGGCCAGTTGCAGTTTTTCTTGCATGAGGTGGCGTTCGGTGATGTCGCGGGCAATGGTCAGCATGCAGTCGATCCCAGCAATCGGCAGTGGCCTTGCTGAGAGTTCGCACAAGCGAATTTGCCCGTCGCTGCGGCGAATGTGGCAGGTGAAATCACGCACGAAGCCGTCGCGGTTCAACTGGTCGACCAGGCGTTTGCGCTCGTTGAGGTCGACCCAGATACCAAGGTCCAGCGACGTCTGGTCGATGGTCGGGTTCAGATCGTAGCCGGTCAGGCGGCAGAAGCCTTCGTTCACCTCCAGCAGCAAGCCGTCACTCTGGCGCGACAGCAGCAGCCCGTCGGGTGAGGCATGGAAGGCCTTGGCGAATTTTTCTTCAGAGGTTTGCAGCTGCTGCTGGGTTTCCTTGAGCTGGCTGATGTCGCGTACCGCGACCACCAAGGCGGGGGTGCCGTCGAGCTCGAAGGTTTCCGCCGAGGTCAGGCCGGTAAACAATTGGCCATTGCTGCGGCGGAAGGTCATTTCCAGGTTGCGGATACCGCCTTGGTGCAGGCGTTCCAGCACCCGTGGTCCGCTGCCTTCTACGCCCCACAGGTTGAGCTCGGTAGCGGTACGGCCGATCACCTGGTCCGGGGCCAGGCCGATCTGTTCCTCGAACGCCTCGTTCACCTCCAGCAGGCAGCCATCGCTGTGGCGGGCGATAAGCAGGATGTCGGGGCATTGCTGGAACACCGAGGCGAATTTTTGCTCGGACAACCGCAGGGCGTCCTCGGTGCGCTTGGTTTCGCTGATGTCGATCATCAGGCCGCGCATCACGGGGTGGTGGCCATGTTCGATCATGCTGACGATGTTGCGTACCCAAAGCGCTTGGCCGTCGGCGCGGATGACTCGGTAGTCGAGGCTGTGGTCGCGCCCAGCGGCGGTTTCGCTGTCACAGTAGACCTGGGCCCAGAGGGCATCTTCCGGATGCAGTATGCTGCGCCAGAAGCCCGGTTTCAGCCAGTCGGTCAGCGGGTAGCCGAGCAGGCCCTCGGCGTGGGGTGACACATAGCTATAGGTATAGTCATTGGCGTCGGCTTCCCAGGCAATGGCTGAAAGGCTTTCGACCAGCCCACGGTAGTGGTATTCACTGCTGCGCAGCTCCTGCTCCAGGGCAATGCGGCGGGAAATTTCCGAGCTGAGCCGGCGGTTGATGCGGATGACAATGGCCAGTACGCCCATCAGGAACAGCACGGTTGGCAGGCCGTACACCAGCAAGTCGGACCAGAACATCCGCTGGTCGACCACATTGCCCACCCAGCGCTGCTGGATCTCGCTGATTTCGCCGCTGCTCATGTCGGCCATCACTTTGTCGAGAATGCCGACCAGTACTGGATTGTTGCGCGGCACGGCCATGGCCAGTTGATAGCGATAGGGCGTTTCACCGCTGACATACAGGCCATCAAGCTTCAGCTGGCGCAGGCTCCAGATACTCGATGCCAAGTCCCCGACCACAGCATCCACCTGGTCGGTGGCCAAGGCCTGTAGTGCCGAGCTGACGTTAGGCAGTGCCACCAGGTTGAGGTCTGGGTGGTGGGTGCGCAGCAACTCATGTGGCGCATAATTTTCGACCACGGCAATTTTCAGCCCATACAGGTCTTGCAGGTTGTGCGGTTGAGCGCCGCCCTTGTGGGCGAGGATCACGATGGGAAAGTCCAGGTATGGCCGGGTGAAGGACAGGTAGGCCTGGCGTTCTGGGGTCGACATGATGCCGGGCAGCAAGTCGATACGGTTTTCGCGTGCCTGTGCCAATACCTCGGTCCAGTTACTGGGCTCGACCGGTTTCAGTGTCACGCCCAGGCGTTGCTGGATCTTGGCGATGTAATCGGCGGCCAATCCCTGGTAGCGGCCCTCCTGGTCGCGGAACTCGAACGGCGGCCAGGAGGCATCTACGCCCAGTCTCAGCTGCGGGTGGGCAGCCAGCCAGGCTTGCTCCTCGTCTGTCAGGGTAAGGGCGCCGGCCGTTGTGTTCCAGGCAATCAGGATCAGCAACAGGATGGCCGGCTTCAGGGGCATGACGGCCTCGCTTTCAGGTGGTCTGAAGTCGAGTGTAGACGGGCATTGCTGCTGGTGTGCGGAAGAACAAGAGGCCTTTTGTCAGATACAACAGTGCCTTGCGCCAATGCCGGGGCGGCGTGGTGTATGGCACCGGGCTTTGCCGGTGTTCGCGGTTGAAGCCGCACCCACAGGGGATCGCACATGCCTCGTGTCAGCTGTGGCTCAGAAGGCAGAAAAGAAAAACCCCGGCCTGGGCCGGGGTTTGTTCATCACTCGTCGAGGAAGGAGCGCAGGTGCTCGCTGCGCGTCGGGTGGCGCAATTTGCGCAACGCCTTGGCTTCGATCTGACGGATCCGCTCACGGGTCACGTCAAACTGCTTGCCTACCTCTTCGAGGGTATGGTCGGTGTTCATGTCGATACCGAAACGCATGCGCAGCACCTTGGCTTCGCGTGCGGTCAGGCCCGAGAGCACGTCACGGGTAGCTTCTTTCAGGCTTTCGACCGTGGCTACGTCGATCGGGGACTGCATGGTCGAGTCCTCGATGAAGTCGCCCAGGTGCGAGTCTTCGTCGTCACCGATCGGGGTTTCCATGGAAATCGGCTCTTTGGCGATTTTCAACACCTTGCGGATCTTGTCCTCAGGCATTTCCATGCGCTCACCCAGCTCTTCCGGGGTCGGTTCGCGACCCATTTCCTGCAGCATCTGCCGGGAAATACGGTTGAGCTTGTTGATCGTCTCGATCATGTGCACTGGAATACGAATGGTGCGAGCCTGGTCAGCGATCGAACGGGTGATTGCCTGACGAATCCACCAGGTGGCGTAGGTCGAGAACTTGTAACCACGACGGTATTCGAACTTGTCTACCGCCTTCATCAAGCCGATGTTGCCTTCCTGGATCAGGTCGAGGAACTGCAGGCCACGGTTGGTGTACTTCTTGGCGATGGAGATAACCAGACGCAGGTTTGCCTCGACCATTTCTTTCTTGGCGCGGCGGGCCTTGGCTTCACCGATCGACATGCGACGGTTGATTTCCTTGATCTCGGCAACGGTCAGGCCGGTTTCGGTCTCAAGGTCGATCAGCTTTTGCTGGCAAGCAACGATGGCGGCGTCCTTTTCACCCAGGGCGGCTGCCCATTTGGTGTTGCGCTTGGCCAGGTCACCGCTCCAGGTCTGGTCGGTTTCGTTGCTGGGGAACAGGCGCAGGAAGTCGGCGCGCGGCATGCGGGCGTCACGCACGCACAGTTGCATGATGGCGCGTTCTTGCTGGCGCAGACGGCTCAGGGCGTCACGAACACGCTCGACCAGTACCTCGAACTGCTTCGGTACCAGTTTGATCGGCATGAACAGGTCAGCCAGGGCCTGCAGGGCCTCGATGCTTTCCTTGTGACTGCGACCGTGTTTCTTCAGAACCTTGTTGGTGACCTGAAGCTGGTCGTTGACCGCACCGAAACGCTGGGCGGCGACAACGGGGTCGGGACCGCTTTCGGTCTCTTCTTCGTCGTCACTGCCTTCGCTTTCTTCGTCTTCGTCGTCCGACTCTTCCTTGGCCGCTGGGGCCTTGGCGCCGATGACTGGCACTTCGTCGGTGGGCGCTGCGATATTGTCATCAGGGTCGATGTAACCGCTGAGCACATCGGACAGGCGGCCACCTTCGGCGGTGACACGGTCATATTCGCCGAGAATGTAATCGACAGTGCCCGGGAAGTGGGCGATGGCGCCCATGACTTCACGAATGCCTTCCTCGATACGCTTGGCGATTTCGATCTCGCCTTCGCGGGTCAGCAGCTCGACTGTACCCATTTCGCGCATGTACATGCGCACCGGGTCGGTCGTGCGGCCGATATCGGTTTCAACTGCCGCCAACGCAGCAGCGGCTTCTTCGGCCGCGGCTTCGTCGGTGTCGGCTTCCGCCAACAGAAGGGCATCCGCATCCGGAGCACTCTCGAATACGTTGATCCCCATGTCGTTGATCATGCGGATGATGTCTTCCACCTGTTCCGGATCTGAAATATCCTCAGGCAGGTGGTCGTTGACCTCCGCGTAAGTCAGGTAGCCCTGCTCACGACCGCGGGTGATCAACTCTTTGATACGAGACTGCTGTTGCGCTTTTCCGGACATAACACCCTATCCACTGAAGGTCTTGGCGGGCAAAAAACAAGCCGAGGATTATACCCGAGCATGGGCCTCACGCGCCAGATGAGGTCGGCGTTTGTGCGGGAACATTCCGGCTCAGCAAGGCGAGGAGCTGGGTTTTTTCCTCGCTGGTCAATTCGCTTTGACGTGATTTCCTGAGCAGTTGTTCCAGGCTGCGCTCGCGTTGGCGGGCGGACAAGCTAGTAATGGTGTCGAAAAACTGTTGTTCAAGGTTGTCGGCCACGATCAGCCATTCCTTTTCTGCCAAGGCTCGCAGCAGGCGGCCCTGTTCGGTGCCATGCCAGCGAGCAATCAGCTGCATTGAGCTTAGCCCAGGATTTTTCTGTGCGGCTTCGATCAATGCCACCAGCAGCTGGCTGTACAGGTGCTCTTCGTCGGCAAAGTGGCTGGCATCTTCCACCTTGCCCGCCAGCAGCGGGTGGTGCAGCAGGGTGCGCAGGGCCGCCAGGGTAGGTGGCTCGACCGGCGCCGGCACCCGTGGCGGCGCTTCGTTGCGCTGCCAGTTTTTCCCGCCCTTGCGGTTCTTGTCCCATGGCTTGTCGCCCCACGGCTTCTTGGCGCCGCCCTTGTTGGGCTTCCAGGCCTGCTCCTGCTGGAACGGCGCCGGCTCGAACTGTGGCATGTCGCCGAAGTCGGGGGTGTAGCTGGCCATGGCGTCGTAATCGTAGCCAGGGTCGTAGTCCGGCATGCTGCTGGGCGCGGGTGCCTGCTGGGCCAGTTGCTCGACCTGTTGAGGGTCGAGGCCGGTGATTTCTTTCAGGCGGTTGCGCATCAGCTGGCGCAGGTTGGCGCCGGGAATCTTTTCGATCAACGGTACGGCCAGGGTCGCCATGTGGGCCTTGCCTTCCAGCGAGCGCGGGTCGGCTTCGACGCCCAGTTGCTCGAAGAAGTAGTCGGCCAGCGGCTGGGCGTGCTGGTTGATGCGGGCCATGAAGGCGTCGGTACCTTCGGCGCGTACCAGGCTGTCTGGGTCTTCGCCTTCAGGCAGGAACAGGAAGCGCGCCCGGCGGCCGTCCTGCAGGTTGGGCAACGCCGATTCCAGCGCGCGCCATGCCGCTTTGCGCCCGGCCTGGTCGCCGTCGAAGCAGAACAGCACGCTGGGCACCACGCGGAACAGGCGCTTGAGGTGTTCTTCGCTGGTGGCCGTGCCAAGGGTGGCCACGGCATTGCGCAAGCCTTGCTGAGCAAGGGCGATGACATCCATGTAGCCCTCGACAACGATGATTTCGTCGAGGTTGCGGTTGTGCTTGCGCGCCTCGTACAACCCGTACAGTTCCTGGCCCTTGTGGAATACCGGGGTTTCCGGGGAGTTCAGGTACTTGGGTTTGTCGTCGCCGAGCACCCGGCCCCCAAAGGCGATGATGCGCCCGCGGCTGTCACGGATCGGGAACATTACCCGGTCGCGGAAGCGATCGTAGCGCTTGCCGCTTTCGGCGTTCTCGATCAGCAGGCCGGCATCGATCATCACCTTCTGCTGCAGGGTATCGGCGCCCAGGTGCTTGAGCAGGTTGTCCCAGCCGGGCGGGGCGAAGCCCAGGCAGAAGTCGCGGGCAATTTCCCCGGACAGGCCACGGCCTTTGAGGTAGTCCACCGCTGCCTTGCGGGTCGGGTGGCTACGCAACGCCTGGCGGTAGAACTCGGAGGCTGCATCCAGCAGCGGGTACAGCGGCGAATCGGTGGGCTGGCGTGGCTTGTTGTCACGGCGGCCTTGTTCGCGGGGTACTTCCATGCCGGCGGCGCGGGCCAGCTCCTCGACGGCCTGGGGGAAATCCAGGTTGTCGTGGTCCATGACAAAGCCCAGGGCGTTGCCACCGGCGCCGCAGCCGAAGCAGTAGTAGAACTGCTTGTCGGGGCTGACCGTAAAGGAAGGGGTTTTTTCCTTGTGGAACGGGCAGCAGGCGGAGTAGTTCTTGCCGGTTTTTTTCAGCTGGACGCGCGAACTCACCACGTCGACGATGTCGAGGCGGTTGATCAGGTCGTCAATGAAGCTCTGGGGAATCAGCCCGGCCATGGCAGTCTCGTCATCTGGCAACTGGCAAGTCTAATCGCTCGCGCGCCGAATGGGGCGGGTGCCGCTTGATATGGTGCGAGGAAATGTGTGCTCGCCGCCGGCCACTAGGGGCCCGTCAGTCTGACGTGCACGTCTGGTCATGGAACAGCGAAGACCAGCTCTGACGTTTCAGGCAGGTTGCCCGTATGCAGTTCGCGTGAAGCTTGTGCGGGGCCTTGGGCTGGCTGCCCAAGTGTTAAACGACCACTGCCATCGCCCGGCGTTAGCCGGGCAGGGCAGAAGCTTTGCGTTGAACGCCTGTATTAGTACAGACGAACGGCGCGGCGCTGTTCGCGCTGAACTTTCTTGGCGTGACGCTTAACAGCAGCAGCTGCTTTGCGCTTACGCTCTGCGGTCGGCTTCTCGTAAAACTCGCGGCTACGAACTTCAGCCAGTACACCGGCTTTTTCGCAGGAGCGCTTGAAACGACGCAGAGCTACGTCGAAGGGTTCGTTCTCTTTAACTTTGACGGCTGGCATCCAGGGCTACCTTAATTCATTACCGGGGTAGACGTGCTCCTGGCAAAACAAAGGTGTGCTGGAGAACGTCGGTTTTCAAGGGTTGCGGATGTTAACCCTTAGCAAGCCGGAATGCAAAGCCTCTGATCGAAAACCGCTGGTCGGCACTCGGCACGGGGACTATCATGCGCGGCTTCGAATTCAGCCCCCACAAGGGACGAGCCCATGCTAGTACTGGGATTGGAAACATCCTGCGACGAAACTGGCGTCGCATTATACGACAGCGAACGCGGTTTGTTGGCCGACGCGCTGTTCAGCCAGATCGACCTGCACCGCGTGTTTGGCGGTGTGGTGCCCGAGCTTGCCTCGCGTGACCACGTCAAGCGCATGCTGCCCCTTATCCGCCAGGTGCTGGACGAGGCGGGCTGTGTCGCCACCGAGATCGACGCCATCGCGTATACCGCCGGCCCCGGCCTGGTCGGGGCCTTGCTGGTGGGGGCGTCGTGCGCCCAGGCGCTGGCATTTGCCTGGGACATTCCGGTAATTGGCGTACACCACATGGAAGGCCACCTGCTGGCGCCCATGCTGGAGGAAAACCCGCCCGAGTTTCCGTTCGTCGCTTTGTTGGTGTCCGGTGGCCATACCCAGTTGGTTCGGGTGGATGGCATCGGCCAATACGAGTTGCTGGGCGAGAGCCTGGACGATGCCGCTGGCGAGGCCTTCGACAAGACCGCCAAGCTGATTGGCCTGAATTACCCGGGTGGCCCGGAAATCGCGCGCCTGGCCGAGCAGGGCGTGCCGGGGCGCTTTGTGTTCCCCAGGCCGATGACCGATCGTCCTGGGCTGGAATTCAGCTTCAGTGGCCTGAAGACGTTCGCCCTGAACACCTGGCAGCAGTGCAAGAATGCTGGCGACGACGGCGAGCAAACCCGTTGCGACGTGTCTCTGGCATTCCAGCAGGCGGTGGTAGAGACTTTGACCATCAAGTGCAAGCGGGCCCTCAAGCAGACTGGCCTCAAGCGCCTGGTCATCGCCGGGGGCGTAAGTGCCAACAAGGCCCTGCGCGCCTCGCTGGAAGAGATGCTGGCCGGCATGAAGGGCAACGTGTATTACGCGCGGCCGCAGTTCTGCACCGACAACGGCGCGATGATCGCCTATGCCGGCTGCCAGCGGCTGCTGGCTGGGCAGCAGCAGGGCCTGGGGATCAGCGTGCAGGCACGCTGGCCGATGGAGCAATTGCCACCGCTGTAACGGCCGCTGCAAGGTTCAGAAGTGGCGTTCGCGCCCGGCAAACAAATCGCGCAGGTTGCTGCGGTGGCTCCAGACGATCAGGGCGGTGAGCACGGTGATCGGCAGCAGGGCTTCCGGCTCGCGCCAGGCCAGCAATGGCAAGGTCAGCGGGGTGGCGATCAGCGCGGCCAGCGAGCTGGTACGGGTGAGGTAGAAAATCAGCAGCCAGGCGCCAACCGCCAGCAGCGCGGCGGGGAAATACAGGCCCATGAGCATGCCGGCAGCCGTCGCCACGCCCTTGCCACCCTGGAAGCGGAAGTACACTGGAAACAGGTGGCCCAGTACTGCATACACGCCTACCCAGGCCTGCTCTTGCAGGTCCAGCCCGGCGAGGCGGGCGAGCAATACTGGCAACAGGCCCTTGCACAGGTCGCCAAGCAGGGTCAGGATCGCCATTTTACGGCCTGCCAGGCGTAGCATGTTGGTAGCGCCGGCATTGCCTGACCCACTGGAACGCGGGTCCGGGCTGCCCGAGAGGCGGCTGAGGACAATGGCGAAGGACAGCGAGCCGAGCAGGTAGGCGAGCAACGCCAGTAACCAAAACATGCTAACTATTCCGGGCGAGGACGCCCTGATTCTAACGGCGCCAGTCGCCCTTGTCGTGCTGTGGAGAAAAGTGCTTGGACAGAGTGTTCATCGAAGGCCTGGAAGTCGATACCGTTATCGGTGCCTATGACTGGGAGCGGGATATTCGCCAGTGCTTGCGCCTGGACTTGAGCTTTGCCTGGGACAACCGCCCTGCGGCGGCAGGCGACGACCTGAACCTGGCCCTGGATTACGCCAGCGTTTCGGCGCGTATCCAGGCATTCGCCGAGCAGGCCCGTTTCGAGCTGGTGGAAACCTTTGCCGAGCGTCTGGTGGCTGCCTTGATGGAAGAGTTCCACATCCCGTGGGTGCGGCTGAAGCTGACCAAGCCTGGCGCGGTGCCGGCGGCCCGTGGCGGTGTTGGCGTGGAGATCGAGCGCGGATGTCTCTGAGCACGGTTTACCTGGGCCTTGGCAGCAATGTCGACCGTGAGGCGCATTTGTGTGCCGGGCTCGATGCGTTGGCCGCGATACTCACCGACATGCGCTGTTCTCCGGCTTTTGAAAGCCAGGCGGTGGGGATCAAGAGCGGGCCGTTCATCAATTTCGTGGTCAGCGGGCAAACCGCGTTGCCGTTGATCGAACTGGACCGCCGGCTGAAGTTCATCGAGGCCGACAATGGCCGTTATGCGCCTGACCGCAAAGGGTTGCCGCTGGATATCGACGTGCTGATGTATGACGACCTGCATGGCAACTTCGATGGGCTGGTACTGCCCCGGGCCGAGATCTTGAAGAACGCCTTCGTGTTGTGGCCGCTGTCGCTGCTGGCGCCGGAACTGGTGCATCCGGGGGCGGGCAAGACCATGGCGCAGTTGTGGCAGGACGCGCAGATCGACCAGGTGCTGGCCCCGGTGGCCTTTGAGTGGCGTGGGTTGCAGTTGACGCCGGCGTAAGCTTGTTCCGGCCTTTTTGCGGCGGCCCGCGAACACCGGCGGAGCCGGTGTCAGACACCGCGTAGCCTGCTTCGCGGGCATGCCCGCTCCCACAGGTGAATCGCGTAGGCTCTGCAAATTTTGAGAAAGACAGTGGCTCCTGCAAGTACGGCGGCAACTCCAAGCAGCGCAGGCCCGCTCCCACAGGTGAATCGCGCAGGCTCTGCAAATTTTGAGAAAGACAGTGGCTCCTGCAAGTACGGCGGCAACTCCAAGCAGCGCAGGCCCCTGTGGGAGCGGGCATGCCCGCGAACACCGGCAAGGCCGGTGCCAGACACCGCGTCGCCTGCTTCGCGGGCTTGCCCGCTCCCACAGGGGCTGTGTTGCCTTCACGTTGGCGCAGTACCTGTGGGAGCGGCTTTAGCCGCGAAAGGGCCGGTAGCACTAGCAGTGCCGGTAAGCCTCAAGCGCTTTCAGCCGCTGCGCTTTGAGCGCTTCGCCCAGTGCCTGGCCAGTCAGCCCTGCCTGCACAAGCGGCTTCACATCCACCGCCCGCGCCGCTGCCGCAGCGCCACGCAAGTACTCGCCCTGTGGATAACCCGCTTTGCCATTCCCCAGTGCGGCCATCTCGCAGGCAGCCAGGAAATCCTCAAACCGCTGCGGGCGCCGGTACACATCGAACTTCTGCAACAGCGCCAGCAGCGACATGGCAGGCAGCTGCAGCGCCTGATCAGCCTGCACCAGGCACTCCCCCGTCAGCAGGGCCAGCTCCTGGCATTCCCGCGGCGCCTTGAGGCGCTGGTTGACGGTTTTGATCGAAGCGGGGGGCAGCTGGTGCAGCAGGCAGGCCCAGCGCACGTGCAGGGGCTGTTCATGCGCAGCTGCTTGTTCTAGCGCAACCAGGGCTTGGGGGGCGCTATCAAGCTCAGGCAACAGTTCCCGGAGTGCGGCGCACGCATGCAGTACCTGGAAGAACACCTGCGGCTGGGCTTCCATCAGCGCGCGCTCGATTTCCTTCCAGCTGCGCTCGGCAGTCAAGGCCTGCAATTCGCCCGAGGCACTGATCTGGCGCATCAGCTCCAAGGTTTCATCGGCGACCCGAAAGCCCAAGGGGGCATAACGCGCAGCAAAGCGCGCCACCCGCAGCACACGCAG
The DNA here is from genome assembly GCF_043106615.1 of Pseudomonas sp. CJQ_9. Taxonomy (NCBI): domain Bacteria; kingdom Pseudomonadati; phylum Pseudomonadota; class Gammaproteobacteria; order Pseudomonadales; family Pseudomonadaceae; genus Pseudomonas; species Pseudomonas sp. CJQ_9. Next base: position 44,855 of record NZ_JBICMS010000003.1, on the reverse strand, counting down.
GGGGTCTTCAGCGAACGCTGGGGAAACGTGGCGTAACAGGCGTTGGTCCAGATCCCGCGCGCCATGGTAAGGGTCATGAACCTGCCCGGCCTCATCCTCGGCCATGGCATTGATGGTCAGGTCGCGGCGGATCAGGTCTTCTTCCAGGGTCACGTCAGGGCTGGCATGGAAGGTGAAGCCACCGTAGCCGCGCCCGCTTTTGCGTTCGGTACGGGCCAAGGCGTATTCCTCGCCGGTTGTCGGGTGCAGGAATACCGGGAAGTCGGCGCCGACCGGGCGGTAACCCTTGGCCAGCATTTCCTCGACGCTGGCACCGACCACCAGCCAGTCGATATCGCTGACCGGTCGGCCGAGCAGGCGGTCACGTACGGCACCGCCAACCTTGTAAATGTGCATGAGCAACTCTCCATAACTGCCGACAGCATAACCCGTCGGCAGTCATGGCGTGGCTTCAGAGATGGTGAATCACAGCCAGGTCCATGCGGCCGTATTCACCGCCCTCGCCGTGGTCGCCGCGTGGCGGCATGTGGTGGGTCTTGACCACCTGGTCGCCTTGCACGGTCTCCAGGTGGATATCGAAGCCCCACAGCCGATGCAGGTGCTTGAGGACTTCTTCGGTCGAGTCGCCGAGCGGTTTTCGGTTGTGCTGCTGGTGACGCAGGGTGAGGGAGCGGTCCCCACGGCGGTCGACACTCCAGATCTGCACGTTCGGCTCACGGTTGCCCAGGTTGTACTGGGCTGCCAGTTGCTCGCGAATAAGCCGGTAGCCCGACTCGTCGTGAATGGCCGGCACCAGCAGATCGTCCCGCTGGTCATCATCGAGAATGCTGAACAGCTTGAGGTCGCGCATTACCTTGGGTGACAGGTATTGCAGGATGAAACTCTCGTCCTTGAAGCTGCTCATGGCGAACTTGATGGTTGAAAGCCAATCACTGCCGGCAATGTCGGGGAACCAGTGGCGATCCTCTTCGGTTGGGTTCTCGCACATGCGGCGGATGTCGGTGTACATCGCAAAGCCCAGCGCGTAAGGATTGATGCCGCTGTAGTAGGGGCTGTCGAAACCAGGCTGGAACACCACACTGGTGTGCGACTGCAGGAACTCCATCATGAAGCCTTCGGTGATCAGCCCTTCGTCGTACAAATCGTTCATCAGGGTGTAGTGCCAGAAGGTTGCCCAGCCTTCGTTCATCACCTGGGTCTGGCGCTGCGGGTAGAAATACTGGGCTATCTTGCGCACGATGCGCACCACTTCGCGTTGCCAGGGTTCCAGCAGCGGGGCGTTCTTTTCGATGAAATACAGGATGTTTTCCTGCGGTTCGGCGGGGAAGCGCCCTTCATCTCGGTCATTGCCCTTGTCGGCGCTTTTCGGGATGGTGCGCCACAGGTCGTTGATCTGCCGCTGCAGGTGCTCCTCGCGCTCCTGTTGCCGGCGCCGCTCCTCTTCGGCGGAAATAGGGTAGGGCCGCTTGTAGCGGTCTACGCCATAGTTCATCAAGGCATGGCAGGAGTCGATCAGGTCTTCCACGGCGTCGATGCCGTGACGTTCCTCGCACTGCGCGATGTACTGCTTGGCGAACACCAGGTAGTCGATGATCGAGCTGGCATCCGTCCAGGTGCGGAACAGGTAGTTGCCTTTGAAGAAGCTGTTATGCCCATAGCAGGCATGGGCGATCACCAGTGCCTGCATGCACATGGTGTTTTCTTCCATCAGGTATGCGATGCAGGGGTCGGAGTTGATCACGATCTCGTAGGCCAGGCCCATCTGGCCACGGCTATAGGACTTTTCCGTGCTGAGGAACTGCTTGCCGTAGGACCAGTGGTGATAGCCCAGCGGCATGCCGACGGAAGCGTAGGCGTCCATCATCTGCTCGGCCGTGATCACCTCGATCTGGTTGGGGTATGTGTCCAGGGCGTAGCGTTCGGCCAGGCGGCTGATTTCCCGGTCGTAGGTCTGGATCAGTTCGAACGTCCATTCGGACCCGGTGGAAATGGGTTGGCGTCTCTGTGCTCTGGCGGTCATGTGGCTAACCTGCGCTGGAAGAGTTCACGGAAGACCGGGTAGATGTCGCCGGCCGATACCAGCTGCTGTTGGGCAAACGTGTCGGGGAAGGCCTCGCCGATGCGTTCGTATTCGTACCACAGCGCCTGGTGCTCACGGGGGGTGATTTCGACGTAAGTGTAGTACTGCACGTGCGGCATGATCTGCTTGGCCAGGATATCGCGGCAGATTGGCGAGTCGTCGTTCCAGTTGTCGCCGTCGGACGCCTGGGCAGCATAGATGTTCCAGTCACTGGCCGGGTAGCGTTCAGCCATGATCTCCTGCATCAGCTTGAGTGCGCTGGAAACGATGGTGCCCCCGGTTTCCCGAGAGTAGAAAAATTCTTCCTCGTCCACTTCGCGGGCACTGGTGTGGTGGCGAATGAACACAACTTCGATGCGGTCATAATTACGCTTGAGGAACAGATACAGCAGGATGAAGAAGCGCTTGGCGATGTCTTTGGTCGCCTGGGTCATCGAACCGGACACGTCCATCAGGCAGAACATCACCGCCTTTGAACTGGGGTTCGGTTGCTTGACCAGCAGGTTGTACTTGAGGTCGAAGGTATCGAGGAACGGCAGGCGGTTGATGCGTGCCTTGAGGCGTTCGATTTCCTGTTCGACTTCCTGGATGTCGGTGAAGTTGTCCGGTTCCTCTACGCGCAGGCGCGCCAGCTCCTTCTGTGCTTCGCGCAGCAGGGCACGGCTGCTGCCGGTCAGGGCGATACGCCGGGCGTGGGCCGAGCGCAGGGTGCGCACGATGTTGATGCGCGACGGGTTGCCTTCGTTGGCGATACCGGCGCGCACAGTCTTGAACGTGTCGGCACCGGTCAGGTGGCGTTTGACCAGGTTGGGCAATTCGAGGTCTTCGAACATGAATTCGAGGAACTCTTCCTGGGTGATCTGGAAGACGAACTCGTCCATGCCTTCGCCGGAGTTGCCGGCCTTGCCACGGCCGCCGCCCCCCCCGCCCCCGCCTTGCGGCCTGGGTATGTGTTCACCGGCGGTGAACTCCTTGTTGCCGGGGTGCACGATGGTCTGTTTGCCCCCGCGGCCATGGTGCAGCACCGGTTCGTCGATATCACGCCCGGGAATGCTGATCTGTTCGCCGTGTTCCATGTCCATGATGGAGCGGCGGCTTACCGCCTCTTCGACGGCCTTCTTGATGTGTTCGCGGTACCGCCGCAGGAAGCGCTGGCGGTTGACCGTGCTCTTGTTCTTGCCGTTCAGGCGGCGGTCGATAACGTAGCTCATGGTCCCTCCGGTAGCTGGAGCAGCTGCAAGCCACAAGCCCATAGACTCCAAGCGGTAAGCTTCAAGCTGCAAGTAAAAGCAGCCATCGCTGCCGCAGATGCTGGCGCCTGACGTGCGCCGGCGCCAGCCAGCTTGTGGCTTGCAGCTTGTAGCTTGGCACTAGGCGGCTTGCCGCTTTATTGCGATTTCCTGACCCGCAGGTACCACTCCGACAGCAGGCGCACCTGCTTGTCGGTATAACCACGCTCCACCATTCGGGTGACGAAGTCGTTGTGTTTCTTCTGGTCCTCTTTGCTGGCTTTGGCATTGAAGCTGATGACCGGCAGCAGGTCTTCGGTGTTGGAGAACATTTTCTTCTCGATCACCACCCGCAGTTTTTCGTAGCTCAACCAGCTTGGGTTCTTGCCATTGTTGTTGGCGCGTGCGCGCAGTACGAAGTTGACGATCTCGTTGCGGAAGTCTTTCGGGTTGCTGATGCCTGCCGGCTTCTCGATTTTCTCCAGCTCTTCGTTGAGCGCGATGCGGTTGAGGATCTCGCCGGTTTCCGGGTCGCGGTATTCCTGGTCCTGGATCCAGAAGTCGGCGTACAGCACGTAGCGGTCGAAGATGTTCTGACCGTATTCGCTGTAGGACTCCAGGTACGCTGTCTGGATTTCCTTGCCGATGAACTCGATATAACGCGGCGCCAGGTACTCCTTCAGGTAACGCAGGTAGCGCTCGCGCACTTCGGCAGGGAACTGCTCCTGTTCGATCTGCTGCTCCAGCACATACAACAGGTGCACGGGGTTGGCGGCAATTTCGTGTGGGTCGAAGTTGAACACCTTGGACAGGATCTTGAAGGCAAAGCGGGTCGACAGGCCATTCATGCCTTCGTCGACGCCGGCCGAGTCGCGGTATTCCTGGATCGACTTGGCCTTCGGATCGGTGTCCTTGAGGTTTTCACCGTCGTACACGCGCATTTTTGAATAGATATTGGAGTTTTCAGGCTCTTTGAGCCGCGACAGCACTGTGAATTGCGCCAGCATCTTCAGTGTGTCCGGTGCGCAATGGGCCTTGGACAGCGAACTGTTGACCAGCAATTTGTCGTAGATCTTGATTTCGTCGCTGACGCGCAGGCAGTACGGCACCTTGACGATGTAGATCCGGTCAATGAACGCTTCGTTGTTCTTGTTGTTACGGAAGGTGTGCCACTCCGATTCGTTGGAGTGCGCCAGCAGGATGCCCGTGTACGGTATGGCGCCAAGGCCTTCGGTACTGTTGTAGTTACCTTCCTGGGTGGCGGTGAGCAAGGGGTGCAGGACCTTGATCGGCGCCTTGAACATTTCCACGAATTCCATCAGGCCCTGGTTGGCCCGGCACAGAGCCCCCGAGTAGCTGTAGGCGTCGGCGTCGTTCTGTGGGTATTCCTCGAGCTTGCGGATGTCGACCTTACCCACCAGGGCAGAGATGTCCTGGTTGTTTTCGTCGCCCGGTTCGGTCTTGGCGATGGCGATCTGGTTGAGGATGGAAGGGTAGAGCTTGACCACTTTGAATTTGGAAATATCGCCGCCGAACTCCTGCAGCCGCTTGGTTGCCCAGGGCGACATGATGGTGTTGAGGTAGCGCCGCGGGATGCCGAACTCTTCCTCGAGAATGGCCCCGTCTTCGGTGGCGTTGAACAGGCCCAATGGCGATTCGAACACCGGTGAGCCCTTGATGGCGTAGAACGGTACCCGCTCCATCAGCTGCTTGAGTTTTTCCGCCAGCGACGATTTACCGCCACCTACCGGGCCCAGCAGATAGAGGATCTGTTTCTTTTCCTCCAGGCCTTGGGCGGCGTGGCGGAAGTAGGACACGATCTGGTCGATGCACTCTTCCATGCCATGGAAGTCGGCAAAGGCCGGATAGCGGCGGATCACCTTGTTGGAAAAAATGCGCGACAGCCTGGAGTTGGTAGAGGTGTCGATCAGCTCTGGCTCACCGATGGCCAGCAACAGGCGTTCGGCCGCCGATGCGTAGGCACTGCGATCCTCTTTGCACAGCTCGAGGTACTCCTGCAGCGAGAGTTCTTCCTGGCGCGTTGACTCGAAACGTTGTTGGAAGTGGCTAAAAATACTCATGACGTCACCTCGCTCGATACGTGGAGACGACGCCGGATCAGTCAGCTGATGCTGGCAAGCAACCGGGTTCGCCAGTTGCTGTATACCCCCCAGAACACCCTGTTACGCTACCGATGACCCGCACGCCGGTGTACCGGCTCTCCCCTTTTTTGGATGGCCTGAGCTTAAGCGTAGTTGGTTATCTGCAAGGTCAAGGGGCGAGGAGTGCAGAAGTTACGAACGACCGTTCGTCAGGTAAGCCGCAAGCCCGCGCAGGGCGCGGGCTGCAGTAAAAATGAAAAAATTTATTCGGCAGCGCCTTGGGCTGTCTCGGCCGGGTAGGTGGTGCGCCACAGTTCAAAACCACCGTCGACGCTGTACACGTCGGAGAAGCCCTGGCCTACCAGGTAGGCGGCAGCGCTCTGGCTGGAGTTGCCGTGGTAGCAGACCACCAGGGTGGGGGCGTCGAGGTCGGCATTGCGGATGAACTCGGCGACCGAATGGTTATCCAGATGCCGGGCGCCGGTAATGTGGCCGGCAGCAAAGGCTTGCGAGTCACGGATATCGACCACGACCGCACCTTCTTGCTTGCGAAGCTCCAAGGCCTGCTCGGGAGGGATGCGCTTGAATTCGCTCATGGGTACTACTTCCTTCAGGTGTGGTCATTGAGTGTAGTGGGTTGTGCCGGCTGGCGCAGGGTGCCGTCGGCGGCGCAGTCGCAGCGGTGGTATTGGCCGCTGTCGAGGTTGTACAGGGTCATGGCGCCGCCCCACACGCAGCCGGTGTCCAGGGCGATGACGTCAGGCTGGTCGACGCGCCCTTCAAGGGCGGCCCAGTGGCCGAAGATGATCTTCACGTGCCGCGAGCGGCGGTCCTTGTGGGCAAACCAGGGTTTGTAGCCTTTGGGCGCGGTGCCCAGGCCTTCCTTGCTTTTGAGGTCGAGTTTGCCTTCTGCGGTGCAGAAGCGCATGCGCGTGAAGTAGTTGGTGATGACCCGCAGGCGCTCGATACCGGTGAGGTTCTTGCTCCACTTGTTCGGCTCGTTGCCGTACATGCCATCCAGATACAGCTTCAGGCGAGTGTCATCGCGCAGCACCTGCTCCACCTCGTCTGCCAGCTTCAGGGCTTGCCCGAGCGTCCACTGCGGCGGGATGCCGGCATGAACCATGGCAACGCCCCGCGCCTCATCGTAGTGCAGCAGCTTTTGCTGGCGCAGCCAGTCGAACAACTTGTCCGCATCTGGCGCTTCGATGATCTCGCGCAAGGTGTCGCTTTTCTTCAGGCGCTCGACGTTGTGCCAGGCCGCCAGCAGGTGCAGGTCGTGGTTACCCAGCACGCAAACTAGGGACTGGCGCATCGCGTACAGAAAACGCAGCGTTTGCAGCGACTCGGGGCCGCGGTTGACCAGGTCGCCCACCAGCCACAGGCGGTCCACGGCGGGATCGAAGCGTACCCGTTCGAGCAGGCATTTGAGCGGCTGCAGGCAGCCCTGCAGGTCGCCGACGGCGTAGGTGGCCATTAGTGCAGGGCCCCGGGCACCGCCAGGCGAAACGGGGCGATTTCGGCATCGAAACGTTTACCGTCTTCGGCAAACATCTGGTAGCTGCCCTGCATGATGCCTACGCGGGTGCTGATGACAGCCCCGCTGCTGTAGGTGTGGCTCTGGCCCGGCTCGATATTGGGCTGCTGGCCGACCACCCCGGCGCCGCGCACTTCTTCGACCTTGCCGTCACCGTTGGTGATCAGCCAGTGGCGCGACAGCAGTTTGGCTTTCAGCGAGCCGTTGTTCTGCACAGTGATGGTGTAGGCGAAAGCGAAACGACTGTTTTCCGGGTCGGATTGCTCTTTGAGGTAGCGGGTCACGACGCTGACGTCGATTTGATAGCGGGGGTCGGACATGCAAGGGCCTTGGGCGAACTGACGCAATGATGCAGTCTAGGCCATTGGCGGGGGGGAGGGCCAGCGGTGGAAGGGCTGGGGGATTTGTGTTGTCTGTGCTGGCCTCTTCGCGGGCAAGCCCGCTCCCACAGGATTCCACCACATTTGAGGGGTGATTTACCTGTGGGAGCGGGCGTGCCCGCGAAGAGGCCGGATCAGGTTGAATCAGGCTTTGGGCTGATCGGCCAACTGGTCGGCCAGGCGCACGAAGGCTGCCAGGTCCAGCTGCTCCGGGCGCAGGCTGCCATCCACGCCAGCCGCTTCGATGGCCGCGCTGTCGAGCAGGCCCTTCATGGTGTTGCGCAGTGTCTTGCGGCGCTGGTTGAACGCTTCACGCACCACCCGCTCCAGCAGTTGTGCATCTTTGGCCGGGTGAGGCAGCACTTCGTGCGGCACCAGCCGCACGATGGCCGAATCCACTTTCGGTGGCGGGTTGAACGCCCCAGGGCCAACGTTGAACAGGTGTTCCACGCGGCAGTGGTACTGCACCATGATCGACAACCGCCCCCAATCACCACCGCCAGGGCCAGCGGCCATGCGCTCGACCACTTCCTTCTGCAGCATGAAGTGCATGTCCCGGATCAGCCCGGCATGGCTGAGCAGGTGGAAGATCAGCGGCGTGGAGATGTTGTAGGGCAGGTTACCCACCACCTTGAGGCTGCGCGGCGGGACGCCCAGCTGGTTGAAGTCGAACTTCAGCGCGTCGCCCTGGTGCAGGCGGAAATTGCTGCGGTCAGCGAACTTGTGCTGCAGGATCGGCACCAGGTCTTTGTCCAGCTCGACCACGTCCAGTTGCGCGCCGCTGCCCAGCAGGCCCTCGGTGAGGGCGCCCTGGCCCGGGCCGATTTCCAGCAGGTGCTCGCCAGGCTTGGCGTGGATAGCGCGCAGGATGCGGTCGATGATGCCGGCGTCGTGCAGGAAGTTCTGGCCGAAGCGCTTGCGCGCCCGGTGTTGGTATTGCTCGTTCATGGTCGGTTCTCGGCCATCTGGTAGGCGGTTTCCAGCGCGACACGCAGGCTGCCGGTGTCGACCTTGCCGCTGCCGGCCAGGTCCAGGGCGGTGCCGTGGTCAACCGAGGTACGGATGATCGGCAGGCCCAAAGTCACGTTCACGGCCGCACCAAAACCCTTGTACTTGAGTACGGGCAGGCCTTGGTCGTGGTACATCGCCAGCACCGCGTCGCAGTGCTCCAGATATTTGGGGGTAAACAGGGTATCGGCCGGCAGCGGCCCGCGCAGGTCCATGCCTTCGGCGCGCAGGCGGGCCAGGGTCGGCTCGATGATGTCGATTTCTTCGCGGCCCAAGTGGCCGCCTTCACCGGCATGCGGGTTGAGGCCGCACACCAGGATGCGTGGGGCGGTGATGCCGAACTTGTCGCGCATGTCCGCATGCAGGATGCGGGTAACCCGCTCGACGCGCTCGGCAGTGATGGCGTCTGCGATGTCCCGCAGCGGCAGGTGGGTGGTAACCAGGGCCACGCGCAGGCCGCGGGTAGCCAGCATCATCACCACTTGTGCGGTTCGCGTCAGTTCGGCGAGAAATTCGGTGTGCCCGGAAAAGGCGATGCCGCTCTCGTTGATCACACCCTTGTGAACGGGGGCGGTGATCATCCCGGCGAAGTGCCCGTCGAGGCAGCCTTGGCCAGCACGGGTCAGGGTTTGCAGCACGAACGCGGCGTTGGCCGTGTCGAGCTGGCCCGGCGTGACCGGGGCCGCCAGCGGGGTATCCCAGACATACAGGCTGCCCGCTGGCGCTGGCTGCTCGGGCCATTGGCCCGGGGCAACCGGCAACAGGTCGACGGCCAGCCCCAGCTGGGTGGCCCGCTCGGCGAGCAGGTCACGGCTGGTGATGGCAATCAGGGGGTGGGGCTGGGCGTCTGCGGCGAGCAGCAGGCACAGGTCAGGACCTATACCGGCCGGCTCGCCGGGAGTGACGGCGAAGCGCAGGGGCTTCACTGGGCGGCCTGGTCGGCGCCAGGCAGCTTGATTTCAACGTAGGCTTCGTCGCGGATCTGGCGCAGCCAGGTTTGCAGCTCTTCGTCGTATTTGCGGTTACGCAGCACGTTCAGGGCCTGTTGCTCACGCGCCTGCTCGGTGCTGTCGGTGGCCCGACGGCCCAGTACTTCCAGCACGTGCCAGCCATACTGGGTTTTGAACGGCTTGGTCACGACGCCTTGCTGGGCGTTGGCCATCTGCTCGCGGAACTCCGGTACCAGGCTGTTCGGGTCGACCCAGTTGAGGTCACCGCCGTTGAGCGCTGAACCCGGGTCTTCCGAGAAGCTCTTCGCCAGTTCGGCGAAGTCCTCGCCGTTCTTTATGCGTTCGTACAGGCGCTCGGCCAACTGCTCGGTGGCCGCGTCGCTGCGGATCTCGCTTGGCTTGATCAGGATGTGGCGCACGTGCACTTCGTCGCGCAGCACGTTCTCGCTGCCGCCACGCTTCTCTTCCAGCTTGAGGATGATGAAGCCGTTGGGGATGCGGATCGGCTGGGTGATTTCACCCACCGGCATACTGCTGAGCATCTTGGCGAAGTCTGGTGGCAGCTGGGCAGCTTTACGCCAGCCCATTTCGCCGCCTTCCAGGGCGTTTTCGCTGGCGGAACGGGCGATGGCCAGTTGGCCGAAGTCCGCGCCTTGCTTGAGTTGCTGGTACACATCGCCCACCTGGCGTGCAGCCTTCTGGATGTCTTCCGAGTTGGCCGCTTCTGGGGTGGGGATCAGGATGTTGGCCAGGCGGTACTCTTCCGACATCTGCATCTTGCCCATGTCGGAGTTGAGGAAGTTCTTCACTTCCTGCTCCGACACCTGGATGCGCTCGGCCACGCGGCGTTGGCGCACGCGGCTGATGATCATCTCGCGCTTGACCTGGTCGCGGGCGTCGTCGAACGACAGGCCGTCATGGGCCAACGCCGCGCGGAACTGGTCCAGCGACATACCGTTGCGCTGGGCAATGGTGCCGATGGCCTGGTTCAGTTCTTCGTCGGTGATGCGAATGCCGGAGCGTTCGCCAATCTGCAGTTGCAGGTTTTCGACGATCAGGCGTTCCAGTACCTGCTGTTCCAGGGCGCCGGCGGGCGGCACGCTGCCGCCGCGCTTGGCGATGGTTTGCTGAACCTCATGCACGCGCTGGTCCAGCTGGCTTTGCATGACCACGTCGTTGTCGACGATGGCCACCACGCGATCAAGCGGCTGTACCGCGGCATGCACCGCGCCACTCAGCAAAGCGACGCCCAGCAGCACTGGGCGCAGTCGATCAATAAGCTTGGTCTTCACGTTCACGGTAACCTTGAATGCCTTGGTCGAGGAAAGATTCGACCTTGTTGCCAACTACACCACCGAGGCCTTTCAGGACGATCTGAAGGAAGACACCGTGGTCGCCTTTTTCGTTCTGCGGAAGGGCCTGGCTGAAATCGTCGTAGTCGATCCAGTACCGGTTGACCAGACGCAGCTTCCAGCAGCAGTTGTCGTATTCGAAACCACCCATGGCTTCCAGGGTGCGGTTGCGGTTGTAGTCATGCTGCCAGCGGGCAATCACGCTCCACTGCGGCACGATCGGCCAGATGACCGAGAAATCGTGCTGCTGGATTTTGTAGTAATCCTTGATGTAGTTCGGATCGCCTGGGTTGCCATAGTCACCGCCGCCCACCTTCCAGGTACCCGTCGTCGAGTCGTAGGCGATGGTGTCGTTACGGTAGCGGTAGCCGAGGTTGACGATCTTGTTCGGGTTGTCTTCAGGCTGGTAGTGGAACATCGCGCTGCCCGAGCGGGTGCTGCGGCTGTCCGGGTCCCAGTTGAAGTCCGAATTGAAGCGCCAGTCGCGGTTGAAGTAGTAGTTGTACACCAGGGCGTACGGCGACACGTCCGACTGCGAGTCTTTGCGGGTGCGGTAGTCGATACCCGGCAACTGTACCTTGCGGTCTTTGAAGTAGTAGGCCTGGCCGATGCTGAAGTTCTGGCGCTCGAAGCCGTTGTCTTCGATCCAGCGGGTGGTGACACCCAGCGACAGCTTGTTCTCGTCGCCGATGCGGTCGGTGCCGCTGAAGCGGTTGTCGCGGAACAGCGAATCGTAGCTGAACAGGGTTTCGCCCGTATCGAACAGCGGTATGTCCTTCTGGTCCTTGTACGGGACGTAGAGGTAGAACATGCGCGGTTCGAGGGTTTGACGGTAGTTGTTGCCGAACAACGAGGTATTGCGGTCGAAGTACAGGCCGCTGTCGACGCTGAAGACCGGTACATCGCGGCTTACAGAGCTGTCGTAGCTGCCGTAGGCGGCTGGGTTTGCAGCTTCCAGTGCGATCGCATCGGCCTTGCCTTTGCTGTCGAGGTCCAGGTCGTACTGGGTGTAGGCATATTTCAGCTTGGGCGTCAGGAACCCGTAGCTGGCTGTCATCGGGTAGCTGATGGACGGTGCCACATTCAGGCGCGTGCCGTTGGCCCGCTCGATGCCTTGAATGTTCTGATCAAGGCGACGACCTGCTGCCCCGGCCGAGAAGTCCGGGTTGCCGTCTTTGTCGCGGACAAAGTCATTCTTCAGGTCACGTTCAAAGCGTACCGCTTCGGTCTCGTAACCCAGGTTCAGGCCGCCTGGTTGGAATGGCAGGGTACCGTTGAGGGTCAGCTGCGGTAGGCGGTCATACGGCGTGATCTGCGAAATGGTTGCCATTTCGTAGGCATGCACGTTCAGGCGCGCGGTGTAGCTGTCACCACGGTAGGTCAGCGCGCCCTGCTGGTTCAGCACGTCGCGGCTTTCCACGCCGATCTGGTCGGATTCCAGGTCCTGGAAGTAGAACGGGTCGCTGATGTCGGTGTAGTCCACCTCGGTCATCAGGCGTTCGTCCAGGCCACCCTTGTGCTGCCAGTTGACCATCCAGCGCTGGTCTTTGTAGTCCGTCTGGTCTTTGCGGTCGTCGTTCTTGTCGTTCAGGTACGCGCCGCCGAACTGGCCTTCGCTGGACTTGGTCAGATAGCGGAACTCGCCTTCCATCAGCAAGCCGCGCTTGGTCATGTAGCGCGGGTACAACGTGGCATCGTAGTTCGGCGCCAGGTTGAAGTAGTACGGCGTGACCAGCATGAAGCCGGTGTCGCTGCTGCTGCTGAACGAAGGTGGCAGGAAACCGGACTGGCGACGATCGTCGATCGGGAAGTAGATGTACGGTGTGTAGAACACCGGGAAATCCTTGACCCGCAGGGTGACGTTGGTCGCGGTGCCGAAGCCGGTGGCCGGGTTCAGGGTGATGTTGTTGCCCTTCAGCTGCCAGGCGTTGCTGCCCGGTTCGCAGGTGGTGTACGTACCGTCCTTGAGACGGATGATGGCGTTTTCGCCACGCTTGGCGTACAGGGCGCTGCCACGGATATGCGACTTGTGCATCACGTATTCGGCGTTGTCGACCTGGGCTTCGCCCGTGTCGAGCTGAATCTGTGCCTGGTCACCGACTACCAGCGAGCCGTTGTCACGGATCTTGACGTTGCCTTTGAGCTCGCCACGGTTTTCGGCCTGGTACAGGTTGGCTTCGTCCGCTTCGGCCTGCATGCTGCCCTGGCGCATGACCACGTCACCGGCGAGGGTAGCGATCTGCTGCTCCTGCTGGTACTTGGACACCTTGGCATTGATGTAGGTCGGCGACTCGTCCTTGGGCGTGGTGTCGGCCATGCCTGGGCGAGTCGGCTCGATGTAGGCGCCACCGCAGTACGGGCCGGTTTCGGCCAGCTGTGCGGCAGTGAGCTTCTCACGCGGCACCCAGTCGAGGTGGCTGTAGTCTTCGCTGCGCGACTTCAGGCCGCGGCCTTTGGCCTCGGTGACCAGCATCGGCCGGTCCGCAGTTTCGCCTTCGCTCGCGGCTTCGGTGCCGCCGCTGACGGCGGCACCTTCGTGCACCGGGCGTGGCGGCAGGTTGCTGGCTGGGGTCTTGGGCTTGCAGTCCCAGCCGCCGGCGGCGGACACTTGGCAGTCAAACTGCTCGGCTGCCACCACGTACGATGTGGCCAGAGGTTGCAGGGCCAGCAGACCGCCGGTGACCAGCAACGGAAACTTTCTACGAAACGCGGGGGATTTCAATGCCATCTTATTAGTCCGGGCTTCCTGCGTGCCATCTGCCCGCGTGTGGGGCCGCACGCCTCTCGATGGTCTGAAAAAGATGCTGGATAATAAAGCATGACCCGCTTGACGGCTAGGGCCGTCGGAGACCCTTGTAATGCCTGAACACGATGTACGCCTGCAACAGCTGACGGTCTGGCTCGCCGAGCAGCTCGATGATCTTTTCCGCAGCAAGGCTTGGGGCGAGGTGCCCGAAGGCCGCCTGACCGCGGCCAGCAGCGATGCCAGCTTCCGCCGTTACTTCCGCTGGCAGGGGGCTGGGCACAGCTTCGTGGTCATGGACGCGCCCCCGCCGCAGGAGAACTGCCGACCGTTCGTCGCCATCGACCACCTGCTGGCCAGCGCCGATGTGAATGTGCCGCAGATCCACGCCCAGGACCTGGAGCGTGGGTTCCTGCTGCTGGGTGACCTGGGTCACCAGACATACCTGGATATCATTGATGCCGACAATGCCGACAGCCTGTTCGCCGACGCCATCGAGGCGTTGCTGAAGTTCCAGCGCCTGCCGATGGACGCCCAGTTGCCGAGCTACGACGACGCCCTGCTGCGCCGCGAGGTTGAACTGTTCCCGGAATGGTACGTAGGGCGCGAGCTTGGTTTGGCCCTCAGCGATAGCCAGAAAGCCGCCTGGCAGCGTGTCAGCCAGCTGTTGATCGACAGCGCCCTGGCCCAGCCGAAGGTGCTGGTGCACCGCGACTACATGCCGCGCAACCTGATGCAGAGCACCCCGAACCCTGGCGTGCTGGACTTCCAGGATGCGGTATACGGCCCGGTCACCTACGACATTACCTGCCTGTTCAAGGATGCCTTCCTCAGCTGGCCACAGTCGCGCGTCGAAGGCTGGTTGCGTGCCTACTGGCAGCAGGCACTGGCGGCCGATATCCCGGTGCATGCGCAGTTCGAGGCGTTCCAGCGTGCCAGCGACCTGATGGGCGTGCAGCGCCATTTGAAGGTGATCGGCATCTTTGCCCGTATCTGCCACCGCGACGGCAAGCCGCGCTACCTGGGCGACGTGCCGCGTTTCTTCGCCTATATAGAAGAAGTGATCGGTCGCCGGCCCGAATTGGCGGAGCTGGGTGAGCTGATTGCCGAGCTGCAAGCCGGAGCGCATGCATGAAGGCAATGATCCTGGCGGCGGGGAAGGGTGAACGCATGCGCCCGCTGACGCTGCACACACCCAAACCGTTGGTTCCGGTCGCCGGCCAGCCGCTGATCGAATACCACCTGCGTGCGCTGGCGGCTGCGGGTGTCCGTGAAGTGGTGATCAACCATGCCTGGCTCGGCCAGCAGATCGAAGAGCACCTGGGCGATGGCGGCCGCTTCGGCCTGCGCATTTGCTACTCGCCGGAGGGTGAGCCGCTGGAAACCGGCGGCGGTATCTTCAAGGCGCTGCCCTTGCTGGGCGATGCTCCCTTCCTGCTGGTGAACGGCGATGTCTGGACCGACTACGACTTCACCCGCCTACAGGCCCCCCTGCAAGGCCTGGCGCACCTGGTGCTGGTCGATAACCCTGGCCACCATGGCCGTGGCGACTTCCGCCTGGCGGGCGGGCAGGTGGTCGATGGCGATGACGCGCCGGGTACGCTGACGTTCAGTGGTATCTCGGTCCTGCACCCGGCGCTGTTCGCGGGTTGCCAGGCTGGTGCCTTCAAACTGGCGCCGTTGTTGCGCCAGGCCATGGCGGCTGGCCAGGTCACGGGCGAGCACTACCGCGGGCAGTGGGTGGATGTCGGCACGCTCGAGCGGCTGGCCGAGGCCGAGCGGCTGATCGGCGAGCGCGCCTGACATGTGGTGGCCAGGCACACTGATTGGCGCTGGCGCGGGCTTTGCCGTGGCCAATATCCCCGGGGCGCTGTTGGGGCTGCTGCTCGGCCAGGCCCTCGACCGCCGCTTGCGCCTGCAGGGCTGGGATGACATGCGCGACCGCCTCAGCGGGCGCCCGGCGCTGGCTGACGAAGAGTTGCTGTTCGTGATGCTGGGGCGCCTGGCCAAGAGCGATGGCCGGGTGGCCGAGCAGCACATCCAGCAGGCGCGCCAGGAAATGTCGCGGCTGGACCTGGCGGAGCCGGCCCGTTTGCGCGCGATCAAGGCGTTCAACCGTGGCAAGGCCGGCAAGGACCGGCTAGGCGGCCACTTGCGGCGGATTCGCGAACAGCCGCATGCGGCCGAAGGCACCTTGCGCGCCTGTTGGCGCATGGTCTGGGCCGACGGCAAGATGGGCAACAAGGAGCGTGAGCTGCTGCTGGACTGGGGGCAGAAGCTGGGCCTGAGCCGCCGCCAGGTGCAGGCCATGTCGGTGGAATACGAGCCGCGCAGGGCTGCCCGGCCGCAAGGGCTGGCCATGACCTATGCGGCGGCGTTGCGCTTGCTGGCGGTAGAGGCGGACACCGAAGCTGACAAGGTCAAGCAGGCGTATCGCCGGCTGGTCAGCCGGCATCACCCGGACAAACTGGCAGGCACCGGCGCCAGCGAGGCACAGGTGCGTGAAGCGACCGAGCGCACGCGCGAGTTGCACCAGGCCTATGCCATGATCCGCAAGCGCCGGGGCCTTTGAGGGCCTCATCGCCGGCAAGCCAGCCCTCATAGAACAATGCATTACTTATTGATTTAGCAGGGGCCTTGTGGGAGCGGGCATGTCGAACCGCCGCGAACACCGGCGTAGCCGGTGCCAGCCACCGCGCTGGATTCTTCGCGGGCACGCCCGCTCCCACAGGTAATACACAACGCCTGAGTATTGTGGCCTACCTGTGGGGGCAACCTTACCCTTGCGGGTTCATCCAGCCTCGCACGCGGCGGAACAACTGCTCTTGCTCGGCGGCCTGGTTGCCTGGCATGGCGATCAGCGACAACTGCCGGTACTGGCTGTCTTTCTGCCGCTTGCTGGCCTGCAAGCGCAGCGCGGCGGCGCTGCGGTCAGCACTGCGGGTGGCGTAGTAGATGTCGGCGGTGGGCACCTTCAACGTCGGCGCCAGGCTTTCCAGGTCATGCTCCACGCGCGCCGGCGTCTGCGCCGCCACCATGACCAGCCTGTGCACCTGCGGCGGCTGTTTTTCGCTCAGGTAGCGGGCTGCCCAGTACGCACCGCTGCCATGACCGATCAGCACGATGCTGCGGGCATTGCGCTGTTGGGCAAACGCCACGGCGGCATCCAGGCGGGCGAAAATCCGCTCGGCATCGGCCGGGTCGCTCTGTTCGCTGGCCAGTTCGGCATCGGTGCTTTCTGCGGTGTCGGCATCGGCGGCGGTGGCCTGGGCGACATTGGCATTGGCGTCGGCTGGCACATCCTTGACCGGTGCACGCTCACCCTGGGCTTGGTCCGTTGCGGCCTTGGGCTTGGCTTCTACCCGGGCTTGCGGGCTGTCGGCGAGCAGGTCAGGCATGCTTATGCTCAGGCTGTGCCAGCCGACATCCGGGAATTTTTGCCGCAGCGGGCCAACGGCATTTGGCCAGTCGGCGTTTTCGCCGGCACCCGGCACGATGATCACGGCACCTTGCGGATCACTGTCGTTGGCCGGCTTCCACAACGCCAGGAAGCTGTCGGCACCTGCCTGTAGCGTCTGTTGCTCGGCCTTGGGTACCAGCCGCTCGAGTGCCAGGGCATCCTCTTGGCTGCGCTCGAGCAGCGGCGGGCGCGGTGTCTCGGCTGCCGGTGCCGTATTGGCAGCCGGCGGTGTTTCGGCATCGGCGGCCAAGGCGCCGAGTGGAAGGATCGAAGCCAGGCAGCACATTGCCAGCGTCGTGCGATAAAGTGTGGACATGCGTCAACCCAAGGCCAGAATGATACCGGCAGCCTAATAGTATTTGCCCGTGACGGCCATGCTGCATGGCCGCCTTGCCAAAACGAGCGTATAGATGAAGCGAGTGCGTCGCCTGTTGGTTATCGGCTGCTTGTGGCTGCCCTTGATTGCATTTGCCCGGCCCGAGGCGCCGGCCACTGTTGCGCTCGAGCCGGCCCAGCAGCAGTGGTTGGACGCGCACCGCAGCCTGCGTGTGGGCCTGGTGCTGCAAGCACCCTATGCTCAGTTCGACCGGCGCCTGCAGCAGTTGTACGGTGCCAACGTTGAATTGGTCAGCAACCTGGCACACGTGCTGCGCCTGGACCTGACCTGGCGCCATTTCAGTGACCAGGCCAGCCTGGAGCATGCCCTGCAGAACGGCGAAATCGACTTCGCTCCCGGCCTTACCCAGACCCCGGCCAGCCTGCGCCTGTGGTTATTCAGCGACCCGTACATGCGTGTGCCGCAATTGGTGGTAGGGCCACGCACTGGGGCCATGGCGATGGAGCTGGAAAAGCTCGACCGCGAGCAGCGCGTGGCCGTGCGCATGCCCAGCCAACTGGCAGAGTACTTGCGTGGTAACTACAGCAACCTGAACCTGCAGGGGGTGCCCAGCGAGCGCGAGGCCCTACAGCTGGTGGTGGGCGGCCAGGCCAGCTTCGCCGTGCTGGACGAGGCGCAACTCAGCCGCCTGTCACGCGAGAGCGAGTTCGGTGAGCTGGCCGTGGTGGGCGATATTGGCCTGCCGCAGTTGCTGCGGCTGGGCTCGCGGCGTGACTGGCCGGTGTTGGCCGATGTGCTCGAACAAGGCTTGCAGGCCCTTCCTGCCAAGGAGCTGGAGCAACTGCACCAGCGCTGGTTGCAGCCCAAGTACCCCCGCCTGAGCGAGTCGCCGGGTTTCTGGCAGAACCTGGCGCTGCTGTTCGGCCTGCTGCTGCTGTGCGCCCTGGCTACCCTGGTGTGGCAACGCCGGCAACAGCGCCAACTGGAGCGTAGCCTGCTGGCTGCGCGGGAAAGCCTGGTGGAGCGCCAGGTGCGTGAAGAGGCCCTGCGCCTGAGCCAGTTCGCGATTGACCAGAGTACGGTGGGTATTCTGTGGGTCAACTGGGACAGCCATGTCCGGTACGCCAACCACGCCGCTGAACGCATGCTCGGTTATGCCGAAGGCGAGCTTCTGGAGCGGCCGCTGAGCGACTTCGAGCCGAGCCTGACCATGGACCGCTGGCTGGAGCTGTGGAAAGGCGCCCGCGCCGGGGCTGGCGGTGTAGGCCAGTTCGAAGCGCAGTGTAAGCGCGCGGACCACAGCTTGCTGCCGGTCGAGCTGTCGTTGAGCTTCTTGCGCTTTCGCGACTCGGAGTACCTGGTGGTGTACCTGGCCGACGTTACCGAACGGCACCGGGCCTTGGCGGCTTTACGCGAAAGCGAGGCGCGGCTAAAGGGCATTGCCGGCAACGTGCCGGGGCTGGTGTTCCGCCTGGAGCGGGACCCGGCCGAGGGCGAGCTGGAGTTCCCCTATATCAGTGAAGGCAGCGAGGCTCTGGTCGGGTATACGCCCAGCGAGATCCAGCACCCGCAAATGGGCCTGCGCAACCTGGTACACCCCGATGACCGCGCCGATTACCATCGGGTCCAGGACCTGGCCCTGGCCAGCGACCAGGACTGGTCCTGGCAGGGGCGTATTCTCACCCGCCAGGGGGAACAGCGCTGGGCCGACATCAAGGCCAGTACCCGACACCTGGGCAACGGTCAGGTGGTATGGGACGGCGTGGTGTGGGATATCACCCAGGGCAAGCGCGCCGAACTGGCGCTGGCCAAGTCCCAGGAGCAGCTGCGCGAGCTGTCGGCCCACTTGGAAAGCGTGCGTGAGGAAGAGAAGGCCCGTATCGCCCGCGAAGTGCATGATGAGCTGGGGCAGATGCTGACCGTGCTCAAGCTGGAAGTGTCAATGTGCGAGCTGGCGTTTGCCGAGCTCGACCCAGGGCTTAACGAGCGCCTGGCCAGCATGAAGCGCTTGATCGCCCAGTTGTTCCAGTTGGTGCGTGATGTGGCCACTGCCCTGCGCCCGCCGATTCTCGACGCGGGCATCGCCTCGGCCATCGAGTGGCAGGCCAGGCGTTTCGAAGCCCGTACGCAAATCCCCTGCCTGGTGCAGGTACCGGATAATCTGCCAGCATTGAGTGACGCCAAGGCCACCGGGCTGTTTCGCATTCTGCAGGAGGCGTTGACCAATGTGATGCGCCATGCCCAGGCGCACAGCGTGGAAATCGAGCTGGTTCATCAGGGCGGGCAGTTACGCCTGACAGTCAGTGATGATGGCCAGGGCTTTTGCCGTGAGCAGGCCCGGCCCACCTCGTTTGGCCTGGTCGGCGTACGCGAGCGGGTACTGATGTTGGGCGGCAGCATGGTGCTGGACAGTCAGCCGGGCGAGGGCACCAGCCTGAGCGTGGCCATACCGTTGGAGTAGGAGAGCAAACGTGATTCGAGTGCTGGTGGCCGAAGACCACACCATTGTCCGTGAAGGCATCAAGCAGCTGATTGGCCTGGCCAAGGACATGCAGGTGGTGGGGGAGGCCGGGAATGGCGAGCAGTTGCTCGAGACCCTGCGGCATACGCCGTGCGAAGTGGTACTGCTGGATATCTCGATGCCGGGCGTGAGCGGGCTGGAGGCGATCCCGCGGATTCGCGCGCTGCTCGACGCGCCGGCGATCCTGATGCTGTCGATGCATGACGAGGCGCAAATGGCCGCGCGGGCGCTGAAGGCCGGTGCGGCGGGCTATGCCACCAAGGACAGCGACCCGGCGCTACTGCTGACGGCGATTCGCCGGGTGGCTGCTGGCGGGCGCTATATCGACCCGGCGTTGGCTGACCGCATGGTGTTCGAAGTGGGCCTGACCGAGTCGCGGCCGTTGCACACCCTGCTCTCGGAGCGGGAGTTTTCCGTGTTCGAGCGCCTGGCCCAGGGCGCCAACGTCAATGACATTGCCCAGCAACTGGCGCTGTCGAGCAAGACCATCAGTACACACAAGGCGCGGTTGATGCAGAAGCTGAAGGTGAACTCGCTGGCGGAGCTTGTGAAGTACGCCATGGAGCACAAGCTGGTCTGATTGCGACCCCGGCGGTATCTGCGGTGCAGCGGGAATTCTGGGGCCGCTGCGCGCACCATCGCGACACAACGCAGCCCCGCAGAGGCGAGGCTGTTCTGAAAGCGCCATCCTTGTAGGGCAATCCCTACATCAAATCTTCCATCCGGATGATGGCATTCTCTCAGCACCCCCGATTTTCCGGCGCTTGCGCCTCTTTTACGCTTTGCCCACGCAGTCATCCAACAAGAAGGTGCAGGCATGAGCGAGGCGAAGTCGAACGCTGCAACCAGCGAAACGCTGGTCAGCTTCCGTGGTGTGCAGAAGAGCTACGACGGCGAGTCGCTGATCGTCAAAGACCTTAACCTGGATATCCGCAAGGGCGAATTCCTCACCCTGCTTGGCCCTTCTGGTTCGGGCAAGACCACCAGCCTGATGATGCTGGCGGGGTTCGAAACCCCCACCGCCGGGGAAATCCAGCTCGCCGGGCGCTCGATCAACAATGTACCGCCGCACAAGCGTGATATCGGCATGGTGTTCCAGAACTATGCGCTGTTCCCGCACATGACGGTTGCGGAAAACCTGGCCTTCCCGCTGACCGTGCGCAATTTGAGCAAGACCGATATCAGCGAACGGGTCAAGCGCGTGCTGAACATGGTGCAACTGGATGCCTTTGCCAAGCGCTACCCCGGCCAGCTTTCTGGCGGCCAGCAACAGCGCGTGGCGTTGGCCCGGGCGCTGGTGTTCGAGCCCCAGTTGGTGCTGATGGACGAGCCGCTCGGGGCACTGGACAAGCAGCTGCGTGAGCACATGCAGATGGAGATCAAGCACATTCATCAGCGCCTGGGGGTGACCGTGGTGTACGTGACCCACGATCAGGGCGAAGCGCTGACCATGTCTGACCGGGTGGCGGTGTTCCACCAGGGTGAGATCCAGCAGATCGCCGACCCGCGCACGCTGTACGAGGAACCCTGCAACACCTTCGTCGCCAATTTCATCGGCGAGAACAACCGCCTCAACGGCACGCTGCTGGCCAGCGACGGCAAGCGCTGCCAGGTGCAGCTGCCGCGCGGTGAGCGGGTCGAGGCACTGGCAGTGAATGTCGGCCAGGCCGGCGAACCGGTCACCCTGTCAATCCGCCCCGAGCGGGTACGCCTGAACGGCCACAGCGAAAGCTGCGCGAACCGCTTCTCGGGCCGGGTGGCGGAATTCATCTACCTGGGCGACCACGTGCGGGTGCGCCTGGAAGTTTGCGGCAAGGGCGATTTCTTCGTGAAACAGCCCATTGCCGAACTCGACCCGGCCCTGGCCGTGGGCGATGTGGTACCGCTGGGCTGGGAGGTGGAGCACGCCCGCGCGCTCGATCCGATTGCCGAAGCCCATTGATGGATTGCTTCACCAACCCTGTACTGTGGAGAGAACAAGAATGCGTAAGCAGTTGAAACTGACCGCCCTGGCCCTGGGGCTGTTCACCGCTGGCCAGGCCATGGCCGCAGACCTCACCGTGGTCTCGTTCGGCGGTGCCAACAAGGCCGCCCAGGTCAAGGCGTTCTATGAGCCGTGGGAAAAGGCCGGGCATGGCAAGATCGTCGCAGGCGAGTACAACGGCGAAATGGCCAAGGTCAAAGCCATGGTCGATACCAAGAGCGTGTCGTGGAACTTGGTGGAGGTAGAGTCGCCAGAGCTGGCCCGCGGCTGTGACGAGGGCATGTTCGAAGAGCTCGACCCCGCTCTGTTCGGCAATGAAGCCGATTACGTGCCGGGCGCCATCCAGCCTTGTGGCGTGGGCTTCTTCGTCTGGTCCACGGTATTGGCCTACAACGCGGACAAGCTCAAGACCGCGCCGACCAGCTGGGCCGACTTCTGGGACACCAAGAAATTCCCTGGCAAGCGCGGCTTGCGCAAGGGTGCCAAGTACACCCTGGAATTCGCCCTGATGGCCGACGGTGTGGCGCCCAAGGACGTTTACCAGGTGCTGGGTACCAAGGAGGGCGTTGACCGCGCCTTCAAGAAGCTCGACGAGCTCAAACCAAGCATCCAGTGGTGGGAAGCAGGTGCCCAGCCACCTCAGTACCTGGCCTCGGGTGACGTGGTCATGAGCTCGGCCTATAACGGCCGCATCGCGGCGGTGCAGAAGGAGAGCAACCTCAAGGTAGTGTGGAATGGCGGCATCTATGACTTCGATGCCTGGGCCATCCCGAAAGGTGCCAAGGATGCCGACCAGGCGAAGAAATTCATCGCCTTCAGCGTGCAGCCTGAGCAGCAGAAGATCTACTCCGAGAACATCGCCTACGGCCCGGCCAATTCCAAGGCCGTGAGCCTGCTGTCGGACGAGGTGAAGAAAGACATGCCGACCACGCCTGAGAACATTGCCAACCAGGTGCAAATCGACGTGGCCTTCTGGGCCGACAACAGCGAGCAGCTGGAGCAACGCTTCAACGCCTGGGCGGCGAAGAAGTAACCGACCAGCGTAAGGGGGCCGCTATGCGGCCCCAATTTCAGTTCGTATCGCGGAGTTTGCCATGGCCATTGCAGTGCCACTCAAAGAAGGCGCAGGTCAAAGTCTGAAGCAGCGCCTCAAGCATGCCGAGCGGGTCAACCGCTGGAAGGCGCAAGCGCTGATCGCGCCGCTGGCGCTGTTCCTTCTGCTGGTGTTCCTGGTGCCGATCGCGGCGCTGCTGTACAAGAGCGTCGGCAACCCGGAGGTGGTCGGTGGCCTGCCGCGCACGGTCGACGTCATCAGCCAGTGGGACGGCAAGAGCCTGCCTGGCGAGGACGTGTACAAGGCGCTGAGCCAGGACCTGGCCGAGTCGCGCAAGAACCAGACCCTGGGCGACCTGTCCAAACGCCTGAACATGGAACTGGCCGGCTACCGCAGCCTGCTGGCCAAGACGGCGCGCGCATTGCCGTTCAAGACCGAGCCCGCCTCTTACAAGGATGCCCTGCAGGCCCTGGACGAACGTTGGGGCGACCCGGCCTACTGGCAGGCGATCCGCCGCAACACCAGCACGCTGACCTCATTCTACCTGCTGGCTTCGCTGGACCACCGTATCGATGACCTTGGCGAACTGGCCAAGGCTACCCCGGACCAGGCCATTTACCTGGATATCTTTGCCCGCACCCTGTGGATGGGTGTGGTGATTACCGCCATTTGCCTGGTGCTGGCCTACCCGCTGGCGTACCTGCTGGCCAACCTGCCGACCCGGCAGAGCAACCTGTTGATGATTCTGGTGTTGCTGCCGTTCTGGACTTCGATCCTGGTGCGGGTGGCAGCGTGGATCGTATTACTGCAGTCGGGCGGGCTGATCAACAGTGCGCTGATGGCCATGGGCATCATCGACCAGCCGCTGGAATTGGTGTTCAACCGCACCGGCGTGTACATCTCGATGGTGCACATTCTGCTGCCGTTCATGATCCTGCCGCTGTACAGCGTGATGAAAGGCATTTCGCCAAGCTACATGCGCGCGGCGATTTCGCTGGGCTGTCACCCGTTCGCCAGCTTCTGGCGGGTGTACTTCCCCCAAACCTATGCCGGTGTCGGCGCCGGGTGCCTGTTGGTGTTCATCCTGGCCATTGGTTACTACATCACCCCGGCACTGCTGGGTAGCCCGAACGACCAGATGGTCAGCTACTTCGTGGCCTTCTATACCAACACCAGCATCAACTGGGGCATGGCCACCGCACTGGGCGGGCTGTTGCTGCTGGCGACCGTGCTGCTGTACCTGATCTATAGCTGGCTGGTCGGCGCCAGCCGCCTGCGCCTGAGCTGAGGAGCCTTGTCATGCTGAGCCCTTACATGTCGCCCGTGGAGCGGGTGTGGTTCTACAGCCTGCGCATTCTTTGCGGCCTGATCCTGCTGTTCCTGATCTTGCCGGTGCTGGTGATCGTGCCGTTGTCGTTCAACAGTGGCAGCTTCCTGGTGTACCCGTTGCAGGGCTTCTCGCTGCAGTGGTACCAGGACTTCTTCAACTCGGCCGAATGGATGCGGGCGCTGAAGAACAGCATCATCGTTGCCCCTGCGGCCACGGTGCTGGCCATGGTGTTCGGCACGTTGGCGGCCATCGGCCTGACCCGCGGGGACTTTCCCGGCAAGTCGCTGGTGATGGCACTGGTGATTTCGCCGATGGTGGTGCCGGTGGTGATCATCGGGGTGGCCAGCTATCTGTTCTTTGCCCCGCTGGGCATGGGCAACAGCTTCACCTCGCTGATTCTGGTGCATGCGGTGCTGGGCGTGCCGTTCGTCATCATCACGGTGTCGGCAACCTTGCAGGGCTTCAACTACAATCTGGTGCGCGCGGCAGCCAGCCTGGGCGCTTCGCCCCTGCTGACCTTCCGCCGGGTGACCCTGCCGTTGATCGCCCCCGGGGTGATTTCGGGGGCGCTGTTCGCCTTTGCCACGTCGTTCGATGAGGTCGTGGTGACCCTGTTCCTCGCCGGCCCGGAGCAGGCGACCCTGCCGCGGCAGATGTTCAGCGGTATTCGCGAGAACCTGAGCCCGACCATCGCTGCCGCGGCGACGTTGCTGATTGCGTTTTCGGTGATCCTGCTGCTGACCCTGGAGTGGCTGCGCGGGCGTAGCGAGAAGCTGAGAACCCAGCAGCCTGCCTGATTTTCCAGTAGCTGTACGGGCCTTATCGCCGGCAAGCTGGCTCCCACAGTGTTCTGCACAAGAGTCATGCGATGCAGAAACCTGTGGAGATCCCATGTGGGAGCCGGCTTGCCGGCGATAGGGCCCGTACAGGCACTACAAGGCTTTTGGTCACTGGTCGACACCCATTGATACCAATCAGCCTTCACCCCTTTCCCTGAGTTACAATGCGCGCCACCGTGATTCTGCCAACAGGTGCGCCATGCAGCCCTACGCTATTGCCCCCTCCATTCTTTCTGCCGATTTCGCCCGCTTGGGCGAGGATGTCGACAAGGTACTGGCGGCGGGTGCCGACATCGTCCACTTCGATGTCATGGACAACCACTACGTTCCCAACCTGACCATCGGCCCGATGGTGTGCACTGCCCTGCGCAAGTATGGCGTCACCGCCCCGATCGATGTGCACCTGATGGTCAGCCCGGTCGATCGCATCATCGGCGACTTCATCGAAGCCGGCGCCACCTACATCACCTTCCACCCGGAAGCTTCGCAGCACATTGACCGTTCGCTGCAACTGATCAAGGACGGCGGCTGCAAGGCCGGGCTGGTGTTCAACCCGGCCACCAGCCTGGACGCCTTGAAGTACGTCATGGACAAGATCGACATGGTGCTGCTGATGAGCGTCAACCCGGGTTTCGGCGGGCAGAAGTTCATCCCTGGCACACTCGACAAGTTGCGTGAAGCGCGTGCGTTGATCGACGCCAGTGGCCGGGATATCCGCCTGGAAATCGACGGTGGCGTCAACGTCAACAACATCCGCGAGATCGCTGCCGCTGGCGCCGACACGTTCGTGGCCGGCTCGGCGATCTTCAATGCCCCGGACTACCAGGAAGTCATCGCCAAAATGCGCGCCGAACTGGCCCAGGCTCGCCCATGAGTGGCTTCGAGCAGCTGTTTCCGGGGACGCTCCCCAGGCTGGTGATGTTCGATCTGGACGGTACCCTGATCGATTCCGTGCCAGATCTGGCCGCCGCCGTGGACCGCATGCTGCTCGAACTGGGGCGCCCGCCTGCTGGCCTTGAGGCGGTACGCCAATGGGTCGGCAATGGCGCCCAGGTGCTTGTGCGCCGCGCCCTGGCCGGTGGCATCGAGCATGAAACCGTGGACGATGCGCTGGCTGAACAGGGCTTGGCGCTGTTCATGGAAGCCTACGCCGAAAGCCACGAGCTCACCGTGGTTTACCCCGGGGTCAAGGACACCCTGCGCTGGCTGCACAAGCAGGGCGTGGAAATGGCCTTGATCACCAACAAGCCGGAGCGCTTCGTCGCGCCCTTGCTGGACCAGATGAAGATCGGCCGGTATTTCCGCTGGATCATCGGTGGTGACACCCTGCCGCAGAAAAAGCCCGACCCGGCGGCGCTGCTGTTCGTCATGCAAATGGCGGGCGTGAGCCCGCAACAGTCGCTGTTTGTCGGCGACTCGCGCAGCGACGTGCAAGCGGCCAAGGCGGCCGGGGTTCAGTGCGTGGGGCTGACCTACGGCTACAACCATGGCCGGCCCATCAAGGACGAGTCGCCAAGCCTGGTGATCGACGATTTGCGTGCATTGCTGCCCGGTTGCGCAGACCCGGCCACTGGGATAACGTTGGCGGACCTTCAAGCCTCAGCAGACAGAGAGTCCACCGTGGCGGTTACTGGCAAATTCTGGATGAAAGTCATCAAGGCCTTGGCCCGTTGGCGTTGGCGCGCCTGACTTCAGCCTGCCGGCACGTGCCGGCCCGTCCGTTTGCCTGACCCATTGCTGCTTGCCACGAGGCTACTCATGAACCACGAAGAATTCCTGCGCCTGGCTGCTGCCGGCTATAACCGCATTCCCCTGGCCTGCGAAACCCTGGCCGACTTCGATACACCGCTGTCGATCTACCTGAAGCTGGCCGACCAGGCCAACTCGTACCTGCTCGAATCGGTGCAGGGCGGCGAGAAATGGGGCCGTTACTCGATGATCGGCCTGCCCTCGCGGACGGTGATGCGGGTGCACGGCTATCACGTCAGCATCCTGCAGGACGGTGTCGAGGTTGAACGCCACGATGTCGAAGACCCGCTGGCCTTTGTCGAGACGTTCAAGGAACGCTACAAGGTCGCCGACATTCCCGGCCTGCCACGTTTCAATGGCGGCCTGGTCGGTTACTTCGGCTACGACTGTGTGCGCTATGTGGAAAAGCGCCTGGGGGCCAGCCCGAACCCAGACCCGCTGGGCGTGCCCGACATTCTGCTGATGGTCTCGGACGCGGTCGTGGTATTCGACAACCTGGCCGGCAAGATGCACGCCATCGTGCTGGTAGACCCTGCGCAAGATCAGGCTTTCGAGCAAGGCCAGGCGCGCCTGCAAGGCTTGCTGGAAACCCTGCGCCAGCCAATTACCCCACGCCGAGGCCTGGACCTGAGCGGCCCGCAGGCTGCCGAGCCGGCATTCCGCTCCAGCTACACCCGTGAGGACTACGAAAGCGCCGTTGGCCGTATCAAGGAATACATCCTGGCTGGCGACTGCATGCAGGTGGTGCCGTCACAACGTATGTCGATCGACTTCAAGGCGGCGCCAATCGACCTCTACCGCGCTTTGCGCTGCTTCAACCCGACGCCTTACATGTACTTCTTCAATTTTGGCGACTTCCACGTGGTTGGCAGCTCGCCAGAAGTGCTGGTACGGGTCGAGGACAACCTGGTCACCGTGCGCCCGATTGCCGGTACCCGCCCGCGTGGCGCAACC
Organism: Pseudomonas sp. CJQ_9; assembly: GCF_043106615.1. NCBI lineage: Bacteria > Pseudomonadati > Pseudomonadota > Gammaproteobacteria > Pseudomonadales > Pseudomonadaceae > Pseudomonas > Pseudomonas sp. CJQ_9. The sequence goes on along the minus strand of NZ_JBICMS010000003.1, from coordinate 17,246 downwards.
GAAGAGGCCGACCGTGCGCTGGAAGACGACCTGCTGTCGGACGACAAAGAGATCGCCGAGCACCTGATGCTGATCGACCTGGGCCGCAACGATGTCGGCCGGGTGTCCTCCACGGGCAGCGTACGCCTGACCGAGAAGATGGTGATCGAGCGCTATTCCAACGTCATGCACATTGTCTCCAACGTCACCGGCCACTTGCGCGAAGGGCTGACGGCGATGGATGCCCTGCGCGCGATCCTGCCGGCCGGTACCCTTTCAGGGGCGCCGAAGATCCGTGCAATGGAGATCATCGACGAACTGGAGCCGGTCAAGCGTGGTGTGTATGGCGGTGCCGTGGGGTACTTCGCCTGGAATGGCAACATGGACACCGCCATTGCCATTCGTACGGCGGTGATCAAGGACGGCGAGCTGCATGTGCAGGCAGGCGGCGGTATCGTTGCCGACTCGGTGCCGGCGCTGGAGTGGGAAGAAACCATCAACAAGCGCCGGGCGATGTTCCGTGCGGTGGCCTTGGCTGAGCAGACTTGCGCCAAATGAATTGATCAGGGCTGCTGCGCAGCCCATCGCTGGCCAGCCAGCTCCACAGGGATATCCTCGGTTCCCGACCTTGTGGCATTCCTGTGGGAGCTGGCTTGCCGGCGATGGGGGGTACAGGCCGGCTTAGAAGTCGACGCTAACCCCCAGACTCACCCCCTGCTGCGTCAGCTCATCACTCTTGTGCCAATTGTAGTTGCCGCGCAAATGCACCCCCGCCACCACTTCATGGCTTACCCCCAGGCTGGCCCGGGTCAGGTCGCTGTGCGGCGTATACCCGGTCAGGGTAAAGTCATTCGCCGGCAAGCTGGTCAGGTGCATGGTCACGTCCTGCTGGTCATCCTCGAACTCATGCTCTTGCGCCACCTCGGCGAACAGCCGGGTAGAGGGCAGCACCTGCACGCTGCCCAGCAGCCCCACGCCCAGGCGGCGTGACGTGCGCTCCTGGTCATCGAAACCCAGGGCTGTGGAGCGCCCGCTCTTCTCGTCGTAGCCGTCCACCTTGACCCGCGCATAGTCGGCGCTGATGAATGGCGCCAGTTGCCAGTTGCTGCTGTCCGCCGCCAGGTTGTAGCCCAGCCGTGCGGACATCGCCCAGGCTTCACCGTCGGTGTCGCCCTTTTCGCTACGGTCGTTCACGCCCAGGGCAAAGGTGCGCTTGAGGTCGCTGTAGTCCAGGTGCCCGGCTGTCAGCGCTGCATCGGCCCACCAGCGGTCCTGCCGGTACTGGGCGAAGGCGCTGGCCAGGTAGCTGTCGAGCTTGTAGTCCGAGTCTTGCGCGCCTGCTTCCAGCTTCTGCCGGTAGACGCCGCCCGCCAGTCCCAGGCGCCAGGCATCGTTCAGGCGGTAGCTGCCACCCACGGTCAGGTTGTACCCCCGGCCATCGCCGCTGGCCGCGCTGCGCTGGCTGTCGAAGTCCAGGTCCTGGGCGCCGCTGCTGACAAATGCTTGCCACTTGCCGATCGCCTGCCATGGCGTTTGCCATTGGCTGCGCAATTCATCCTGGTGGGCACGCAGGCTGGCGTGGGCCATTTCCGGGAGCAGGGACAGTTCCCATGGCGCGGACAGGATCGAGTAGGCGTAATCGGCAATCAGTTGCTGGCCGGCGATGGTCGGGTGTACCGAATCGTTGAACAATAGCCGGGTCGGGTCTGGCGTGGTGCCGTCGATGCCATGGACCGGGTTGCCCACGCAGCCTTGCCCGCTGTAGCAAGTCCCGACCAGGTTCTGGTCAGGTGCCAGGCCGAACTGGCTGGGGCTGGCCAAGGCCTCGCTCAGCAACACAGGGATGTTCAGGGGGATGACCTGGGCATCGATCTGCCTCAGCTGGCCAAGCAGCGATTGATTGAACGCCCCGGACAGCAACGAGAGCGGGTTTTGTTGCGGCGTGCCACTGAAGTTCGGTGTTTGACCAAGGTCGGGTAGCAGCCAGACCATGATGTAGCGTGCGCCGCCCTGTTGCAGTGCCTGAGCGCTGGCGGCCAGCCGAGCACCGGCCGCCACTGCGTCGGCCGGGCTGTTGACCAGGCCTTGCAGAAAGTCGTTGCCGCCGCCGGTCAGGTAGTACAGGGCGTTGGGGTCGGCGCGCAGCCCGTTGGCTAGGTAGCCTGGCTTCTCTCGCAACACCGTCCCGGCGCCTGGGTTGCCGGGTGGAATGATGGTTCTGGAGGTTTCGGTGATCGAATCAAGAATCTGTTGCGTGGTGTAGCCCCCTACCGCCCAGTTGTTGCCGTCGGGGCGTACACCGACCGAGGTGGAGGGGTTCAGCGCATTGGGGTCTATGCCCAAACGGCCACCGAGGATCATCGGCGACACCGGGGCAAAATTGCCATCGGCATCACGGTTGGTGAAGCGGGCGCCGGAGGTGCCACCTGTCAGGTCGGGGAACTGCCCGGCATCTGCCAGGCTGTCGCCGAACACGATCAGCGTGGAATAGGGCGAGGGGGCGGCAAAGGCCTGGCTGCAGGCCAAGGCTAATGAAGCGAAGGCAAAGCGCAAAAGTGGAGATTTTCTCATCGCGGAACATCCTTTTCTTTGTTTTTATGAGAACAACCTGATCGACATTAGCAAATCGTGGGGCTTCGCTCCCAAGTCCATTCGTTTCCCCGTGTTTACGGGCATATTGCGCCCGCCGCGCCGGTAGGCTACTGTGCCGTGACGTATGAGCGAGACCTACCCTGTGTTGATCGTCAGCAAACTCTTGATGCGCGTAATCAAGGCCCACGCCCGTTGGCGTTGGCGCGCCTGACTTTATCCCCTGCCGGCCAGTCCGGCCCGCCCCTGTTTGCCTTCCTGCTCCTCGCCCTCAAGTGGCACAGCCACCGCTATGGCGGGCAGAGGGAGGTTCGAATTTGAAGTCAGTAAGTTCAAGAGGTTTAACACCATGTTACTGATGATCGACAACTACGACTCATTTACTTACAACGTTGTGCAGTACCTTGGCGAGCTGGGTGCCGAGGTCAAGGTCGTTCGCAATGACGAACTGACCATTGCCCAGATCGAGGCCCTGAACCCCGAGCGGATCGTCGTCTCCCCGGGCCCGTGCACGCCGAGCGAGGCGGGCGTGTCCATCGAGGCCATCCTGCATTTCGCCGGCAAGCTGCCGATCCTCGGCATATGCCTGGGCCACCAGTCCATCGGCCAGGCCTTTGGCGGTGACGTGGTCCGGGCTCGCCAGGTGATGCATGGCAAGACCAGCCCGGTACTCCACCGCGACCTCGGCGTGTTTGCCGGCCTCAACAACCCGCTGACGGTGACCCGCTACCACTCGCTGGTGGTCAAGCGCGACACCCTGCCTGACTGCCTGGAAGTGACCGCCTGGACGGCCCATGCAGATGGTTCGGTCGACGAGATCATGGGCCTGCGCCACAAAACGCTGAACATCGAAGGGGTGCAGTTCCACCCTGAGTCGATCCTCACCGAGCAGGGCCACGAGCTGTTCGCCAACTTCCTCAAGCAGACCGGCGGCCGCCGCTAAGGATTGAATATGGACATCAAAAGCGCGCTGAGCCGTATCGTTGGCCAGCTGGACCTTTCGACCGAAGAAATGCGCGATGTGATGCGCCAGATCATGACAGGCCAGTGCAGCGAGGCGCAGATTGGCGCCTTCCTGATGGGCATGCGCATGAAAAGCGAGAGCATCGACGAGATCGTGGGCGCGGTATCGGTGATGCGCGAGCTGGCCGACAAGGTCGAGCTGCAGAGCCTGGAGGGTGTGGTGGATATCGTCGGTACCGGCGGTGACGGTGCCAACATCTTCAACGTTTCCACCGCTTCGTCGTTCGTGCTGGCGGCCGCGGGCTGCCCAGTGGCCAAGCATGGCAACCGCGCGGTGTCGGGCAAGAGCGGCAGTGCCGACTTGCTGGAAGCTGCCGGCATCTACCTGAACCTGACGCCAACGCAGGTGGGCCGCTGCATCGACAGCCTGGGGATCGGCTTCATGTTCGCGCAAAGCCACCATTCGGCAATGAAGCACGCCGCTGGCCCGCGCCGCGAGCTGGGTATGCGTACCCTGTTCAACATGCTCGGCCCGCTTACGAATCCGGCCGGTGTGAAACACCAGGTGGTCGGCGTGTTCGCTCAGGCGCTGTGCCGGCCGTTGGCCGAGGTGCTGCAGCGCCTGGGCAGCAAGCATGTGCTGGTGGTGCACTCGAAGGATGGCCTGGATGAGTTCAGCCTGGCTGCCCCCACCTTTGTGGCCGAGCTGAAGAACGACCAGATCACCGAATACTGGGTCGAGCCGGAAGACCTCGGCATGAAAAGCCAGAGCCTGCATGGCCTGGCCGTTGAAAGCCCGCAGGCGTCACTGGAACTGATCCGTGATGCACTGGGCCGGCGCAAGACTGAAAACGGCCAGAAAGCTGCCGAGATGATTGTGCTCAATGCCGGTGCGGCGCTGTATGCCGCTGACCATGCCATGAGCCTGAAAGCCGGTGTGGAACTGGCCCATGACGTACTGCACACCGGCCTGGCCTGGGAAAAGCTGCAGGAACTGGGTGCATTTACTGCAGTATTCAAGGTGGAGAACGAAGCATGAGCGTGCCGACGGTGCTGGAAAAGATCATTGCCCGCAAGTTCCAGGAAGTGGCCGAGCGCAGCGCGCGGGTCAGCCTTCACGAACTGGAAGGCCTGGCCAAGGCCGCTGACGCTCCGCGGGGGTTTGCCAATGCCTTGATCGAGCAGGCCAAGCGCAAGCAGCCTGCGGTGATTGCCGAAATCAAGAAGGCCTCACCCAGCAAGGGCGTGATCCGTGAAAACTTCATGCCGGCGGAAATCGCTGTCAGCTACGAGAAGGGCGGTGCTACCTGCCTGTCGGTGCTGACCGATGTGGACTACTTCCAGGGTGCCGATGAGTACTTGCAGCAGGCTCGTGCGGCGGTCTCCCTGCCAGTGATCCGCAAGGATTTCATGATCGACCCCTACCAGATCGTCGAGGCGCGGGCCTTGGGTGCGGACTGCGTGCTGCTAATCGTGTCGGCGCTGGATGACGTGAAGATGGCCGAACTGGCCGCCACCGCCAAGGGCGTCGGTCTCGATGTACTGGTAGAAGTGCACGATGGCGATGAGCTTGAGCGAGCGCTGAAAACCTTGGATACACCGCTGGTGGGCGTGAATAACCGCAACCTGCACACCTTTGAAGTCAGCCTGGAAACCACGCTCGACCTGCTGCCGCGCATACCGCGTGATCGCCTGGCAATTACCGAGAGCGGCATCTTGAACCGGGCCGATGTCGAGCTGATGGCGATCAACGACGTTTATTCGTTCCTGGTGGGTGAGGCATTCATGCGCGCCGAACAACCTGGGTTGGAGCTGCAGCGGCTGTTCTTCCCGGACCAGGTGAAGAAAACTGTTCAGCAACTGGACTGATTGCAATGAAGCCGGCGTGAATGCCGGCTTTTTTACGGGCCCGGCAAGAGGCCCTTGAAAACAACATCCAAGGTGGAGCAATGAGCGATCAACCCCTGGCCCTGACTGTCGAGCAGGGCTTGCACGCCGAGCAGGACCTGCTGGCCGCCGTTTGCCGCGGCGAACGCGAGAGTGGTGTGCTGTTCTGGCGCCCCACTGACCATGCCTTGGTGATGCCCCGGCGCATGAGCCGGTTGGCCAATTTCGAAACAGCCTGCGCAGAACTGGCGATTGCCGGCTGGCCGGTACTGCTGCGTGAAACCGGCGGTGAGCCGGTACCGCAGTCGCATGCCACCGTGAACGTGGCGCTGGTCTATGCCGCGCCGCGCAGCGAAGGCGACCATGGCCGTATCGAAACCGCTTATGAGCGCCTGTGCCTGCCACTGTGCGATGTGTTGCGTGAGTGGGGCGGGGTAGCGTCGGTGGGGGAAATAGACGGCGCCTTTTGCGATGGCCGCTACAACGTCAACCTCAACGGCCGCAAGTTGGTCGGTACCGCCCAGCGCTGGCGCCAGGGCCTGGGCGGTAAACGCCCGGTGGTACTGGTGCACGGCGCGTTGTTGCTGGACAACGAACGTGAGGCGATGGTAGCGGCGGTCAACCGTTTCAACGAGTGCTGCGCGCTTGAGCAGCGTTGCCGCGCTGACGCACACATTGCCTTGCACGAGGTGGCGCCCGCAGTACCCTGGTTCCAGCGCCTCTCGCAAGCTTACGCCAAGGTCTTGGCCGACCTGCCCAGGGATTAGCGGGTACCGTAGACGACCATGGTCTTGCCTTTGACATGGACCAGGCTGCGCTCTTCGAGATCCTTGAGCACGCGGCCGACCATTTCCCGCGAGCAACCGACGATGCGGCCGATTTCCTGGCGGGTGATCTTGATCTGCATGCCATCCGGATGGGTCATGGCGTCGGGCTGCTTGCACAGCTCCAGCAGGCAGCGGGCGACCCGGCCGGTTACGTCGAAGAACGCCAGGTCGCCCACCTTGCGTGTGGTATTACGAAGACGTTGGGCCATTTGACTGCCCAGGGCGTAGAGAATTTCCGGGTCCTGGCGCGCCACTTCGCGAAATTTCTCGTAACTGATCTCGGCCACTTCGCATTCGGTCTTCGCCCGTACCCAGGCGCTGCGCTGCTGCTCACCGTCAACGGGCTCGAACAGCCCCAGCTCGCCAAAGAAATCGCCCGGGTTGAGGTAGGCGATGATCATTTCATGACCGTCATCGTCTTCAATGATGATGGTGACCGACCCCTTGATGATGAACGACAGTGTTTCGGCCCGGTCGCCAGCGCAGATGATGTTGCTTTTTGCGGTGAAGCGGCGGCGCTGGCAGTGCACCAGCAACTTGTCTATGTTCTTGATCTTTGCGGGTAGGGCAGAGGCAACCATCACGAAGTCCTGTTCGATACGAGGCTTGGGTATTTTTGTAAATCGACGGCGGTAGGCGCCAGTCATTTGGCGCCAGCTTATCAGACACTACAAGATGTTTCGGTACTAAACCGAGTCCTCTCGTACTTTTCCCACAGCCGCACAAGGTCTAAGCTGACACCCTTTTCCGAATATCAGGAGTCCAGGTAGATGAAGGCACGTATCCAGTGGGCCGGTGAGGCAATGTTTCTCGGCGAATCGGGCAGCGGCCATGTCGTCGTGATGGATGGCCCGCCCGAGGCCGGCGGCCGTAACCTGGGTGTGCGCCCTATGGAGATGCTGCTGTTGGGGTTGGGTGGCTGCAGCAGCTTTGACGTGGTCAGTATTCTGAAGAAGTCGCGCCAGGCGGTGGAGAGCTGCGAGGCGTTTCTGGAAGCCGAGCGCGCCAGTGAAGACCCGAAAGTGTTCACCAAGATCCACATGAACTTCGTCGTGAAGGGGCGCGGGCTGAAAGAAGCGCAGGTCAAGCGTGCGGTAGAGCTGTCGGCAGAGAAGTACTGCTCTGCGTCGATCATGCTCGAGCGTGCCGGGGTCGAGATTACCCACGGGTACGAGATTGTAGAGCTGGGTTGAAACCGGGGTTTTTTGGGGCCGCAAAGCGGCCCCGACACCATCAGCTGCGCAGTGCCGGTAATGCAGAGCGAAGCCATGCCGGCAAGCCACTGCGCATTGCGCGGCTCAACCGCTCCCGGCGCTTCTGGTAGACCAGCCCCAGCCAGATGACCCCCAGCCCGATCAGCGTCACCACGACCGGGAACAGCAGCGATTGCGCGAACACCTCATACGCCAGGTAGCCCAGGTAGGCCGCAACCCCCAGCGCGCCGAACACCATGAACACCGGCCGGCGCAACAGCACTGCCATGCCCATCAGCGCAATGTTGATCAGGCAGTACAGCGCCTTGCCCAGCTCGCTGCCGCTGTCCAGTAGCGTCAGCCCGCCCCAGAATGCCGCCAGCCCTGCCAGGTAACCCCAGCGGGCATAATCCTCGCGTGTTCGGCCGTCTATCAGCAGGAACACCACCAGCATTCCCAGGCCGAACCACAGCGAAACCTCACGGCGCTGCGCCCAGCTGAACGGCGAGCCGAAGAACCACTCACTCAGGTCCATCGACATGAACCATAGGGCCACGGCGATCGGCATGACGATGAACGGGTAGGGGATCAACCGCAGCATCAGCAAACCGGCCACTACCGTGGCCGCCTCCATCACCAGCCAGCCGCCTTGCACGTAGGTGTAGTAGTGGTGGTAGTTGGCCTGGGTGTCATCCATTGGCCACCACCCCGCCAAGCGTTCGATGGCGAACACTGCCAGTGGCACGATACTGACCGCGACGGCGGCCAGTACCCCGGCGGCTACGGGTTGCGCACGCCGCTGCAAGTTAAGGGCAAACAAGGTGATCAGCCCGATGTACAGGCTGGCGATGACCAGCAGTGCGGCGTCGCCGATGCTGATCCAGGCCTCGGTGAGCAACCAGCCCATGGCGGCCATGATCAGCATGGCGCCGAAGTAGAAGGCGACATGGGCCAGCTGAAAGGTGCCGCGTGCTGGCGGTTGCTGGCGCAGGAACGCCAGCAGGGCCTGGTCCTGGCCAGGCTGGAGAACGCCGGCTTGCACGGCACGCGCCAGGTCCTTGGCGTCGATTCGGTCCGTCATGGGGCTACCTTCAGATACGGTAGGTGCTCTTGGTCATGAACTTGGCCAGCAAGCTCATACCGAAGCGCACAGGAGCAGGGAAACGGTAGCCACCGGCTTCCAGGGCGGACTCGGCGTGCTGCTCTTCGTCGACGCGCATCTGTTCGAGAATGGCGCGGGACTTTTCGTCTTCTTGCGGTAGCTGCTCAAGGTGCTCGTCCAGGTGCTTGCACACCTGGTGCTCGGTGGCGGCGACGAAACCCAGGCTGACCTTGTCGCTGACCAGCCCGGCCAGTGCGCCAATGCCGAAGGACATGCCATAGAACAGGGGGTTGAGCACACTTGGGTGGCTGTTCAGCTGGCGAATGCGTTGCTCGCACCACGCCAGGTGGTCGATTTCTTCCTCGGCGGCATGTTCCATGGCCTTGCGCACTTCGGGCAGCTTGGCCGTCAGGGCCTGACCCTGGTACAGGGCCTGGGCGCAGACTTCACCGGTATGGTTGATGCGCATCAGCCCAGCAATGTGGCGGGTTTGCTGTTCGTCCAGGTTGGCGTCTGGCTGGATGATGGCCGGTGACGGCCGGGCGGGTTGGCCGCTGAAGGGCAGCAAGGTGCGCATGGCGGTATCGGCCTGCAGCAACAAGCGGTCGAGCGGCGAGTAGTGACGTTCGGTAGCCATCGGGCACCTCCGCAAGAATGTGCCCGACAGTTTACCGCAATAGCGGCGGGGTCGCTTGCCGTGGATCAGCCCGGCGGCCAGTTCATCTGGCGCTGGCCGAGCACGTGCATATGGATGTGGTAGACGGTCTGGCCGCCCTGCTCGTTGCAGTTCATGACCACGCGGAAGCCGTCATCACAGCCAAGTTCCTTGGCCAGGCGCTGGGCGGTGAACAGGATATGGCCAGCCAGGCCTTTGTCCTCTTCGGTCAGGTCGTTGAGGGTGCGGATGTGCTTTTTCGGGATAACCAGAAAGTGCACGGGCGCCTGAGGGGCGATATCGTGGAACGCCAGAACCTGGTCGTCCTCGTAAATGATCTTCGCCGGGATTTCCCGGTTGATGATCTTGATGAATAAATCGTCCACAGCACTTGCTCCATGGTGAGGGTCGGGCCGAGTGTACTCAGCCAGGCGCCAATCGCCCAGTGGCTATTCCATGCCGGCCGGGCAATAGCGGCGGTGAATGGCGCCGGCCAGTTTGCGCACCAGCCAGCGTGGCAGCAGGCGGGGGGCGAAGGCCAGCCAGCGGTTGCGCCGCCCTGGCGTGATCAGGGCACGGTTCTTGTCCAGCGCCCGGACCGTGTAAAGGGCCACTTCCTCGGGGCTCAGGCAGCCTGGTTTGCCATCCAGGCGGGGGATGCGCCGCCGTGCAGAGCGTACCGGGCCGGGGCACAGTACCGAGACTTTGATGCCGGCGCGCTTGAGCTCCTCGCGCAGTGCCTGGGAAAAGCTCAGCACGTAGGCTTTGCTGGCGGCATAGGCCGCCATCCACGGCCCAGGTGCGACCCCGGCCAGGCCTGCAACGTTGAGGATCTGCCCGCCACCCTGCACGGCCATCAGGTTGCCGATTGCATGGCATAGCCGGCTCATGGCCAGCACGTTGACCTCGAGCAGGTCTTGCTCGTCGGCCCACTCATGGGCCAGGAACGGGCCGTAGGTGCGCAAACCAGCGCAGTTGACCAGCAGGTCGATGCGCCGCTCGCCTTCTTCCAACTCCAGCACGAAACCTGACAGGCGCAGCGGCTGGCTGAGGTCGCAGGCGCGGAACAGTACCTCTACGCCAAAGCGTTGGGTCAGCTCGATGGCGACCGGTTCCAGCGTTTCGCGCTGGCGTGCCACCAGGATCAGGTTGCGTCCACGCCGTGCCAGCGCTTCCGCCAGGGCCAGGCCCAGGCCGCTGGAAGCACCAGTGATCATGGCGTAACGGGACATGCAAGGCTCCTGGGGGCGGAAGAGGGCGCCTAGTGTACAGCTTGCTCGTGCCGGGTGGTGCGTTTTGCTACAAGGCCCGGCGGCAGCGCTGCAGGGCTTGCTGATAGTTGAGGTGGCTATGTCAGAACGGCTTGACCACCACCAGAATCACGATGCCCAGCAGGATGAGCACGGGCACTTCGTTGAACCAGCGATAATAGACGTGGCTGCGTGTATTGGTGCCGCTGGCGAAGCGTTTGCGCTGTGCGCCACACACGTGATGGTAGCCGGTAAGCAGGATTACCAGGGTCAGCTTGGCATGCAACCAGCCCTGGCTCAGCCAACCGGGGTTGAGGTAGAGCATCCAGGCGCCAAATACATAGGTGGCGATCATTGCCGGGTTCATGATGCCGCGGTAGAGCTTGCGCTCCATGGTCACGAAGCGTTCCTGGCTGATGCTGTCCTGGCTCTGGGCGTGGTAGACGAACAGCCGCGGCAGATAGAACAGGCCGGCGAACCAGCAGACTACGCTGACGATATGCAGCGCTTTGATCCATAGGTAAAGCATGGAGGGTGTTCCTTCAGGTAATCACGGTCGTCAGATAGTAGTGGTCGGGCGCCGGAAGGGACACCCGAAGAGTTGTTACAGGCGCCTCGCGCCCCTATTATCGTGCGCTTTCCAGACGGCTCGTTGATAAGGGGCAAGCGTTATGATCAAGGTCGGTATTGTTGGCGGCACCGGTTACACCGGCGTCGAACTGTTGCGTCTGCTGGCACAGCATCCACAGGCCGAAGTGGCGGTCATCACTTCGCGCTCGGAGGCGGGCGTGGCGGTGGCAGACATGTACCCGAACCTGCGCGGCCACTATGACGGGCTGGCGTTCAGCGTACCCGACAGCAAGGCCCTGGCCGCTTGCGACGTCGTGTTCTTCGCCACACCGCACGGCGTTGCCCACGCACTGGCCGGCGAATTGCTGGCGGCAGGTACCAAGGTGATCGACCTGTCGGCTGACTTCCGTCTGCAGGATGCCACCGAGTGGGGCAAGTGGTACGGCCAGCCGCATGGCGCGCCTGAACTGCTCAAGGATGCCGTGTATGGCCTGCCGGAAGTGAACCGCGAGAAGATTCGCCAGGCGCGCCTGATTGCCGTGCCGGGTTGCTACCCGACCGCTACCCAGCTCGGTTTCCTGCCGTTACTGGAAGCGGGCCTGGCCGACCCCGCGCGGCTGATCGCCGACTGCAAGTCGGGTGTCAGCGGCGCCGGGCGTGGTGCGGCAGTGGGTTCGCTGTTCTGCGAAGCCGGTGAAAGCATGAAGGCCTATGCCGTCAAGGGGCATCGCCACCTGCCGGAAATCAGCCAGGGCCTGCGCCAGGCGGCCGGCAAGGACATCGGCCTGACGTTCGTGCCGCACCTGACACCGATGATCCGTGGTATCCACGCTACCCTGTACGCGAACGTGGCCGATACTTCGGTCGACCTGCAGGCGCTGTTCGAGAAACGCTACGCCGATGAGCCGTTCGTCGACGTGATGCCGGCCGGTAGCCACCCGGAAACCCGCAGCGTGCGCGGTGCCAACGTTTGCCGCATTGCCGTTCATCGCCCACAGGGCGGGGACTTGGTAGTGGTGCTCTCGGTGATCGACAACCTGGTGAAGGGGGCTTCGGGGCAGGCAGTGCAGAACCTCAACATCCTGTTTGGCCTGGATGAGCGCATGGGCCTGTCCCACGCAGGCTTGCTGCCGTGACAGAAGCCGCGAGCTGCACACCTGCGGGCCGAGCTTGCGGCGTGTAGGTTGTCGCTTGCGGCTTACGTATTGTTGACCAATTTTCTCGGGAAAGCGGATAATGCGCGTCATCGAGAGTTATATGGCGGCTACCGCGCCGGGAGAATCAACATGAGCGTCGAAACCTTCACCCCTACCGGCCTGGAATTCACCCATGGGGCAGCCCAGAAGGTGAAGAACCTGGTCAATGAGGAAGGCAATGAACGTCTGAAGCTGCGGGTGTTCGTGACCGGTGGCGGTTGCTCGGGCTTTCAGTACGGCTTCACCTTCGATGAAGACGTGGCTGAAGACGACACCATCGTCGAGCGCGAAGGCGTTTCCCTGGTGGTCGACCCGATGAGCTTCCAGTACTTGGCCGGTGCCGAAGTGGACTACCAGGAAGGCCTGGAAGGTTCGCGCTTTGTGATCAAGAACCCGAATGCCACCACCACCTGCGGTTGCGGGTCGTCGTTCTCGATCTGAGTTCGCGCCGATACGAAAACGCCGCGCAATTGCGCGGCGTTTTGCTTTCTGGCCTGGGTGTCATGCCGGGTAGATTGCACCGAGTACACGCAGGCCCCTGGCGGCAGTGACGCTGGGGCGGTTGGCGGCGATGCCCTCCAGGCAGCAATGGGCCAGCCAGGCAAAGGCCATGGCTTCGACCCAGTCAGGGTCTACGCCATGGGCGCTGGTGCTTGTAACACGTGCATTAGGCAGTAGTTGGCCGAGGCGGGCCATCAGCGCGCCGTTGCGGGCGCCTCCACCGCAGACCAACAGTGTTTGCGTGCCTTGTTGCGCGTTTTCCAGTGAGTCGATGATGCTGCGTGCGGTCAGCTCCAGCAGTGTTGCCTGCACGTCCTCGTCGCGGTAGGCGGGCAGCCCGGCGAGGTGGCGGTCGAGCCAAGGCAGGTTGAACACCTCGCGCCCGGTACTCTTGGGGCCGCTGCCCGCGAAGAACGGGTCGCTCATCAATGCATGCAGCAAATCAGCCTGCACCACGCCGGTGGCAGCCCAGGCACCGTCGGCATCGTAGGCCTGGCCGCGTTTGCGCTCGATCCAGGCATCCAGCAATACATTGCCTGGGCCACAATCAAAGCCATGCACCGGTGCATCCCGCTCAATCAGGCTGAGGTTGCTGAAACCGCCCACATTGAGAATCGCTACCCGTTGGCCCAGGTGGCTGAACAGGGTTTCGTGGAAGGCCGGGACAAGTGGCGCGCCTTGCCCGCCGGCGGCCACATCGCGGCGGCGGAAGTCGGCTACCACGCTGATACCAGTAAGCTCGGCGAGCAGCGCGGGGTTACCGATCTGTACGGTGAAGCCGCGGGCGGGTTCGTGACGGACCGTCTGACCATGGCTACCAATGGCGCGTATGGCGTCAGCCTGCAGGCCCTGCTGAGCGAGCAGCTGGCGTATGCCCGCGGCCGCAAGGGTGGCCCAGTGATTTTCCGCCAATGCTGCCCGGGCGATTTCGTCAGGGCCGCTGCTGCACAGGGCAAGCAAGTCCTGGCGCAGGCTGGCGGGCATCGGCAGGTAGAGCGTGGCGAGCAGCTCAAGCTGCTCGCCTTGTTCGACCAAGGCGATGTCCAGGCCATCGAGGCTGGTGCCGGACATCACCCCCAGGTAAAGCGCCATGGCTTAGCGCTTGTTCGAGGCGAGCAGGGTGGCCTTTTCCTGATCCATGCGGGCGATCAGTGGCTGGCTCTGCTGCAAGAAGCGTTGACGCTCGTTCTTGGCGATCGGGTCGGCCATTGGCACCTTCTGGCTCAGGGGGTCGACATGCACGCCGTTGACCTGGAACTCATAGTGAAGATGCGGCCCGGTGGAAAGGCCGGTGGTGCCGATGTAACCGATGATCTGGCCCTGCTTGACGGTGCTACCGGTCTTGATGCCTTTGGCAAAGCCCTGCATGTGGCCATACAGCGTCTTGTAGCGGTTGCCGTGCTGGATGATCACGGTGTTGCCGTAGCCGCCGCGGCGCCCGGCCAGCTCGATGCGGCCGTCGCCTGCTGCCTTGATAGGCGTGCCGCGTGGGGCTGCATAGTCAACGCCCTTGTGCGCGCGAATCTTGTTCAGGATCGGGTGCTTGCGGCCGGCGGAAAAGCGCGAACTGATACGGGCGAAGTCCACAGGGGTGCGGATGAAGGCTTTGCGCAGGCTGTTGCCGTCGGCAGTGTAGTAGGTAGTGTTGCCCTGCTTGTTGGTGTAGCGCACGGCAGTGTAGGTTTTGCCACGGTTGGTGAAGCGCGCCGAAAGGATATTGCCCGTGCCGACGACCTTACCATCCATCACCTTCTGCTCGTAGACCACGTCGAACTCGTCGCCTGGGCGAATATCCTGGGCAAAGTCGATGTCGTAGCCCAGCACGCGCGCCATGTCCATGGTCATGCTGTGGGAAAGGCCGGCACGCTGGGCAGATGCTGACAGCGAGCTTTTGATGACCCCGTGGGCATAGGCAGTACGCACCACAGGCTTGCTGATTTCACGGTTGAAGGTAAAGCCTTTGGCGCTTTTGCTCAGGCTGATGGTTTCAAGGTTGCTGACCTTGCTGTGCAGGCTGGCCAGTTGGCCATCCTTGTCGAGTTCGAACTGCAGGACCTGGCCGTGCTTGAGTTGGGTGAACTGCTTGGCCTGCTTGTTGCTGGCCAGCAGGTCGTGCACGGCATTGGCTGGCAGGCCGACCTTGGCGAACAGCGTGGACAGGGTGTCGCCGCGCGCTACGGTGACTTCGCGGTGGCCCGGTTGCTTGGCGGCTTCGGCAACCTGTTTGGCGTCCGGCGTTGGCTGCTCGGCTTTCTGGGTTTCGGGTGTGGCTGCTTCTATCTGGGCGAAAGGTGAGCCTTGCTCACCCTGTGCCTGCACCATGGGCGCAGCGCGGGATTCGTCCTTCAATTGTTCGGCAGGGCTTTCCAGCTCGAGGTTGAGGGTGGTTTTCTTGGCTTCCACTTCGCTGGACGGAAATACCAGCAAAGCCAGGCTGAGCAGGGCGGCAATGCCGCTGGCGGCCAACAGGTGGCTCTTCGGATAAAGCGGTGGCGCTTTAGGCGGTTCGTTGGTCATGGGCAAGGTGACTTTGAAAAAGGTGAAATGGAATAGATGAATGACATGATGAAGATGAAATAACTGTATAAAATATAACCAAATCCAGTTTCACGCAAGGGCGCGTAGACGTCGCAAGCCTGCGCCCGGGTCACATTCCTTTGCAAAACTTGTATTTGACGGCCGATCTTGTATGGTTGGCTCCCCCTGAATCTGAGCCTTGCGGGTTTGTCTATGAAGTCGGTTGAAGAGCAGCTGGCGCTTATCAAGCGCGGTGCGGAAGAAGTACTGGTCGAGTCGGAACTGGTTGAGAAGCTCAAGCGCGGCCAGCCTTTGCGCATCAAAGCCGGCTTCGACCCGACCGCCCCGGACCTGCACCTGGGGCACACGGTGCTGATCAACAAGCTGCGCCAGTTCCAGGAGTTGGGCCATCAGGTCATCTTCCTGATCGGCGACTTCACCGGCATGATCGGCGACCCAAGCGGCAAGAGCGCAACGCGTCCGCCGCTGACTCGTGAGCAGGTGCTGGACAACGCCGAGACCTACAAGCAGCAGGTGTTCAAGATTCTTGATCCGGCCAAGACCGAAGTCGCCTTCAACTCCACCTGGATGGACAAGCTGACCCCGGCCGACTTCATTCGCCTGGCCTCGCAGTACACTGTGGCGCGCATGCTCGAGCGCGATGACTTCGACAAGCGCTACACCACCAACCAGCCGATTGCCATTCACGAGTTCCTCTACCCGTTGGTGCAGGGCTACGATTCGGTCGCGCTGAAGGCAGACGTCGAGCTGGGTGGTACCGATCAGAAGTTCAACCTGCTGATGGGGCGTGAGCTGCAGCGTGCCTATGGCCAGGAAGCGCAGAACATCGTGACCATGCCGTTGCTTGAAGGGCTGGACGGTGTGAAGAAAATGTCCAAGTCGCTGGGCAACTATGTCGGTATCCAGGAAGCGCCGGGGGTGATGTACAGCAAGCTGGTGTCGATCCCGGATACCCTCATGTGGCGTTACTTCGAGCTGCTGAGCTTCCGCTCCATGGAAGAGATCGAGCAGTTCCGCGCCGACGTGGCCAATGGCGCCAACCCTCGAGACATCAAGATCAAGCTGGCGGAAGAGATTGTCGCGCGTTTCCATGGTGAGGAGGCTGCCGCCAATGCGCACCGTGCTGCGGGCAATCGTATGAAGGAAGGCGAGCTGCCTGAGGACCTGCCGGAGGTAGAGGTGGTTTCGGCGGAAGACTTGCCTGTCGCTGCGGTTCTGAACCGTGCTGGCCTGGTGAAGAACTCGGCGCAGGCGCGTGACTTGCTGAGTGCTGGTGCAGTGAAAGTGGATGGTGTGGTGGTCGACAAGGACTTCCTGTTTGTTCTGGGTGCTACGCATGTATGTCAGGCGGGCAAGAAGTCCTTCGGGCGGGTTACCCTGAAGGCTGAGTGATCGCCCGGCGGTTAAGCTATATAGAAGCGGGGAGGCCGATAGGCCTCCCCGCTTTGTTTATGGGGTATCGCCGTTTTTGCCGAATGGCCGGCAGTGCTGAATGGATGTATTCGTCCATATTCCAGTTTCTTGAAATTAAAGGTTGACGCCCTCTCGAATCCCCTTATAATGCGCCCCACTTCCAGCGACAACGGAACGACAAACTCCTTGAGATTCAATGAGTTAACCGATTCGGAAAGCGCTGTAAGGGCTACGATCAAATGATCGAAAACGGTTGAGATGATGGTTGACAGCGCTTCTAAACGCTGTATGATTCGCCTCCCGCTACGAGAGATCGCAGTGAGTCAAGTGTTTGAAGCTAAACGAGTTTCTCGCAAAAAACTTCAAAATAAACGCTTGACAGCAAATGAGGAAAGCGTAGAATGCGCGCCTCGGTTGAGACGAAACGATCTTAACCAAACGCTCTTTAACAAATCGAATCAAGCAATTCGTGTGGGTGCTTGTGAGTACGGACTGATAGTCAAAAAGATTATCAGCATCACAAGTGGCCATGCGAGAAATCACATAGTCATTTGAGATTGCTGAGCCAAGTTTAGGGTTTCTT
>NZ_JBICMS010000039.1:0-492 GCF_043106615.1 Pseudomonas sp. CJQ_9 | reverse complement strand
GTGGACGAACGCGGAGCCGGACACGCTGATGGAGCGGGTGCTTGCACCGGCCAACCTCAGGCGTGCGTATCAACGCGTGGTTAGCAACAAGGGGGCTCCGGGTGCTGATGGCATGACGGTCGCTGACTTGGCGGGCTACGTGAAACAGTATTGGCCAACCCTCAAGGCCAGGTTGCTGGCCGGTGAATACCATCCCCAAGCAGTGCGAGCGGCTGAAATTCCCAAGCCGCAGGGCGGCACACGGCAACTGGGAATCCCCACCGTCGTGGATCGCCTGATCCAGCAAGCACTGCAGCAGCAGCTCACACCTATCTTCGACCCACTGTTCTCGGACTACAGCTATGGTTTTCGTCCGGGCAGAAGTACGCATCAAGCCATCGAGATGGCTCGTGCTCATGTGACAGCGGGACACCGCTGGTGCGTGGAACTTGATCTGGAGAAGTTTTTCGATCGGGTCAATCACGACATCCTCATGGCCTGCATCGAACGTCG
>NZ_JBICMS010000038.1:0-68154 GCF_043106615.1 Pseudomonas sp. CJQ_9 | reverse complement strand
TACTCAACAGACAGGCATTAGCCTTGGTGGCCGGTTTTTTTGTGCCTGGGTGGTGGCTGCGCGCTGGTGTTGCGAAAGGGCCGCCAGGCGGCCCTCCGGTCAATCGTTGAAGTCGCGCCAGCCGCCCAGTTCTTTCCAGCGGTTGACGATGCCGCAGAACAGCTCCGCGGTTTTCTCGGTGTCGTACCGCGCCGAGTGCGCTTCACGCCCATCGAAGTCGATGTCGGCGCTTTGGCAAGCCCGCGCCAGTACGGTTTGGCCATAGGCCAGGCCGGCCAGGGTGGCCGTGTCGAAGCTGGAAAACGGGTGGAATGGGTTACGCTTCACGTCATTGCGCGCCACGGCCGCGTTGAGGAAGCCGAGGTCGAAGCTGCTGTTATGGCCGACCAGAATCGCCCGCTTGCAGCCATTGGCCTTGAGGGCCTTGCGCACACCGCGGAAAATATCGGTCAGCGCGGTTTCCTCGCTGACTGCCATGCGCAGCGGGTGGTCGAGCTTGATGCCGGTGAACTCCAGCGCGGCCGCCTCGATGTTTGCGCCTTCAAACGGTTCCACCCGGTGGAAGTACGTGTGCTCGGGGAACAGGAAGCCTTTCTCGTCCATGCCGATGGTCACTGCAGCAATTTCCAGCAAGGCATCGGTGGCGCTGTTGAAGCCGCCCGTTTCCACGTCCACTACAACCGGCAGGTAACCGCGGAAGCGCTCGGCCATTGGATGGCGCGGCCCGCTGTTGCCTTGGCTTTCCAGGTCGTCTTCGTAGAGGTCTTCGCTCACGCGTTTTCCTCCAGCAGGCGCCAGCGCAGTTTCTCGCCAGCGCGCAACGGAACCACGGTTTGCTCGCCGAATGGCAGGCTGTCCGGGGCAGTCCATTCTTCGCGGACCAGGGTGATGGTGTCGGTATTCGCCGGCAGGCCATAGAAAGCTGGGCCGTGCAGGCTGGCAAAACCTTCCAGCTTGTCCAGCGCGTTGCGTTGCTCGAACGCCTCGGCGTACAGCTCGATAGCCGCGTAGGCGGTGTAGCAGCCGGCGCAGCCGCAGGCCGCTTCCTTGGCGTGACGGGCGTGCGGGGCCGAGTCGGTACCGAGGAAGAACTTCGGGTTGCCGCTGGTGGCTGCATCCAGCAGTGCCACCTGGTGAGTGTTGCGCTTGAGGATCGGCAGGCAGTAGAAGTGTGGACGAATGCCACCGACCAGCATGTGGTTGCGGTTGTACAGCAGGTGTTGCGCGGTGATGGTCGCGCCAACATTGGCCGGTGCCTCTGTGACGAACTGCGCGGCATCGCTGGTGGTAATGTGTTCGAACACCACTTTCAAGGCCGGGAAGCGCTCGACCAGGCGGCGCATGTGCTCGTCGATGAAGCGCTTCTCGCGGTCGAACACGTCGATTTCGCTGCGGGTCACTTCGCCGTGCACCAGCAGCGGCATGCCGACCTCCGCCAATGCCTCGATGGCCGGGAAGATATTGTCGATACTGGTCACGCCCGAATCGGAATTGGTCGTGGCGCCCGCCGGGTACAGCTTGGCGGCATACACGATACCGCTGGCCTTGGCGGCACGCACATCTTCGGGGCTGGTACGGTCGGTGAGGTACAGGACCATCAGCGGCTCGAAGCGGCTGCCTGCCGGGCGGGCAGCGAGGATGCGTTCACGGTAGGCACCGGCCTCGGCGGCGTTGCGTACCGGCGGAACCAGGTTGGGCATGATGATGGCGCGGGCGAAAGTACGCGCCACATCGCCAACGGTGTGGGGCAGGACGGCACCATCACGCAGATGGATGTGCCAGTCGTCGGGGCGCAGGAGGGTCAGGCGATCGGACATTGGGGATTCCAGGCGGGTCGAACTCAAGCCCCAATGCTACCGGAAAACCCTGGGCCGAGCACGGCTATCAAGTTTTCCGGTCGGCGTCCGATAGCCTGCAGGTAAGCCGTTGAAATTTGTGGAGCCGCCCGTGCGCCAGCGTTACTTGACCCTGTTGACCCTGTTCGCCAGCCTGCCGGCTGCCGCGCTGACTTTCCAGACGCGCATGGAGAACATTGCCTGGAAGGTCGAGGGTGACCTGTTCGAGTGCCGGCTGATCCAGCCGATCGATGGCTTTGGCAGTGGTGAATTCGTACGCCGGGCGGGCGAGCAGGCAGTGTTCCAGCTGCGCTCGGCCAGCAACGTACTGGGTGCCGGCAATGCCAGCCTGCTGGCGGCCGCGGCGCCCTGGCAACCCGGTCGTGGTGATATCAACCTGGGTAGCGTGCGCATGGCCCGTACCGGCGTGTTGTTCAGTTCGTCGCAAGGCCAGGCCAGCCGCCTGATCAATGGCTTGCTCGACGGGCGCAGCACGGTGGTGCGCACGTACACCGGCGAAGCGGGCCGGCCCATGGAAGTGCGGGTACTGCCGGTGAGCTTTGCCAAGGCCTACAGCGACTACCAGGTGTGTGCCGCCAAGCTGCTGCCCATGAACTACGACCAGGTGCGCCAGACCCAGGTCGGTTTCCCGGGCGGGGGCATCGAACTGGATGACGCGGCCAAGGCCAGGCTGGATGTGATTCTCGAATACATGAAGGCCGACCCGTCGGTGAACCATGTCGAGCTCAACGGTCACTCCGACAACAGCGGTAACCGCCTGACCAACCGCGACCTGTCACGCCGCCGGGCGTTGGCGGTGGCGGACTATTTCAAGGCTCATGGTGTCAAGGATGAGCAGATCACCTTACGCTTCCACGGCGAGCGCTACCCGGTGGCCAAGAACAACACTGCAGCCAACCGGGCGCGGAATCGGCGAGTGAACATCGAGCTGGACCGGGTGTTGGTGCCTGAAAAGCCGGTGGAGAAGCCGGCGGAGCAAGCGCCGCCGGCTGCGGCTGCTGCTGCTGCGCCGCTTAGGCAACCCTGATGTCGGATGGCAGCGTGCACCAAAGAACCGCCATTTGCCTGCCGTATGACCGTCCGTCGCCCCTGTGAAAGTTCTTGTCGCTTTGTCGTCAGAAGCTGTCGCGCCACTGTAAATTTATCGTTAACGCCGTTAGAATCGGTCCTTTTCCGTACAACCCCGTGGAGTGATGGCATGGCGGACGTAAAAAAGGTCGTACTGGCGTATTCCGGCGGCCTTGATACTTCGGTGATTCTCAAGTGGCTGCAGGATACCTACAACTGCGAAGTGGTGACTTTCACCGCTGACCTCGGTCAGGGCGAAGAGGTCGAACCGGCCCGTGCCAAGGCCCAGGCAATGGGTGTTAAAGAGATCTACATCGACGACCTGCGCGAAGAGTTCGTGCGTGATTTCGTGTTCCCGATGTTCCGCGCCAACACCGTCTACGAAGGTGAGTACCTGCTGGGTACTTCCATCGCCCGTCCGCTGATCGCCAAGCGCCTCATCGAAATCGCCAACGAAACCGGTGCAGACGCCATTTCCCATGGCGCTACCGGCAAGGGTAACGACCAGGTGCGTTTCGAGCTGGGTGCCTACGCGCTCAAGCCTGGCGTAAAGGTTATCGCCCCATGGCGCGAGTGGGACCTGCTGTCGCGCGAGAAGCTGATGGACTACGCCGAAAAGCACGGTATCCCGATCGAGCGCCACGGCAAGAAGAAGTCGCCGTACTCGATGGACGCAAACCTGCTGCACATCTCCTACGAAGGCGGTGTCCTGGAAGACACCTGGACCGAGCACGAAGAGGACATGTGGCGCTGGAGTGTCTCGCCTGAGAACGCCCCGGACCAGGCCACTTATATCGAACTCACCTACCGCAACGGTGACATCGTTGCCATCGACGGCGTCGAGAAAACCCCGGCAACCGTTCTGGCCGACCTGAACCGTATCGGCGGTGCCAACGGCATCGGCCGCCTCGACATCGTCGAAAACCGCTATGTCGGTATGAAGTCGCGTGGCTGCTACGAGACGCCTGGCGGCACCATCATGCTCAAGGCTCACCGTGCCATCGAGTCGATCACCCTGGACCGTGAAGTCGCTCACCTCAAAGACGAGTTGATGCCCAAGTACGCCAGCCTGATCTACACCGGTTACTGGTGGAGCCCGGAGCGCGTGATGCTGCAGCAGATGATCGACGCCTCGCAGGTCAACGTGAACGGTGTGGTGCGGCTGAAGCTGTACAAAGGCAATGTCACCGTGGTTGGCCGTAAATCGGATGATTCGCTGTTCGACGCCAACATCGCCACCTTCGAAGAAGATGGCGGCGCCTACAACCAGGCCGACGCTGCTGGCTTCATCAAGCTCAACGCCTTGCGTATGCGCATTGCCGCCAACAAGGGCCGTTCGCTGCTCTGATCGCTGGCTCGTGCCATGAAAGAACCCGGCTGCGGCCTAATGCCGGTCAGTTAAGTGTTACCGGGGCTGCTTTGCAGCCCTTCGCGGGCACGCCCGCACCCACGAGTTTGGCGCTGAACTGCGCGATCCCCTGTGGGAGCGGGCGTGCCCGCGAAGGGTCGCTAAGCGGCCCCAAATTACTTAACTGACTGGCATTAGGCTGCGGCCGGGTTTTTTGTGCCTGCTCGAAATGAAGATACTCAACTGCATGGGTTCGTGGCCGCACTGCTCAGCGGGCTGATGGACAATTGCGCGCATTGGCCTTTATCCACATTGCAAAACCGCCAGGTGCGGGGCGGCGTTGGTGGTTGCGCGAGCGCTTGCAACAGCTGCTGTTCCATCAGGTGACAGGCATCCGGGCCAGAAAACATGAAGGTTACGGGCTCGCCTGGCAACCCCTCCTGCGGCATGGCAGCGAGGGCTTCACTGCTGGGCGGGGGCGCGCTGTCCGGTGCTGTTTTGTTGGGTGACGGGCTGTAGAACGACTTGTAGTTGAAGTTGAGCGTCAAGAAGAACAGCGCGGTAAGGAAGAAGGGGAAGCCCACCAGAAACCAGGTGTAAAGCTTCTGGCTGGACTCGCTGAGAAACGGCAATGTGGCCAGGGCGGAGGCTTCGATGATGCCGGCGAAGATGGCAATGATCGTCAGCGGGGCGACAGGTTGTGCTTGGGTCATGGTGGCTGCCTCCAGCGGTTTTGCCCATCTTTGCCTTACTGCGTCGGGCAACTAAAGACTGGACTACTTCCCGGTGCGCGCTCATCGACAAAGTCCCCCTGATCCTGTGCTTTATCCCAAGGTAGGGAAGTGCGCAGCCCCTGTCAGTCTACGCGCAAGTGCTAATGGTCGCCGTACAAACACTTGTATTCGGTAATAAGGAATTTGTTTGTTACAACCATAGTCACGATGTGTAGGAAGTTTCTGCAAGTGTTGTAGGTTTTGTCTGTGCATGAGTTTCGTCGGCAAATCGCCGCGCCATTCGTCGTTCTGTCAGTTATCTTGGCGTGCCAAAGCCACAACAGTGAATGAATGGATGTCGCATGAATAAAGTGCTTATCGTTGATGATCATCCGGTCATACGCCTTGCCGTGCGCATGCTGATGGAGCGGCATGGGTATGACGTCGTGGGGGAGACCGACAATGGGGTGGCTGCATTGCAGCTGACGCGGCAACACCTGCCGGATATCGTGGTGCTGGATATCGGTATACCGAAGCTCGATGGCCTGGAGGTGATTGCCCGCATGGCGAGCTTCAGCCCGGGCAGCAAGGTGCTGGTGCTGACGTCGCAGGCACCCGGCAATTTTTCGATGCGCTGCATGCAGGCGGGGGCGGCGGGTTATGTATGCAAGCAACAGGAGCTTACCGAGCTGTTGAGCGCAATCAAGGCGGTGCTCTCGGGCTACAGCTATTTCCCTAATCAGGCCCTGCATGCGGCCCGTGGCAGGGGCACGGGCAGCGAGGTGGACATGGTCAACCGCCTCTCGGCCCGGGAAATGACCGTGTTGCAACAGTTGGCGCGCGGGCGTTCTAACAAGGAAATTGCCGACAGCATGTACCTGAGTAACAAGACGGTCAGTACCTACAAGTCACGGCTGTTGCTCAAGCTCAATGCACGGTCGTTGGTAGACCTGATCGAGTTGGCACAACGGCAAGGGCTGAGCTGAGCACAGGCCATGAAGCCTCCCGGCTGGAGGCTTTGCCAAGGCGGGGCTACAGGTCGTAATCGAAATCGGCCAGTTGTTTCTGCAGGCGCCGTTCTTCGAGCATGTTGTCGATGGTGCGGCGCTTGCTGAGGTTGGTTTTTGCAGGTTCCACGGGGGGCTCCGCGTCATCGTCTGCGGCAACAAAATCATCTTCGATCGACAGGTCGTCTTTATCGGTGCTCATGAGTCGCTCCAAGCCAAGGGGCTGTTGGCCGACCTTATAACCAGAAAGCAGCCGCTGGTAAAAAAGATTTTTTCAATCGCGTGCAGTGGTTTTCAGCTATCCGCTCAATCGTCGGAAGTTTTGTGCTTGTACTCGCACAGGTCTTCGATCCTGCAGCTGCCGCACCTTGGCTTGCGTGCCTGGCACACATAGCGGCCATGGAGAATCAGCCAGTGGTGGGCGTCCAGC
Organism: Pseudomonas sp. CJQ_9; assembly: GCF_043106615.1. Classification (NCBI taxonomy): domain Bacteria; kingdom Pseudomonadati; phylum Pseudomonadota; class Gammaproteobacteria; order Pseudomonadales; family Pseudomonadaceae; genus Pseudomonas; species Pseudomonas sp. CJQ_9. The sequence goes on along the minus strand of NZ_JBICMS010000038.1, from coordinate 61,732 downwards.
AGGTAGTCCCTGGGTACGAACTTGACCAGTTTCTTTTCCACTTCCAGCACAGTCTTGCCCGGCGCTATGCCCGTACGGTTGCTGACCCTGAAAATATGCGTATCGACGGCCATGGTCGGCTGGCGGAACGCCGTGTTCAGCACCACGTTCGCCGTTTTGCGGCCGACACCCGGCAGTGCCTCCAGCGCCTCACGGGTCTGGGGTACCTGGCTACCGTGACGCTCGATCAGTAAGCGGCAGGCTTCGATGACGTTTTTGGCCTTGCTGTTGTACAGCCCGATGGTCTTTATGTATTCGCTGAGGCCTTCGACGCCCAGGGCATAGATGGCCTCGGGGGTATTGGCGACGGGGAACAGGCGCGCAGTGGCCTTGTTGACGCCCACGTCGGTCGATTGCGCGGACAGTGTCACTGCCACCAGCAATTCAAATGGCGTGGTGTAGGCCAGCTCGGTTTTCGGGTCGGGGTTGTCTTCATGCAGCCTGCGAAAAATCTCCAGGCGTTTGGCGGCGTTCATGAATCAGAGCTTTCCTTGATGGCGCGCACAGGCCGGGATTGCCCCGGCCCGCCGCAGAAGCCAACGGGGCTGCCAGGCAGCCCCCACGGTCAATTACTTGATGCGCTGGCCTGGCTTGGCGCCGCTGTCCGGGCTCAGCAGGTAGATCTCTTCACCACCAGGGCCTGCCGCCATGACCATCCCCTCGGACACGCCAAAGCGCATTTTCCGCGGTTTCAGGTTGGCGACCATCATGGTCAGGCGGCCTTCAAGCTTGGACGGGTCCGGGTACGCCGACTTGATGCCGGAGAACACATTGCGGCGCTCATCCCCGATGTCCAAGGTCAGCTGCAGCAGCTTGTCAGCACCCGCCACGGCTTCGGCCTTGACGATCAACGCCACACGCAGGTCCACGGCGGCAAAAGTGTCGAACTCGATTTCTGCCGACAGCGGGTCCTTGGCCAGCTCGCCGTTGCCTGCCGGGGCCTTGGGTTCGGCGGCCAGCAGGTCTTCCTTGCTGGCGGCAACCATGGCTTCGACCTTGGCCAGCTCGATACGGCTCATCAGTGCCTTGAACGGGTTCAGCGTGTGGTTTTCCAGGCGCGACAGGTGGTCGTTCCAGGTCAGCGGGGCCACGTTGAGGAAGGCCTCGGCGTCGGCAGCCAGCAGCGGCAGTACCGGCTTGAGGAAAATGACCAGCTGGCGGAACAGGTTGATGCCCTGGGCGCAGATTGCCTGCACTTCGTCCTGCTTGCCCTCCTGCTTGGCCAGCGACCACGGCGCCTTGTCAGCGATCCAGGCATTGGCACGGTCGGCCAGCGCCATGATTTCGCGCATGGCGCGGCCGAAATCGCGGCCTTCGTAGGCCTCGGCAATGGACGGCGCGGCAGCCAGGAAGGCTTCGGTCAGTTCAGGCGCGGCATCACCGCTAACCATCACGCCCTGGTTACCCTTGTGGATGAAGCCGGCGCAGCGGCTGGCGATGTTGACCACCTTGCCAACCAGGTCAGAGTTGACCTTCTGCACGAAGTCATCCAGGTTCAGGTCGAGGTCGTCGACGCCGCGGCCCAGCTTGGCGGCGTAGTAATAGCGCAGGTACTCTGGCTGCAGGTGGTCGAGGTAGGTACGGGCCTTGATGAACGTACCCCGCGACTTCGACATCTTGGCACCGTTGACGGTCAGGTAGCCGTGCACATTGACGGCTGTCGGCTTGCGGAAGCCGGCGCCTTCGAGCATGGCTGGCCAGAACAGGGCGTGGAAGTTGACGATGTCCTTGCCGATGAAATGGTACAACTCGGCCTTGGAGCCCTCGCGCCAGAACGCATCGAAGTCTAGTTCCGGGCGGCGCGCGCAAAGGTTCTTGAAGCTGGCCATGTAGCCGATAGGCGCATCGAGCCAGACATAGAAGTATTTGCCCGGCTCACCCGGAATTTCGAAACCGAAGTACGGCGCGTCACGGGAGATGTCCCATTCCTGCAGGCCGGAGTCCAGCCATTCGGCCAGCTTGTTGGCGACCGCGTCCTGCAGCGTGCCGCTGCGGGTCCACTGTTGCAGCATGGCCTGGAAGTCGGGCAGCTTGAAGAAAAAGTGCTGAGAATCGCGCAGTACCGGGGTAGCCCCGGAAATGGCCGACTTGGGGTTCTTCAGTTCGGTCGGTGCGTAGGTGGCGCCGCATTTCTCGCAGTTGTCGCCGTACTGGTCTTCGGCCGCGCACTTCGGGCAGGTGCCCTTGATGAAGCGGTCAGCCAGGAACATGCCCTTTTCCGGGTCGAAGTACTGCGTCACCGAACGGGTGGCAATGTGCCCGGCCTCACGCAGGCGCGTGTAGATGAGGCTCGACAGCTCACGGTTTTCTTCGCTGTGGGTGGAGTGGAAGTTGTCGAATTCCACCAGGAAGTCAGCGAAGTCGCTGCTGTGTTCGGCCTGGACGTTGGCAATCAGCTGTTCCGGGGTGATGCCTTCCTTTTCCGCGCGCAGCATGATGGCCGAACCGTGGGCGTCATCGGCGCAGACGTAAATGCACTGGTTCCCGCGCAGCTTCTGGAAGCGTACCCACATATCCGTCTGGATGTACTCCAGCATATGGCCAAGGTGGATCGATCCATTGGCATAGGGCAGGGCGCTGGTGACGAGAATCTGACGTGGCTCGGACATGGTGGCTCGGCTACTTATCTGGCTCGGGGTAAAAATGAGGGTGATCGGCCACTATAAAGGGCTGGCGAAGATATTTCACCCCGCAAGCGCATCTGCTGATGATTGACGGGTTAGGATAGGCGCCTGTTTTACATTCAGTTTGCCAATGGGAGTCTCAATGAGTGCCGTCACCCGTGCCGCCATCGAAGGCGTGCTTCGCCAGTACACCGACCCCTACCTGAACCAGGATCCGGTCAGCGCCGGCTGCGTGCGCGCCATCGATATCCAGGGCGGGCACGTCAGCGTGCAGTTGCAGTTGGGCTATGCCGCCGGGCTGTTCAAGAACGGCTGGGCCCAGGTGCTGCAGACCGCCATCGGCAACCTCGAGGGCGTCAGCGGCGCCCAGGTGTCGATCGAGTGCGTGGTTGCCGCGCACAAGGCCCAGGCCCAGGTGCCAGCCATGGCCAACGTCAAGAACATCATCGCCGTGGCCTCGGGCAAGGGCGGCGTGGGCAAGTCGACCACTGCCGCCAACCTGGCCCTGGCGCTGGCCCGCGAAGGTGCCCGGGTGGGTATTCTGGATGCCGACATCTATGGCCCCAGCCAGGGCGTGATGTTCGGTATCGCCGAAGGCACCCGCCCGCAGATTCGCGAACAGAAGTGGTTTGTGCCGATCAAGGCGCATGGCGTGGAAGTGATGTCCATGGCGTTCCTGACCGACGACAACACGCCGATGGTCTGGCGTGGCCCGATGGTCTCGGGTGCGCTGCTGCAGTTGGTGACCCAGACCGCGTGGGACGACCTGGACTACTTGGTGATCGACATGCCACCGGGCACCGGTGACATCCAGCTGACGCTGGCCCAGAAGGTTCCGGTAGCCGGGTCGGTGATTGTCACCACGCCGCAAGATCTGGCCTTGCTCGATGCCCGCAAGGGCGTGGAAATGTTCCGTAAGGTCAACATTCCGGTATTGGGCGTGGTCGAGAACATGGCCGTGCACATCTGTTCCAACTGCGGCCACGCCGAGCACCTGTTCGGCGAAGGCGGTGGCGAGAAGCTGGCCAGCCAATATGGCGTCGATCTGCTGGCCTCGCTGCCACTGTCGATGGTCATCCGCGAGCAGGCCGACAACGGCAAGCCGACCGCCATTGCCGAGCCGGACAGCCAGATTGCCATGGTCTATCAGGAGCTGGCGCGCCAGGTAGGGGCGCGGATCGTGCTGCAGGAAGCTGCGGCGCCGGCGATGCCGAGCATCACCATCAGCGAAGATTGACCTGAGAACGAGCCGCCTGCTTTGCGGGCATGCCCGCTCCCACAAGGACTGCACAGCACTTGAAGCTGCGCGATCCCTGTGGGAGCGGGCGTGCCCGCGAAGAAGCCAGCGCCGAATTTCGACCAAGCATAAAAAAACCCGCCAGAAGGCGGGTTTTTTGAAAGCTAGGAAGCTAGATCGACTTAGGCGATCTGAACTTCTTCAGCCTGCATGCCTTTCTGGCCGCGGGTAGCGACGAAAGTAACAGCCTGGCCTTCTTTCAGGGTTTTGAAGCCGTCAGCTTGGATGGCTTTGAAGTGCACGAACAGGTCGTCGCCCGACTGAGGGGTGATGAAGCCGTAGCCTTTCTCATCGTTGAACCACTTAACAACACCGGATTGACGGTTGGACATTTTTCTGTCTCCTTGGACAATTTGATAACGGTCAGGAAACACCCTGACCGGGACTGAGCGCAAAGAGAGCAGAAAATTCAGCGATGGGCCGATCAGGATCGTGCATCAAACTAGAGATTCTCGGTGTCACGTGCAGCACAGTGGCGCCACCTTACCCCACTTTCCGCAACCTGCCAATGGTCTGAAGGCGGTTTAAGCAAATTCGGATCGACGGCGGCTGCAAGCCCCGCCCGGCGCGGGGTGAGGGATGGAACTTTAACCTGGGCGCCGGGACCGGTAAGATGCGCACCACGTTTTCCACCACGCAACTCTTCAGGACACCCCGCCATGAGCATCAAATCGGACAAGTGGATTCGCCGCATGGCGCAGGAACACGGCATGATCGAGCCGTTCGTCGAGCGCCAGGTGCGCGGCGAGCAGGACAGCCGTGTCATCTCTTTCGGTGTTTCCAGCTACGGCTACGACGTGCGCTGCGCCGACGAATTCAAGGTGTTCACCAACATCAACTCGGCGACCGTCGATCCGAAAAACTTCGACGCTGGCAGCTTCGTCGACATCAAGAGCGACGTGTGCATCATCCCGCCGAACTCGTTCGCCCTGGCGCGCACTGTCGAGTACTTCCGCATTCCGCGCGACGTGCTCACCATCTGCCTGGGCAAGAGCACCTACGCCCGTTGCGGCATCATCGTCAATGTCACCCCGCTGGAACCTGAGTGGGAAGGCCACGTGACCCTGGAATTCTCCAATACCACCACGCTGCCGGCAAAAATCTATGCCAACGAAGGCGTGGCGCAGATGCTGTTCCTGCAGTCCGACGAAGCGTGCGATGTGTCGTACAAGGACCGCGGCGGCAAGTACCAGGGCCAGCGCGGCGTGACCCTGCCGCGGACCTGAGCCGACGAGCGCGGGGAATTACCTGCGCTTTTGCCACTCCAACGAAGTACGCCGGTGCTCATGATGTGCATCGGTTTCGTCAGGAGCAGCCAATGAAACTCCATCCCGCAATCAGTGCCAAGCTGGCAGGTCTGCAGCCCAACCACATCGGGTTGTTGCCCTGGGCTTTGCTGGCGCATCCGTTGCCCATGCAGGCCGGGGGCGTGCCCCACCAGCCTGATCCCGATACGCCGCAGCCGGCGCAGCCAGGTGAATCGCCACCCATGGAACCGGGCGAGCCGACCTTGCCTGACGAGCCGCCCCCAGGGCCTGTGGCGTGATGCGCTGCTAAAGCGGCCAGACCCGGCCGGCGCCAGCCAGGTAGACCTGGCTGGTGGGCAGTGGGGCAATTTCCCAGCCGCCGGTGAACTCGCCGAATGCGGGCAGCAGGCTTACCTGTTCGTCGATCAGAAAGCACGGCAGGCGCAGGCGTTGCCTGGCCCTGCCACGCAGGATGAATACTGGGTGCACGTGGCCGGCCAGCACCGGCCGTTGCGGGTGAGCATGCGGTTCGTGCTGCAGGGCGAAAGGGCCCAGCAGCCAAGGTTCATCCAGCACTGTGATGCCCAGCGTTTCTGGAGGATCGCCGGCGTTGTGATCGTGGTTGCCGCGTATCAGCACGATTTTCAGGCCAGGATGGCGGTCACGCCATGCCTGCAGGCGAGCCAGCGTGGCAGGTGCCCGCGCGCTGCGCGCGTGCAGGAAGTCGCCGAGTACGACCAGCTGTTCGCAGTCGTAGTGCGCCAGCAGGTCATCCAGCCGCGCCAGGGTCGCCTCGGTGGTGCCACGCGGCACCGGTTGGTGCAACGCGCGGTAACTGGCGGCTTTGCCGATATGCACGTCGGCCACCAGCAATGCACGCTGCGCCGGCCAGTAGATGGCCTTGTCCGGGAGCAGCCAGAGCTCCTGGCCGTAATGTTCGATGGCCTGATACTGTTGAGTCATTCCTTGTTCGCCGCCTGTTCCAGTTCTGCCACCATTCGCGCAATACGGTCCGCCAGCTTCTCGGTGCTCAACGTCTCGCGCATGCCCTCCACCAGCAAGGCGAACGCCAACGGCCCCGGCCGTTTCAAGGCCCGCAGGTCCAACTGCAAGCCGGCCATCTTCAACAGTTGGCGATGCAGGCGGTCAATTTCCAGTTCCTCGCTCAGCACCTCGTCACGGGCCTGGCCGAGCAGCAGGTTGCCTGCATCATGTTTGCGAAACACCTCGTAGAACAGGCCACTGGAGGCTTGAATCTGCCGCATGCTTTTCTGCGCCGCCGGATAGCCGCCAAACACCAGCCCGGCAATCTGGGCAATTTCCCTGAAGCGGCGTAGCGCCATTTCACCCGCGTTGAGGCTGGCCAGCACATCCTCCAGCAGCTGCTCGGTGCCCAGCGCCTGCGGCAAGTGTGTCGCCCAGTCCACGTGGGCAGGGCTGAGCAGCTCGAAGCCATAGTCATTCACGGCAATCGATACCGACAGGGGTTGCTGGCGGCTCACCCGCCAGGCAATCAGGTTGGCCAGGCCCAGGTTGGCCATGCGCCCGGCGAAGGGGTACAGGAACAGATGCCAGCCCTGGCGCGACTTGAAGGTCTCCGCGAGCAGGGTGGCCGTGGTGGGCAGAGCCGACCACTGGGCTTGCAGTGCCAGCAGCGGGCGCACGGCGCGCATTTCCGGGCCGGTAAAACGTTCGTGGGCGGCAGCGTCGAGCTGTTCGACCAGCGCATCGGCCAGCTCGCTCGACAAGGGCATGCGCCCGCCGTTCCAGCGTGCTATTGCAGCCTTGCGCGCGGTGCTGCGGCGTACGTAGGCGGTCATGTTTTCCACCCGCACCAGTTCCAGTACCCGCCCGGCGAATACCAGCGTATCGCCGGGCCGCAGGCGGGCGATGAAGGCCTCTTCGACACTGCCCAGCGTCTTGCCGCCGCCGCCCTTGCTCCAGTACTTGAGCTGCAGGCTGGCGTCGCTGACGATGGTGCCGATGCCCATGCGATGGCGCCGCGCCAGGCGCTCGCTGGCCACTCGATAAATGCCGTCGGCATGGCGCTCGACCCGCTGATAGTCGGGGTAGGCCGTCAGTGAACTGCCGCCGTGGCAGACAAAGTCCAGGGCCCACTGCCACTGGCTGTCGCGCAAGCCGGCGAACGCCCAGGTGCTGCGCACTTCGGCCAGCAACTCGTCGGCGCGAAAGCCACTGCCCAGGGCCATGCTGACCAAGTGCTGCACCAGTACGTCCATGCACAGCCGGGGGGAGAAACGCGCCTCGATGTGCCCGGCTTCCAGTGCCTGGCGAGCCGCTGCTGCCTCGACCAGCTCCAAGCTGTGGGTGGGCACAAGGGTTATTCGTGAGCGCCGCCCGGGGGCATGGCCCGAGCGGCCGGCCCTTTGCATCAGGCGTGCGATGCCCTTGGCCGAGCCGATTTGCAGCACCCGCTCCACGGGCAGAAAGTCTACCCCCAGGTCCAGGCTGGAGGTGCAGATCACCGCTTTCAGGCTACCCTGCTTGAGGCTGCGTTCGACCCAGTCGCGGGTTTCCCGGGCCAGCGAGGCATGGTGCAAGGCGATAAGGCCGGCCCAGTCGGGGCGGCTTTCAAGCAGGGCCTGGTACCAGAGCTCGGCCTGGGCCCGGGTATTGGTGAATACCAGGCAGCTGGCGCTGGCGTCGACCTCGCGGCTGACCTGGTCGAGCATTTTCAGGCCCATGTGCCCGGCCCAGGGAAACCGTTCAATGGCCCCGGGCAGCAGGGTATCGACCTGCAGTGCTTTGTCTTGCCGGCCTTGCACCAACAGGCCGCCCTCGGGCAGCAGCACATCCCGTGCATGTTGCAGGTTGCCCAAGGTGGCAGACAAACCCCAGGTCGGCAGGCCTGAGTGCCAGCGGCGCAGGCGCGCCAAGGCCAGCTGCAGCTGTACGCCGCGTTTGTTACCCAGCAACTCGTGCCATTCGTCGACCACGATCAAGCGCAGCGTGGCGAAATCGGCTTCGGCCTGGGCACGCGTCAGTAACAGGGTCAGGCTTTCCGGGGTGGTGACCAGCACGCTGGGCAGGCGCCGCGCCTGCCGGGCGCGCTCGGCACTGCTGGTGTCGCCGCTGCGTACGCCGACACTCCACGGCAAACCCAGCTCATCGAGGGGCGCTTGCAGGGCGCGCGCAGTGTCGGCGGCCAGGGCACGCATGGGCGTGATCCATATCACCTGCAGGGGGGCTGCCTGGCGCCCCTGTGCCTGGGCCTTGAATGCGCGCAGTGCCGCCAGCCACACCGCGTAGGTTTTGCCGGCACCGGTGCTGGCGTGCAGCAGGCCAGACTCGCCGCGCTCTACCGCCGCCCAGACCCGGCGCTGGAACGCGAACGGTTTCCAGCCACGTTTGCTGAACCAGGCGTTGGCGAGGTCGGTGGTCGGCATGGGGCGTAGGGTCCTTCGAAGGTTGTCTTGCTACAGACCACCCGCCGTCGGCAATGGTTTTACCGGATCAATTGCCCAGCAGGTAACCGCTTCGGCACACCTGCTCGCCGGCCACATGGGCGATGACCATGCCCGCGGTGGCCATGCGCCGTACGCTGCGGGCGTACAACAGGCCGGCCTGGCTATTGCGCACGGCAGTGACCCGGTCGCTGAGGGGGTCGATGACTTCGGCGATCAGTTGGCCTGCCGCCAGTTGTTGGCCTGGTTTGGCGTGGTACACCAGCAACCCGCCAAGGGGTGTCGCCACGGGTTCTACAGCGGCCAGCGGTGTGGCCGGGCGCGGCAGGGCGGGGAGTGCCGGCTTGGCACCCTCGATAATGCCGGCGTGGGTGAGGAAGTCCAGAATCGCCCCGCAATCCTTGCTGGCCAGTGCGTGACTGACGTCGGCCTGGCCGCGCAACTCGACCGTGACCGAGCAGCAGCCCAGCGGGATAGGGAAGCGTTTGCCGAAGCGCTGCTGCAACTGCCACCAGACCAGGCTGAAGCACTCGTCGAACGACTGCCCGCCCGAATCGGTGGCCAGCAGGCTGGCCTGTGCACCCAGGTAGCGGGCCAGCGGTTCGATCTGCGGCCAGGCGTCAGGTGTGGTGTACAGGTGCTCCACCGCTTCGAAATCGCAGTGCAGGTCCAGTATCAGGTCGGCATCGCAGGCCAGACGTTGCAGGATCAGGCGCTGGGCCTGCAGCGGCGTGCGCGCCGGGTGCGCATCCAGCCCACGGCGCAGGTACTCGCGGATCAGCGCAACGTTATTGGCAGGGTCCTGGCTCAGGTGCTCTTCGATCTGGTCGCCGATGGTGTCCGACAGGTCGACGAAGTTACGGTTGAAATTCTCGCCACTCTGTAGCTCGTAGCGCCCCAGTGGCGCGTCCAGCAGCACCTGCTCCAGGCCAACCGGGTTGGCCACCGGCACCAGGATGATTTCGCGCTGCAGGCGGCCTTGTTGTTCCAGTTCTGCCAGGCGCCGCTTGAGGTGCCAGGCGACCAGCATGCCGGGTAGCTCGTCGGCGTGCAGCGATGCCTGGATATAGACTTTGCCACCACCGCGGGGGCCGAAGTGGAAGCTGTGCAGTTGGCGGGTGATGCCCGGAACGGGTGAGAGCAAGTCGTGTGTTGAATGGTGCATGGTGGTCCTGGCTGCGTGGCGAAAACGGTCTGCGACACGGGTCGGCACACAGATAGAAGCACAGTTTTCGGCGTTGTGCCTGCACTGGGTTTGTCGAAACCCGGTGAGGGTGGCTGCGTGGGTTAACCCGCCCACACCGGGCCACCCAGCCAGCAACCTAGGCCAGCAAGGCCTGCAGCGTCGCCAGGTCGTCGGCCTCTTCCACCGGTTTGTCCAAGCGCCAGCGCAGCATGCGCGGGAAGCGCACGGCGATACCGCTCTTGTGCCGGCGGGACAGCGCGATGCCCTCGAAGCCTAGCTCGAACACCAGCGTGGGGGTCACGCTGCGCACCGGGCCGAAGGTTTCCACGGTGGTTTTGCGGATGATGCTGTCGACCTTGCGCATTTCCGCATCGCTGAGCCCTGAGTACGCCTTGGCAAACGGCACCAGTGCTCGCCCAGGCGTGCCGGCTGGCGCGTCCCACACGGCGAAGGTGTAGTCGCTGTACAGGCTGGCCCGGCGGCCGTGGCCCCGTTGGGCGTAAATGAGCACGGCGTCGACGCTGAAGGGGTCGATCTTCCACTTCCACCAGGTGCCCATGTCCTTGGTACGGCCCACGCCGTACAAGGCCTCACGCTGCTTGAGCATCAGGCCCTCGACGCCAAGGCTGCGGGATTGCTCACGCTGGCGGGCAAGGTCGGCCCAGTCCGGGCCTTCGAGCAGCGGCGACAGCAGTACCGGGGCAAGCGGGTGTTCTTCCACCAGGCGTTGCAACTGGGTGCGGCGTTCATGCTGCGGTCGGCTGCGCCAATCTTCGCCTTGCCACTCCAGCAAGTCGTAGGCTTGCAGCACGACAGGCGCGTCGGCCAGCAGCTTCTTGCCCAAGGTTTTGCGGCCAAGGCGCTGCTGCAGCAGCGCGAATGGCTGCACGGCCAGTTCCGTCGGTGACTCGCCCGGCTTCCAGACCAGGATCTCGCCATCCAGCACCACCCCATCAGGCAGTGTTTGCGCCAGGCCATGCAGCTCGGGAAAGCGCTCGGTGACCAGCTCTTCGCCCCGCGACCACACCCAAAGCTGGCCCTCGCGCTTGACCACCTGGGCACGGATGCCGTCCCACTTCCATTCGATCTGCCAGTCACTCGGCGGGCCGAGCAAGGCATCGAACTGCTCGCTGGGTTCCTGCAGTGGGTGGGCCAGGAAGAAGGGGTAGGGCTGGCCGCCGCGCTGACTGTGTTCATCGGCGGACTCCTCGGCGATCAGCTTGTGGTAGCTGGCGGCGCTGGGGCGGTGACTGATATCGGTATACCCAACCAGCCGCTGGGCTACGCGTTTGGCGTCCAGCCCGGCCAGTTGCGCCAGCGCACGGGTGACCAGCAGCTTGGACACACCCACGCGGAAGCTGCCGGTGATCAGCTTCAGGCATAGCATCAGGCTGGGGCGTTCCAGTTGCGCCCACAGCGCTGGCAGGCGTTCGCGGACCTGCTCCGGCGGCAGGCCCCGCAAAGGCAGCAGATGATTTTCAACCCAGGCTGCCAAGCCTTCATCGTTGCCTTCTGCATGCTGCGGCAGCAGCAATGAAATGGTTTCGGCCAGGTCACCGACTGCCTGGTAGCTTTCTTCGAATAGCCAGTCCGGCAGGCCGGCCATGGCCGTTGCCAGTTCGCGCAGCAGGCGCGTCGGCACCAACTGCCGAGGGCGCCCACCGGCCAGGAAATACACCGCCCAGGCAGCGTCTTCGGCGGGCGCGGTGGCGAAGTAATCACGCAGCGCTTCGAGCTTGGCATTGCTGGAAGTGGTCGCGTCCAGGCGCAGGTACAACGCAGCGAACGCTTTCATGGCGCAGGCTCGGGCGTGGCTGCATCGTCTTCGTCGCCATACTCGGTCACGAAGGCACGGGCATCCAGGCCTCGTTCGTTGAGGTAGCGCACCAACACATTGACCGAACCGTGGGTCACCATCACCCGTTCGGCGCCGGTCTGGCTGATGGCCCAGAGCAGGCCTGGCCAGTCGGCATGGTCGGAAAGCACAAAGCCCCGGTCCACACCGCGGCGCCTGCGTGTGCCGCGCAGCAGCATCCAGCCGCTGGCGAACGCGTCGCTGTAGTCACCGAAGCGGCGCATCCAGCTGCTGCCGCCGGCTGACGGCGGTGCCAGAACCAACGCCCGCCGCAGCATGGGGTCGTTGCGCGCGATGTCGCCGGCATAGCGGGTCTCGGGCAGATGCACACCGGCTTCACGGTACACCCGGTTGAGCGGTTCGACGGCGCCATGCACCAGGATCGGGCCGATGCTCGCGTCCAGGCCGTGCAGAATCCGCTGGGCCTTGCCGAAGGCGTAGCAGAACAGCACGCTGGCTTTGCCCAGCTCGCAATTGGCCCGCCACCAGGCGTTGATGCCGGCGAAGATCTCGCTTTGGCTTGGCCAGCGATAGATCGGCAAGCCGAAGGTCGACTCGGTGATGAAGGTGTGGCAGGGCACCGGCTCGAAAGGGGTACAGGTGCCATCAGGCTCGACCTTGTAGTCGCCGGAGGCTACCCAGACCTCGCCCTGGTACTCCAGGCGCACCTGCGCCGAACCCAGCACATGCCCGGCCGGGTGCAGGCTCAGGGTCACGCCGTGGTGCTGCAGGCGCTCACCGTAGGGCAGGGTCTGCAAATCGATGTGCTGGCCCAGGCGGCTGCGCAGGATGCCGGCGCCCGGGCTGGCGGTCAGGTAGTGGCCGTTACCGGTGCGGGCGTGGTCGCCGTGGCCATGGGTGATCACGGCGCGGTCCACGGGCCGCCACGGGTCGATGTAGAAATCACCGGGTGGGCAGTACAGGCCTTCGGGGCGGGCGATGACGAGGTCCATGGCGTAGGCGCTGGTTACCGAGAGTACTTGTTAGGAGCTCGGAACCAGCTTGGGAGTTCGAACCATTTCTTCGAGGGAAAGGGTCACAGGCTTCCATGCCCGAGTACGCTACTTGCCCGGCACCAGCGTCAAGCGCTGGTTGCCATACGCTCGCGCGAAGTTCTGCTGCTGCAGCGGCAAGCTCATGAAGCGCCCTTTGAACCAGGCATCCAGCCCATCGCTGTAATGGGCGCTGGCCGGGTTGCCGGACTGGCCACTGCTGGTCAGTACCTGCAGCGGTTCGGCCTGGCCGAAGTCGACGATCATGCGCGCGGAGGCGGGCAGGTGGGTGGTGAAGTCACTGCCCCAGGCGTACGGGGTGAGCGCGAGGGTAGTGAAGTCGCCACCTGCGGCTTGCGGCGCACGGCTGAGCGCATCGCCCAAGCCATGGTAGGCCGGCGCCGGCCACTGATACTGGTGCAGCTTGCCCCATTGCCAGGTGCGGCGGTCGGCGCCCAGCTGCGCAGTGCCGGCATCTACGGCTGCCGCCAGGCTGCGGGCCAGAATGGCCGGCTTGTCTTCTTTCTGCGGGGTGTTGCGGTCGTCCCAGAACGGGCTGTCGTCGCGCCCCAGCAGGTGATCGGCCTGTGCCGAGAACGACAACCGCGCGTTGCTTACGAAGGCCTGCCAGGCAGGGCTGGACGCAGGGCCGAGGTCATCGAGGAAGGTCTGCCTGGCGACTTCCTGCAGGAACAGTTCATACAGCGCGGCGTCTGCCGATACCGGGCTCAGGCGACCGTCGAATGCCTTGAGCCGCGCCAATGCCTCGCGGGCCTTGTCGCGTTGTGCGCCTGGCAGGGCGTCGATTGCCTGCTTCAGCGGCTGGGCCATGCCGGGGGCGTCGAACATCTGCTTGAGCTGATTGGCCAGTAGTGTGACCTGGTCGTTCTGCAGGGCCATCAGGCTGCGGCTGTCATGGCGGCCATTGCCAGCCAGCTGGGCCAGGCGCTCGGCACGCTCAGGGTAGTACCAGGTGCTGGACAGCTGCATGCCATAGCCGCGTGGCTGGCTGCGCTGGTTGGCATGGCCGATCCAGCCAGCAGTGGGGTCCTGGTCGTACGGGTGCAGCATCGGGTCGGCGTAGCCGTCCCAGTCATAGCGCCCGTCCCAACCAGGGGAGGGCAGCAGGCCCTGGCCTTCGCGGCGGTTGGGGTAGCGCCCGCTGACCTGCCAACCGATGTGCTCGGGCTCGGCGAACACGAAGTTGAGGGCGGCCGCAGTGACCTCGCGGGTGCTGTCGAAGGCGCGCTCGAGGTTGCCGGCGCGGGTCAGGTCGAAGAGCGCATCCAGGCTCCGGTCGCCCTTGAACTGCGGCAGGTTCAGGGCCAGGCCCAGGCTGGCGTTGTCGGGCTGGACCAGCAGGGTGCCGTGGCGGGTGTCATACATCACTTCGCGCTGTGGCCGCTGGCCGCGCACGAAGAAGGTTTCGCTGCGCGCGCGGGCCGGCACCCACTTGCCATCTGCCAGGTAGCTCAGCTGGCTGCCCTGGCGGCGCAGTTGTTCGAGGAACAGGTCCTGGTTGTCGGCCATGACTGCGCTGCTGCTCCAGGCCAGTTTGCCGTTGTAGCCGGCCAGCACGATCGGCAGGCCCGGCAGCGACAGGCCGGCAACCTGGTATTTGCTGGTGTGGATCTGCACCGGGCTGAGGGCCCATGCAGCGCGGCTGTCACTGGCCAGCAGGCTTTTGCCGCTGCGGCTGCGTTGCGGGCCCAGGGCCAGGTTGGCCGAGCCTGGGCTACCGAGCAGATCGAGGTCGGCCAGCTTCTGGCTGGCGGCCGCCAGCGCCGGCAGCCCTGGCAACTGGCTGGCCAGGTTGAGGCCCTTGAGCTTGTCGACTTCGCTTGTGGCCAAGGGCTCGTCCGGTGCACCGGGCAGCAGCCAGGCCAGTTTGTCGCTGCCGACTTTTTGCGCCAGGGTCAGGGCGCTGAGTTCCTCCTGCAGGTTCACCGACTGGCTGAACGCATACAGGCAGAAAAGCAGCGCCGAATCTTCAGGCTTCCAGTATTCGGGGCGATAGCCACTGTTGGCCAAATCCGCTGGCAGCTTGTCGCGGTAGCGGAACAGGTAGGCGTTGACCCCGCGTGCGTACACCTCGAAGAAGCGCTTGAGCCGTGGTGATGCGTCGGCGTATTGCTGGGCGGCGCTTTGCTTGAGGTTGGCGGCGCGCATCAGGCGGTCGATGTCGAGCGCTTCGCTGCCCGCCAGTTCCGCCAGGCGGCCTTGGGCCAGCAGGCGCATGGCTACCATTTGTTCGATGCGGTCGCCGGCATGCACATAGCCCAGGCTGAAAAGGGCGTCATGGAAATTGCTGCTTTCGATCAGCGGTGCGCCCACGGCGTTGCGCCGCACTGAAACGTTCTGCGCCAGGCCCTTGAGCGGCTGCACGCCGCTGGCGGGCGGCACGCTGCCCTGGTAGCCGCCTGTCTGGCAGCCGGCCAGCCCAAGCATGCCGAGCAGCGTGGCAGCGGTGGTGAACCGCGGGCGGAAATGAGGAAAGGCGGCGGCGGCCATGGCAAGGGCTCCTGCAGGGCGAGGCGAGTTCGCAAAGGCGCTAAGGTAGTGAGCGCGCAGGCGCCATGCAAGGTCCCAGGTCGGTTTATTTGCCGGTGGTGGGTCAAACTTCGAAGTGCCCCGCCAGGGCGTCGGAAAAATGCGTGCAATTGATGCGGGCGTAACGCCGGTAATCACGGCTGACAGCGAACGCCGAGCCGGGCATCAGCAGGATCTTGTGTTGCTCCAGCTTGCGCATCAACGGCTGCAGGTCAGGCAGTTGCGGGTGGTAGACCCAGAGGAACATGCCGCCCTGCGGCGCGATCTCGAATTGCCAGCCGCGCTCGAGCAGCAAGCGCTGCGTCTGTACTTGCTGGCGGATCAGCCGCTGCTGCACATCTTTCATGTGCCGGGCGTAGGTGCCGTCCGACAGGATGGTGTTGACGAAGCGCTCGCAAAACGCCGGCACGGCCACGCAGGTCAGCAGTTTCAGGCGGGTCAGCGGCTCGATCAGGTCCTGCGAGCAGGCGATGAAACCTACCCGTAACGACGCCGACAGGCATTTGGAAAAGCTGCCGACGTAGATGACCCGGTCCAGGTTGTCCAGTTCGGCAAACGTCTGGCGCACGGCCGGGCTGAAGTCGCCATATACGTCATCCTCGACCACGTAGAACTCGTGCTCCACGGCCAGGCGCAGCACGCTGAAGGCGTTGTGCGGGCTGATGTTGCTGCCAGTGGGGTTGTGGAACGTGCTGTTGCAGAAAAACGCCCTGACCTTGTGCCTGGCCAGGTAGCTGCGCATTTCTTCTACGTCTGGCCCGTCCTGGGTTCGGCGGATGCCGACCACCTGGCCGCCGGCCAGTTGGATCAGCTTGATCAGGTTGCCGTTGCCCGGCTCGTCGACGAACACATGGTCACCCGGCTTGATCAGCAACCGGGCGACCAGGTCCAGGCCCTGGGTGGCGCCAAGCGTGGTCAGCAACTGGTTGGGGCGCACTTCAACCCGGGTCAAGCGTTTCATGTGCACGCACAGCTGTTTGCGCATGGGCAGGTAGCCCTGAATATCGCCGTACTCGGCCAGCGAACTTTGCTCCAGCCGCGCCGTGCGCCGGATCGCCTTGGCCAGCAGCTCGGTGTCGCGCCACGCCGGGGGCAGCCAGCCGCTGCCGAGTTTGGTGTAGTGCTGACCGCCCTGCAGCAGCCGGAACAGCGGGTCGCCGGCCATGCACTCGGGTTCGTGGATCACGCTCGCCTGCCGGCTGCGGTTGGCGACAAAGTAGCCGCGCCCGGGCGAGGCGGTCAGCACCCCTTCGCTGACCAGCTGGGCATAGGTCGAGACCACGTCGTGGTAACTGAAGTCGACCGCCGCCGTGAGCTTGCGAATGGAGGGCATGCGCTGCCCAGGCAACCATTCCCCTGCATCCAGGCGTTGCTTGAGCAATTGATGAAGGCTGCAGGTGCTCATGGCAGGTTCCCAACCGTTAGAAAAAAAAGCCTAACAGTTAACGGAAATGCTTGTCGACTGTTCGTTTGCACGTGGCCATTACCTGCCACTATTCCCTCGTCGGAACTTTCGGCTGCCAGCCCTGGCAGCCCGTTTAACGTCTGTAAAGACCAGACAACTGGATATAGAGCCGTGCACCCTATGGACATGCAATCAGCCGTCATTGCCAGGCTTCCTGTGCCTGAAGAACTGGAGTCATTCAACGTTGTAAAAAACCTTGTGACCTCGGCGTTACTGGAGTGCTGTTCAATTGAAGAATTTGAAACGCTGAAACAAACCGATGTTATTGAACGGGTGGCGGAACAGGCCCATGACGACTTGTTGGCATTCGCCAGTAAAGACCCTGCCGCCGGCCGCGACCTGGTATTCATTGCCAGAACCTATACGTCCTACTCGGCGGTTTTGCATTATCGGCTTGCACACTGGGTGTACCGCCATGGCGCTTCGGTATATGGCGCCGGCGGGCAGTGCCTGGCCGCCATGATCTCGCGCCGCGGCAAGATGCTGTCGGGTGCAGAGATCCACTTCCGCAGCCGTATTGGCGCGCGCTTCATCATCGACCACGGCATGGGCACCGTCATTGGTGAAACCGCGACCATCGGTGACGACTGCTACGTGCTCGGCGGCGTCACCCTAGGGGCCCGCGGCATCAGCGGCAACCCTTCCAGCCCCCGCCACCCGACACTGGGCGACCGGGTACAGATCGGCGCGTTTGCCAGTGTGCTGGGGGCTATCCACATCGGTGACGGGGCCTTCATCGGGCCGGGCTGCATCGTTACCAAAGACGTACCTGCCGCTGCCCGGGTGCAGGTCAAAACATCATTGCAGGTGGTACTCGAGTCATGAATGCTCTGAATTACGAAGTTCTGCGCAATACCGAAAAACTGTATTACAAGGATCAATATCTGTCCGCTGCAAGTACGCAAGTAACGCGCGTGCACAGCGACGGTATCGAGTTGCAAAGTACCGTGGCTTATCCGGAAGGCGGTGGCCAGGAAGCTGATCATGGAATCATTGAACTTCCGATCGGTAAGGTGCGCTTTGTCTGGGTCAAGAAACTCTATGGCAGCCCTATTCGCCTGGAAGGTTTCAAAGGCGGGAAACTGGGCGGCATCATTATTCACACCGTGCACCCGGACGACTTGCACTTGCTCGATGAAGTGACTGTCGATATGCCTGCCCGTGTGAGCATCGATATTCAACGGCGCGAGCGGCTAACACTCTCTCACAGTGCCAGCCACTTCCTGTATGCCGCTGCCATCGGCCTGCGTGAGGAACTGAAACAGTGGACCATCGGCTGCCACATCAAGGAGGACACGGCTCGGTTCGACTTTCTGGTCGAGGACGCCTTCACCGCTGAGGAGGTGATCGAGATAGAACGGCGCGCCAACGCACTGATCGGTCGCGACGCGCCCATCGAGCATTACGCCGTCCAGGGGCTGGAAGACGCTCGCTTGTGGACCTATAACGGCATCGAGATTCCGTGTGGTGGCACCCACCTCGATTCGCCAAGGCGCATAGGGCGCCTGAGCGTGAAGCGCAAACGGCTGGGCAAAGGCAAGGAGCGCCTGATCTGCGTATTCCCGGATGCCGAAATCGACCTTGGCGCCTACCACGAGCATGCCTTATGAACACTACCTTGCCGCGGCGCACCTACCTGTATTTCACCGCCCAGTCGATCAACCTGACCACCGCCGTGATGTCGGTGACCATGGCGGCCATCGTTGGCGCCGCACTGGCCCCTGACGCCGCATGGTCGACGGTACCGTATGGATTCCAGTTCCTGTGCCTGATGCTGGCAACCTACCCGGTTTCCAGGTTGATGAGCCGTATCGGCCGCAAGAAGGCCTTCATGCTGGGGGCCATTCCGCTGGTGGTGTCTGGGGTCAGCGGCTTTCTGGCGGTGGAGCACCAGCATTTTGCCACGCTGGTACTCAGCCACTCGGCGTTGGGTGTTTACATCGCCTTCGCCAACTTCAACCGCTTTGCCGCCACCGACAACCTTTCCCAGGCTCTCAAGCCAAAAGCCCTGTCGCTGGTCGTAGCGGGGGGCGTGATTGCCGCCGTGGTGGGCCCGACGCTCACCGAGTGGCTGCGCGACGTGGGTGGCTACCCACTGTTCTCGCTGTGTTATGCCGCGTTCATCGGCCTGGCGCTGTGGTCGTTGCTGATTGCAGTGTGCCTGCCCAACGACACCGCCCAGGCCGGTGCAACCGGCAGCGCTGCCACGTCGGCCAGCAGCCGCAGCGAGCCTTTGAGCCCCAGCGTGTTGGTGGCAATGGCAGTCGCGGCGCTGGGCTACGGCATCATGAACCTGCTGATGATCCAGGCCTCGATGCACATGAAGCATATGCACGAAGACTTTACCGACGTGCGCCTGGCCATCCAGTGGCACGTGATCGCCATGTTCGCCCCATCATTCTTCACCGGGGCGATCATCCAGCGCCTGGGCATCCGCACTACCATCTGCGCGGGCCTGGCCCTGTTGATCGGCTGCTCGGCGCTGAATATCTGGTCGCACAGCTACAGCATGATGACCGTGGCGCTGATCGCCTTGGGGCTGGGTTGGAACTTGACCTACGTCGGCGGCGGAGCCTTGTTGGCGCAGTCGCTGCAAAACAGCCCGGCAGCGATGCAGATGCAGGGCAAGAACGATCTGGGCATCGCCATCTGCGCCACCATCGGTGCGTTCAGCCCCGCGCTGCTGTTGAGCACCGTGGGCTGGGACGGCACCAACGCCATCTGCATGGCCCTGTGCATCGGCTTGCTGATCGCCACCGTTAGCCTGTTGCAGAACAAGGCTTGCCTGCAGACTTCCATGGAAGGCAGCCGAAAATGAGCGAACTCATCAACGTCAGCGAGCGCATCTACACCAAGCTGGAAATGAACAACCCCGGTGGCAGCCACAAGTACCGCGCCGCCCGGCGCATCGTTGAGCATGCCGTGCGCAATGGCGACATCATCCCCGGGGAGACCACGGTGATCGAAAAAACCGGCGGCAGTTTTGGCTTCGGCTTGCTGGCGGCATGCCACGCGTACCAAGTGGCCGTCGAGCTGGCGGTTGGGCTGAGTTTCAGCCAGACCAAGCGGGACTTGTTGGAATGCTTCGGCGCCCGGCTGATTGGCAAGGAAATGCTGATGGCCGGTGCCACGCCCAAGGACGTGGTGATGCACCACTTGGAAAACCAGGCCGCGCTGGGCAAGTCATACTTCTATACCGACCAGTTCAACAACCCGGTGGGTATCGAAGCGCACCGCTATCAGACAGCCAGTGAGCTGGCGCTGCAACTGAATAACGCGGGCGCCGGCAAGGACATCCTGTTCGTTGGCTGCGCAGGCACGGGCGCCAGTTTCACGGGCATTACCCTGGGGCTGAAGGATCACGGCTTCGAGGTGTCGACAGTGCTGGTCGACCCCAACGGCTGTGACTCCAAAGCCGGCGTATTCACCGAGCACCGCTTCGAAGGCATGGCGGTAGGCGTCAGCCCGCCATTTCTGGACTGGTCGCTGGTGGACGAACGGGCGCAGGTGCAGCATGCCGAAATGTTGGCAGCGCAACGTTGGTTCTACATGCAAAGCGGGGTCTTCGTCGGTAACACCGCCGCCGCCTGCCTGGCGGTTGCGCAGCGCATGGCCCAGCAGCCGCGCTATGCGGGGACCACCTTGGTGACCATCGCCTATGACGCCGGCCTGTGGTACCAGGACTTGCTGGGGGCGAACCGGCGCAAGGCCGCATAGCGCCAGGCACTGCGCGCAGGACTGGACCGGTTGCCAGGGGGGTATGGTGCGCGAAGCAGACGAGGTGGGCCATACCCCCACAGACGCGCTAGATCAGGCGCCGTGGCACTTCTTGAATTTTTTATCGCTGCCGCACGGGCATGGGTCGTTACGGCCAACGTCCTTCAGGGCGTTGCGTACCGGCTCCTGATGGCTGTGGTTGCAGTGTGGGCCGTGGACATGGCCGTGGTCGTGGTGATGGTCATGGTCGTGGTTGCAGTCAGGGCCATGAACGTGGGGTTGTTGGGACATTGCAGGGTTACTCCGGGATGTGATCGCCTGGGATTATCTCACCACTGCGCGATAAGTGCAGGTCCCGGTGAATCAGCAGGCCAGTGGCCAGGTCGCCCTGCAGGATGTAATGCAGCGGCTGCCCACTTTTCAGCAGCTTGGCCAATGGCTTGAGTTGCCGCCAGAGGTTGGTGCGGGCGGTGATCTTGAAGGTCCGCCGGTCGTGGCCACTTACGCTGCGCCAAAGGCTGGTTTCATCCTGCACCAGCAGCAGGTCATTGAGCCGCACGGCATAGGCCAGGCTGCGGATGAACAGACGGCTGTCGTTGGGGTTGATGACCTCCAGGTGCAACACGAACTCCTGCTGCAGCAACCTGGCCTTGACCGTTTCTACCTCGACCAGGTGCACTTCAGGCGGGCGCCAGTCGTCTGAGCTCCAGCTGGCGCAGCCCGTCAGCAATGCCAGCAGCGAACCGAGCAGCAGCAGACGGGCGCGTTCGATCATGCACAGTTCCCCATGTAACTGGCGCAGCATTTCTTGAACTTCTGCCCGCTGGCGCATGGGCAGGGGTCGTTGCGCCCGGCCTTCAACGCGACCGTAGGGTCTATGAAGTACCAGCGCCCGGCGTGCTGGACGAACGCCGAGCGCTCGCGGTGCTGGTGGTCGCCATCCGGGTCGTGCCAGCGCGCGGTGAACGTGACAAAGGCATGCTCGGGCTGGCCGCCCAGCACCTGCGCGCTTTCCACTTCCAGCCCCAGCCAGGTGCTCTGGGCGCTCCAGGCGGCCATGCCGGCGCGGTCCAGCTGGGCCTGTTGAGCCGGCAGGGTGGTAGCGACCAGGTAGTCGAGCAGGCCCAGCAAGTAGGCACTGTAGCGTGAGCGCATCAGCGTCTGGGCATCGGGTGCGGGGGTACCGGCATGGTAATGCCCACAGCAGGCATCGAGCAGGTTGCCACTGCCACAAGGGCAGACCGAGACACTCATCATCACCACCAGTACTTGCCAAAGTTTTCCGGGTTGGCCCAGAACCTGGCGTTGAGCCAGTCCGGGACCTGCTTGTAATCATGCAGATCATAGGTGAACAGGCTCAACACCTGCTCATCGCGGCAGAATTTCTCGCTGGCCGACAATGCCAGGGCGAAAAAATCGGTGTCCTGCCAGCTGCACGCCGCCAGGTCGGCCAGCACGGCAACCCGGCTGGCATTGAGGTTGCGAATGCCGCCCAGCAACTCCAGGCCGGTTCGCTTGGGCAGGTGTTCCAGGCAGTCCACCAGCAACGCCAGGTCGAAACGCTGGGCTGCCAGTTCGGCAGGCAGTGGCCCTGGCGCAGCGGTAGCGATGGTCACCTGCGGGTGCGCTTGGGCAAAGGCGTCCAGCGCCGGGAAGCGGGTGCCCACCAACAGCAGGCGTTGCGGGGTGAAGCGTTCGAGCAGGGCCGCCAGGGCCTGCTGCGGGGTACGTTGGGAAAAACCTGCGGTCATTGCCAATCCTCGTTCAAGTCGTCCAAGACTAGCCGGCTGCAGCGTGCGGGCATAGAGGCATGTGACCGCGCCGTGGCTAATTGCTGGCAGCATTGGAATGCGCGGTCTTTACTCCCAGAGATCGGCCTTATGCCGATTCCCCCTAGGAGAAGCAAAGAAATGAGCATAGTACGCACAGCGTTACCCCTGGTACTGCTCACCAGTGTGTTGACTGGTTGTGCAGGTTTGCAAAAAACCGACTGGCCTAAATGTGCCGCCGTCGGGGGTGTCGGTGGCGCCGCGCTGGGCGCTATCGAAAGTTCCAGCTGGGCTGGCTGGGGCGCGTTGCTGGGCGGCGGCCTGGCGGCGGGTTATTGCTGGGCTCATGGCGATGGCGACGAAGATGGCGATGGCGTGCCGGACAGCCGCGACAAGTGCCCGGGCACCCCACGGGGTGTGCAGGTCGATGCCAACGGTTGCCCGCCGGCTGCGCCGGCGGTGGTCGAGGAAGTGGTGGTGGTGGAGAAGGAAGAAGTCATCGTCATTCGTGATGTGCACTTCGAATTCGACTCTGCACGCCTGACTGCCACTGACAAGGAGCGCCTCAACACGATTGCCACGCGGCTGAAACAGGAAGCGCCCTCTGCCCGCCTGAGTGTCAGCGGCCATACCGACAGCGTTGGCTCCGACAGCTACAACCAGAAACTGTCCGAGCGCCGTGCCCACTCGGTGACCGATTACCTGGTCCAGAGCGGTGTACCGCGCAGCAGCTTCGTTTCGGTGGTGGGTGCCGGTGAAACCCAGCCGGTGGCCGACAATGCCACGGCCGAAGGGCGTGCCATGAACCGCCGTACCGAGATCAAGATCCAGCGCTAGCACGGCGTGCGCCCGTGCCTTGAGCAGTGGCACGGGCGCTTTCTCAGCGCCCCCGACCATGAAACCGAGGACAGGCGCGCGCAACCGACGGGTGGAACTGCACCTCGGCTGACGGGTGCTGGCGCCTGCCTTGGCATTGCAGTTAATGTGGAGCGCACGGCCGGCGCGAACGGGCCGGCACGCCATAACAACAATCAATGGGGGCGGGGTATGAAGTTCATCCTGGGCCTGGGCAAGGTCCTGACAGTCGCATTCTGGGGCGTGGTGTTGTTCAACCAGTTGCTGCCCCAGCCGTTGCCTTTCAACTTGCTGATCAATGCCGTCGGCATCGTTCTGCTCAGCCTGCATCTGCTGGAAGTTCTTTTTTTCAACGGCAGCTTGCGCGGGCGCAGCCACCGTTGGTTCGATCGCCTGCAAATTCTGTTGACGGGAATCTTCCACGTCATGTCCATTCCCCGTGCGCAGGAGGCGCTGCGAAATGCGTAATCTGATACTGCTTGCCCTGGTGGCTGCCCCCTTTGCCCATGCCGAAAGCCTGGACGTTGCCGCCAATTCCATGCTGCGCCTGCCGAGCAAGTCGGCCAGCGTACACCTTGAGCATGTGCGTGTTGCCGATGCCGCCACCCTGATGCTGCCCGAGTCGCTGGCGCAATTGAAGGTCGACCGGTTGGAGCTGGGGCGTGATGCGCGGATTGTCGTGACCCCTGGCGAGCAGCCGTTGCTGATCGACGTGCGTAGCGCGCGCCTGGGTGAGGGCAGCGAGTTCAGTGCCACCGGTGCTGCGGGCAGCTACCAGCGGGCAGCCCGCCCCGGCCGTAGCCTGAACCTGGTACTGGCGCAGGTGGAGGCCCAGCAGCTGGTCATCGACGCCCGGGGCGGCGCCGGTGCACCGGGATACGCTGGGCTCGATGGCGGCAATGGCCAGGCCGGCGGCTGCACCTGGGGCCAGGCCAGCCGCGGGGCCAATGGCGATGACGGCGGCAACGGCCAGGATGGTGCAGCAGGTGGGCGCATACGCCTGAGCTTGCCGCAAGGCTTTGCCCAGGAGCACATCGCCGTGCGCCTCGATGGAGGGGCGCCGGGCAAGCCCGGTGCGCCTGGCAAGGCCGGTAAAGGCGGGGCGAGCAAGGGCTGCCTGGTGTACCGCACCGATGCCGGGGCCAATGGCCGACCGGGGCAGCCGGGCCAGCCCGGCTTGGCGGGGGCGGCGGGCGAGCTGATCCTGCAGCGCCTCTGAACCGTGTGCAGAGGCCTGGGTGCGGCGTTGTCGCAATGGGCCCCACCCACCGGCAGCGCAGGCAGCCCGCCAGGCGAAGGGCTGCCTGCGATCAGATCACCAGCCGCGAACTGGCCACCGCGACCACGGCCAGCCCCAGCAAAAGGTTGATGCCCACCATTCGCCGAATGCGGGCCAGCACCGCCGCACCCGTGGGCCAGTCCTGCGCCTGTACCGCCGCTTTCAACTCTGGCAGCAGCAACGCCTGGATGCGCATGAACAAGGCGAACATGGCGATCCCGCCGCCGATCATCACGTGAATGTACTTCGGCGCAGTCTCGAACCCGCTGAAGCGCAGGTGCAACATGCCGATACCACTTATCGCCAAGATCGCCACCGCCAGCCAGACCCAGACGAAGAAGCGTCGGAAAACTTCCACCCACAAGCGCAGGCGGGCTGGCCCCTCAAGGGCTTTAACCGTGGCGGGGCGCAGCACCAGCCAGGCGAAGAACATGCCGCCAACCCATACCAGGGCGGCCAGAACATGCAGTGTGTAGGGCAGGGTAAAGGCGAGCATCCGGATCTCCATGCGGCACAATAGGCAATAGCGGGGTATGATAGCCGCCCCATGCGAAACACTGAAAATATATCCAGCCCTACGGGCGCCTGCAGACCATGATCAGCAACGAACTCAAAGCCACCATCCAGGGCGCCTATACGCGTTTTCTCGAAGCCAAGAGCCTCAAGCCGCGCTATGGCCAGCGCCTGATGATCGCCGAAGTGGCCAAGGTGCTTGGCGACATTCCCTGCGACGATGAAGGCCGCCGTGCCGGCGAGCCTGCCGTGGTGGCGGTGGAGGCGGGCACCGGTACGGGTAAAACGGTCGCCTACGCGTTGGCGGCGATTCCGGCCGCCAAGGCCGCCGGGAAACGCCTGGTGATCGCCACCGCGACCGTGGCCCTGCAGGAGCAGATCGTCATCAAGGACCTGCCCGACCTGATGCGCAGCAGCGGGCTCAACTTCAGCTTCGCCCTGGCCAAGGGCCGTGGCCGCTATCTGTGCCTGTCGAAACTCGACATCCTGCTGCAGGAAGGCCATGCCCAGTCGGCCACTGCCCAGCTGTTCGAAGAAGAAGGCTTCCGCATCGAAGTCGATGAAAGCAGCCAGAAGCTGTTCAACAGTATGATTGAAAAGCTCGCCGGCAACCGCTGGGACGGTGACCGTGACAGCTGGCCCGAGGCCCTTGAGGACCAGGACTGGGCCCGGCTGACCACCGACCACAGCCAGTGCACCGGTCGCCACTGCCCGAACTTCCAGCAGTGCGTGTTCTACAAAGCCCGTGAGGGGATGGGCAAGGTCGATGTGATCGTCACCAACCACGACATGGTGCTGGCCGACCTGGCCCTGGGGGGCGGCGCAGTATTGCCCGATCCGCGCGATACCTTGTATGTGTTCGACGAAGGCCACCACCTGCCAGACAAGGCCATCGGCCATTTCGCCCATTACTCGCGGCTTCGCTCCACCGCCGACTGGCTGGAGCAGACCGCCAAGAACCTGACCAAACTGCTGGCCCAGCACCCGCTGCCTGGCGACCTGGGCAAATACATCGAGCAGGTGCCGGAGCTGGCGCGGGAAGTCCGCACCCAACAGCAGTTCATGTTCACCCTGTGCGAACAGGTAGCCGACTTCCGCCCGAGCGAGGACACCGAAGGCCGAGAACGGCCGCGTTACCGCTTCGAGGGTGGCGTGGTACCGGAGCAGATCCGCGAGGTCGGCATCGAACTGAAAAAGGGCTTTGCCCGGCTAAACGATCTTTTCACGCGGCTGGCCGACCTGCTCAAGGAGGGCATGGACGGCGAGGTCAGCATCGGTATCGCCAGCCACCAGGCCGAAGAGTGGTACCCGCTGTTCGGCAGCCTCGTCACCCGTGCCCAGGGCAACTGGGAGCTTTGGGCGGCCTTTACCGCCGAAGACCCGGAAGACAGCCCGCCGATGGCGCGCTGGCTCACCCTGGCTGAAAGCGGGGCCTTGTTCGACATCGAAGTCAACGCCAGCCCCATCCTCGCTGCCGAAATGTTGCGCCGCAGCCTGTGGAGCGTGGCCCATGGCGCGCTGGTGACCTCGGCCACACTGACCGCGCTGGGCAAGTTCGACCGCTTCCGCATGCGCTCGGGCTTACCACGCGATGCCGTCACCTGCGTGGTGCCCAGCCCGTTCGTGCATGGCGATGCCGGCCTGCTGCGGGTGCCCGACCTGCAAGCCGACCCGCGCGACGCCACCGCGCAT
Organism: Pseudomonas sp. CJQ_9; assembly: GCF_043106615.1. Classification (NCBI taxonomy): domain Bacteria; kingdom Pseudomonadati; phylum Pseudomonadota; class Gammaproteobacteria; order Pseudomonadales; family Pseudomonadaceae; genus Pseudomonas; species Pseudomonas sp. CJQ_9. Next base: position 35,227 of record NZ_JBICMS010000038.1, on the reverse strand, counting down.
ACGGCGGCGATCATCCGTGAGCTGCCGGGTATCGTCGAAGGGGCCCGGGGTGCGCTGGTGCTGTTCTCGTCACGCAAGCAAATGCAGGATGTGTTCGACGGCCTGGACCGGGACTGGCGCAAACTGGTGCTGATCCAGGGCAACCTGTCCAAGCAGGAAACCCTCAACAAGCACAAGGCCCGGGTCGATGATGGCCAGCACAGCGTGCTGTTCGGCCTGGCCAGCTTTGCCGAAGGTGTCGACCTGCCGGGGGCCTATTGCGAGCACGTGGTCATCGCCAAGATTCCGTTCTCGGTGCCCGACGACCCGGTCGAAGCTGCCCTGGCCGAATGGATCGAGGCCCGCGGCGGCAACCCGTTCATGGAAATCGCGGTGCCCGACGCCTCGCTCAAGCTGATCCAGGCCTGCGGTCGGTTGCTGCGTACCGAACAGGACCGCGGCATCATCACCTTGCTTGACCGGCGCCTGGTCACCCAGCGCTATGGCAAGGCTATTCTCAATGCGCTGCCGCCGTTCCGGCGGGAGATTTCCTGATCGCCGGAGCACTTGCTTCGGCGCGCTGTCCATTACTCAGTCCTGGGCCATGACGGCCCTGAAGGAGAGCCCCAGCCTTATGGTCCGCCGTACCCTGCCCGCTGTTTTCGCCCTGTTGTTCAGCTCGTCCGTATGGGCCGGGCAGCAGACGCTGTTTAGCTTCGTGCGCCCGGCCTCGGTGGTCAACGTGGCGACCGAGGATGCCGGTATGCCGCAGTACAACGCAGAGCAGACGGCCGAAGGCGAGGTGCTGCGGCGTGTGGTGTTCAACCCGGCGCAGCGGCCGACCTTGCGCTTGAGCCCGCAAAGTGGTGTGTGGGACTGGTCCAGCGGCAAGTTTCTTACCTTGCGCCTGCAAAGTGCCATGGACTGGGCGCTGACCGTGGATGTCACGGTGCAAGGCAGTGATGGGCGCACCCTGACCAGCCGTATCGACTTGCCGGCCGGCCCGGCGCAAACCGTGATGGTGCCGCTGACTGCCAGCTCGCCGTTGAGCCAGGGCATGCGCGCAGGCCCCCCCATGCCCTGGCTGCACGGCGGCCAGCGGCTGCTGCTGACCAGCAGCGCTGGCGCTGTAGACCTCAAGCAGGTGGCCTCGGTCAGCTTGAGCATTCCCGGCCCCAAGGTCGCCCAGAACCTGTTGATCGAACGGGTGGGCATCCAGGATGACGACCAGGCCTACCAGGCGGCGTACCGTGAGCTGATCGATGCCTATGGGCAGTCCACGCGTGGCAGCTGGCCGGAAAAGGTGGCCAACGACGAACAGCTCAAGGTGGCCGCCAACCGTGAACAGCAGCAACTCAAGGCTTGGCTGGCCGAGCGCGGCAAACAGCAGCTGGATGCCTATGGCGGCCTGCTGGCGGGGCCGGCCTTTGCTGCCGAGGGTTTTTTCCGTACCGAAAAGCGTGATGGCCGCTGGTACCTGGTTACCCCTGATGGCCACCCGTTCTATTCGCTGGGTGTCAATGCCGTGGCAGCCGACGGCGGGCGTACGTACACCGCCGGGCGCGAGGCCATGTTCAAGGCACTGCCGGGAGAGGGTGATGCCCTGGCAGCGTTCTACGGTGAAGGCAACAACGACGACGGCAATGCGTCCTCGCAGGGGCGCAATTTCAAGAAAGGGCGCTGGTTCGACTTCTATGCAGCCAACCTGCAGCGGGCCTATGGCAAGCCCTGCCCGCCGGCGGCAACAGCGCAGCCGGCCGCTTGCCCACCGCTGGTAGTGGACACAGGCCGTTGGCAGGCGCATGCGCTCGACCGTTTGCAGGCTTGGGGTTTCAACACGCTGGGCAACTGGAGCGAGCCTGCCCTCGGCCAGGCCAGGCGCATGCCCTACACCCTGCCGCTGTCGATCGTTGGCGATTACGCCAGCATCAGCACCGGCATGGACTGGTGGGGCCGCATGCCCGACCCGTTCGACCCGCGCTTTGCCATGGCCACCGAACGCGCCGTGGCCATTGCTGCCCGCGATCACCGTGACGATCCCTGGCTGATCGGCTACTTTGCCGATAACGAGCTGGCCTGGGCCGCACCGGGTAGCGAGCCCAAGGCCCGTTATGGCCTGGCCTACGGCACATTGCGCCTGACCACCGACGTGCCTGCCAAGCGCGCCTTCCTCAAGCAGTTGCGTGACAAGTACCGTAACCAGGCGGGGTTGTCCAAGGCTTGGGGTATCGAGCTGAGTGCCTGGGAACTGATGGAAGACCCAGGCTTCGAGGCACCGCTGCCCAGCCCGGAGCACCCGGAAATCGAACGGGACTACCAGCACTTCCAGCAGGTGTTCGCCGAAACCTACTTCAAGACCATTTCCGATGCCTTGAAATGGCATGCACCCAACCACCTGTTGCTGGGGGGCCGTTATGCCGTGAGTACACCAGAGGCGGTCAACGCCTGCGCCGAGTTCTGCGATGTACTCAGTTTCAACTTTTATACGCTCAAGCCGCAGGACGGCTACGATTTCGCCCGCCTGGCCGAGCTGGACAAGCCGGTGCTGGTGTCTGAATTCCAGTTCGGTTCGCGTGATCGCGGCCCATTCTGGCCGGGGCCACTGGAGCTGGCGCGTGAGGAAGACCGCGGTCCGGCCTATGCCAATTTCCTCACTGCCGCCCTGCAACAACCAATGATCGTGGGCGCGCACTGGTTCCAGTACCTCGACCAGCCGGCCAGCGGTCGCCTGCTCGATGGCGAGAACGGCCACTTGGGGCTGGTGGCGATCACTGATGTGCCGTACCCCGGTTTTGTCGATGCCGTGCGCAAGGCCAACGCGCAGGTCATGGGGCAGCTGCGCACTGGCCTGGAGAAGAACCGGGCACCCTGATTACAGGCGGGGGCGGTGCGCTCGGCATCGCGACCGCCGGGCTCAAGCCAGTTTGCAAAACGCCCAACTACTGAAACAATGCAGACCTTTTTGACTATCGTCATACGGAGAGCAGCGGGTGCAGATCCAGGGTCACTATGAGCTGAAGTTCGAAGCCGTGCGCGAGGCCTTTGCCGCGCTGTTCGATGATCCCCAGGAGCGTGGCGCAGCGCTGTGCATCCAGGTGGGGGGCGAAACCGTGGTCGACCTGTGGGCCGGCAGTGCAGACAAGGACGGCCAGCAGGCGTGGCACAGCGACACCATCGCCAACCTGTTTTCCTGCACCAAGACCTTCACCGCGGTGACCGCACTGCAGCTGGTCGGGGAGGGCAAGCTGGCACTCGATGCGCCGGTGGCCCACTACTGGCCCGAGTTTGCCCAAGCCGGTAAGCAAGCGATCACCCTGCGCCAGCTGCTCAGCCACCGCGCGGGTTTGCCTGCCATACGCGAGCTGCTGCCGGCCGAAGCTTTGTACGACTGGCAGGTCATGGTCGATGCCTTGGCGGCCGAAACGCCGTGGTGGGCCCCTGGCACGGAGCACGGGTATGCCGCCATCACCTACGGCTGGCTGATCGGCGAACTGATTCGCCGGGCCGACGGCCGGGCCCCGGGTGACTCGATCGTGGCGCGTACCGCCCGCCCGCTAGGGCTGGACTTTCATGTTGGCTTGGCCGACGAAGCGTTTCCCCGTGTGGCGCATATTGCCCGCGGCAAGGGCAACCCCGGCGATGCCGCGGCGCAGCGCTTGCTGCAGGTGACCCTGCGCGAGCCCGAGGCCTTGTCCACCCGTGCCTTTACCAACCCCCCGGCGATCCTGACCAGCACCAACAAGCCGCAATGGCGGCGCATGCAGCAGCCGGCGGCCAACGGCCACGGCAACGCACGCAGCCTGGCAGGGTTCTATGCCGGTTTGCTGGACGGCAGCCTGCTCAAGTCCGAATTGCTCGACGAACTGACCCGCGAACACAGCCTTGGCCAGGACCGCACCTTGCTCACCCAGACCCGCTTCGGTCTGGGCTGCATGCTTGATCAGCCGGAGGTGGCCAACGCCACCTTCGGCCTGGGGCGCCGCGCCTTTGGCCACCCTGGGGCCGGCGGTTCTGTGGGGTTCGCCGACCCTGAACATGATGTCGCGTTCGGTTTCGTGGTCAATACCCTCGGGCCTTATGTGCTCATGGACCCGCGGGCGCAAAAACTGGTCCGTGTGCTTGCCGGTTGCCTTTGATCGGGTAATGCGGGTATTGCTTCGGCCCTTTGACTATCCTCAATGCCAACGCCTGAAGTGCCTAGGCAAAATATCTTTCTATTTCATGGTGTATCGCTGATGTCTTCACATAAAACCTTAGCACTCGCCCTGTGTCTGACCGCCGTTACCGGTTGCGCCAGCCACTCCCCGGAGGGCTCCAAGGAAGGTGGTTCCAGCTGGTGGCCTTTCGGTTCGGACAAGGTCGCCGAGCAGGAAGTGAAGGCAGCCGTCACAGACAATGTGGCCAAGGCCGATGCCAAGTCGGAAAGCACCAGCCGCTGGTGGTGGCCGTTCGGCGGTGACGACCAGCAAGCCAAGGGCCCTGTGGTGCCTAAAATCGACCAGCAGGCGACCCAGGCCTGGCTGGACGAGTATGAGCCAAAGCTGCGCGAAGCCATCAAGGACAGCAAGCTGGAACTGGAGCGCCGCGACAACGTGTTGGCCGTGACCCTGCCGGTGGACAGCTCGTACAACCCAGACCGCCCGAACATGCTGCTGCCCATGTCGCTTGGCCCGATCACCCGGGTTGCCAAAACGGTTGAAGGCGACCCTAAGACCGCCGTACTGGTATTAGGCCATGCCGACACCAGCGGTGCCGCTGCTGCCAACCAGAAGCTCAGCCTGGAACGCGCCGCGTCGGTTTCGGCTATTTTCCGCCTCAGCGGCCTGCAGCGTGACCGCCTGACCCTCAAGGGTATGGGTTCGGTAATGCCGCGTGCTGCCAATGACAGCCCCGAGGGCCGTGCCCTCAACCGCCGCGTGGAAATGCTGCTGACCCCGCAAAACACCATGGTCGCGTTGCTGGCCAAGTACCAACAGGCTGCTCCGGCACCGGCGCCGGCCGCAATGGTGGCAGTGCAGGATGCCAAGGCGCCTGCCGCCAGGCCGGCCACCAGCAAGCCGGCTGCCAAGCCCGCAGCGAAAAAGCCCGTGGCCAAGGCCAAGGCGCCTGCGAAAACCACTGCCAAGAAAAAAGCCGCGCCAGCCAAGCCTGTCGCCAAGAAAGCTACCACCGACAAGAAAGTAGCTGCCAATAGCCCTGCGAAAACCAACTGATCGTCAAGGAACGCAGCAATGACCCAATCCCTGGCCGATATGCGCCGCGACTACACCCGTGATGGCCTGGCAGAAGCCCAGGCTCCGGGCGAGCCGTTCGCCCTGTTTCACCAGTGGTTCGCCGATGCGGTCAAAACCGAGCAGGCACCGGTGGAAGCCAACGCCATGACCTTGGCCACGGTGGACGGCGAGGGCCGTCCGCATTGCCGGGTATTGTTGCTAAAAGGGCTCGATGAGCAGGGTTTCACCTTTTTCACCAATTACGACAGCGCCAAAGGCCAGCACCTGCAAGCCAACCCGTTTGCAGCCATGACCTTTTTCTGGCCGGCGCTGGAGCGCCAGGTGCGGATCGAGGGGCGGGTGGTGAAGGTGTCGGCCAAAGAGTCGGACGACTATTACCAGGTACGCCCACTGGGCAGCCGCCTAGGCGCCTGGGCATCACCGCAGAGCCGGGTGATTGCCGGGCGTGAAGAGCTGGAAGGGCTGGTGAAGGCCACCGAAGCGCGGTTTTCCGACACCCAGCCACACTGCCCGGAACATTGGGGTGGCTATCGCTTGCTGCCTGAGCGGGTCGAGTTCTGGCAGGGGCGGGCGAGCCGTTTGCATGACCGCCTCAACTACCGGCGGGTCGATGGGCAGTGGCTGCGGGAGCGGTTGGCGCCCTGAGATTTTCCAGAGCTTGCCATGCCCTTTCGCGACACCGCGACAGGGCATGGCCTTGCGGCCCATCGCTGGCAAGCCGGGCTCCCACAGGTGAGATCAAGGCATGGTCGGTCTTTCAACGTGACCTTGAATACTCCACCGCCTCCCGTTGCAGCCAGCCTGCCAGTTCCCTGCGCTTCACCTTCGCCAGCCGCGCCTGCTCCAGCCTCTGCAGCATGAACGCGCGTTTGTGCGGATCAGCCCCTGCCAGCGACAACGCCAGGTCGCGGTCCATCCAGCGGCGCATGCGCATGTACAGCCACCCGTGGAAATAAAGCCCCGCAACGGTGGCCACCACGACGATGAAGTAATCCATGGCTATCCTTGGTCTCAATTGAAGCGCCATGGCACAGCCGCGCTGGCTGTACCCCGGCTGAATGAAAACAACTTTATTGCGTTTGTACCGTGACAGCCGTCAATGTGCAGCGTCTAATGAGCACCTGACTTATGGAGATTTTACCCATGCGTAAATCCGCTTTGCTGGTGGCAACCTTTACCACCATGTCGCTGCTGCTAGGGGGCTGTGCCTCGAGCCTGACCGGCGATAGCTACTCCCGTGATGAGGCCCGCCGCGTGCAAACCGTACGGATGGGCACTATCGAATCCCTGCGCCCGGTCAAGATCGAGGGTACCAAGACCCCGATCGGTGGTGGTGCGGGCGCCATTGTCGGTGGTGTGGCGGGCAGCGCCGTCGGCGGTGGCCGTGGCAGCATCGTTGCCGCAGTCATCGGTGCCGTTGCCGGCGGCCTGGCGGGTTCCGCTGCCGAAGAAGGCCTGACCCGTACCCAGGGTGTCGAGATCACTGTGCGTGAAGACGACGGCAGCATGCGTGCCTATGTCCAGGCCGTGCAGGAAAACGAAATCTTCCGTGTGGGCGACCGTGTGCGCATCATGACTGTTGACGGCACCAGCCGCGTTTCGCACTGAGCGTAGCGCAGTCAAAAAAACCCCGACTGGCGACTGCCAGTCGGGGTTTTTTTTATGCTTCAGGCTGGTGGCAGAGCCGGGGTACGCGAACCACGGCTCGGCTGACCCTCGTCAAAGGCCCAGCATGTCCCGCGCTACCGCTTCGGCAATGCGAATGCCGTCGACCCCTGCCGATAGGATGCCGCCGGCATAACCTGCGCCTTCGCCGGCCGGGAACAGCCCTTTGAGGTTCAGGCTCTGATAGTCCTCGCCGCGGGTGATGCGCAGCGGCGAGGAGGTCCGTGTTTCGATCCCGGTCAACACCGCATCAGGCAGGTTATAACCCTTGATCTGCCGGTCGAATGCCGGCAGTGCCTCGCGGATCGCCTCAATGGCGAACGCCGGTAGGCTTGGTGCCAGATCGCCCAGGGTCACGCCCGGCTTGTAGGATGGCTCGACACTGCCCAGCGCGGTCGACGGCCGCCCCGCAACGAAGTCACCCACCAGCTGTGCCGGCGCCTGGTAATTGCTGCCCCCCATCACGTAGGCATGGGCCTCCAGGCGCTCCTGCAGTTCGATACCGGCCAGCGGGCTGCCGGGGTAGTCGCGTTCGGGGTCGATACCGACGACGATGCCGGAGTTGGCGTTGCGTTCGTTACGCGAGTACTGGCTCATGCCGTTGGTGACTACCCGGCCCGGTTCGCTGGTTGCGGCGACCACGGTGCCGCCTGGGCACATGCAGAAGCTGTATACCGAACGGCCGTTACTGGCGTGGTACACCAGCTTGTAGTCGGCAGCCCCCAGTTTCGGGTGACCGGCGTATTTGCCCAGGCGCGCCTTGTCGATGAGCGTTTGCGGGTGCTCGATGCGAAAGCCCACCGAGAATGGCTTGGCTTCCATGTACACGCCTTTGGCATGCAGCATACGGAAGGTGTCGCGGGCACTGTGGCCCAAGGCCAGAACCACATGGCGCGAGTGCAGTTGCTCGCCGCTTTCCAGCACCACGCCGGTCAACTGGCCATCTTCGATCAGCAGGTCGGTGACCTTTTCCTGGAAGCGCACTTCGGCACCGAGGGCGATCATGTCCTGACGCATCTGCTCGACCATGCCGGTCAGGCGGAAGGTACCGATGTGCGGCTTGTTGATATACAGGATCTCGTCGGGTGCGCCGGCCTTGACGAACTCTTCCAGCACTTTGCGGCCGTGGTGCTGCGGGTCCTTGATCTGGCTGTACAGTTTGCCGTCCGAGAAGGTGCCGGCGCCGCCTTCGCCGAACTGCACATTGGACTCGGGGTTGAGCACGCTCTTGCGCCACAGGCCCCAAGTGTCCTTGGTGCGCTGGCGCACTTCCTTGCCGCGTTCGAGGATGATCGGCTTGAAGCCCATCTGCGCCAGCAGCAGGCCGGCAAAAATGCCACATGGGCCAAAGCCGACCACGATCGGGCGTTCCTGCAGGCCGGCCGGGGCCTGGCCAACGAACTTGTAGGTCACGTCCGGGGCTGGGCCGATGTTGCGATCATCGGCGAACTTGGCAAGCAGCTCGGCTTCGTTGCTGGCTTGCAGGTCGATGGTGTAGATGAACAGCAGTTCGCTGTTCTTCTTGCGCGCATCGTAGCTGCGCTTGAACAGGTTGAAGCTGAGCAGTTGCTCGTCGCGGATGCCCAGGCGCTGGACGATGGCGTCACGCAGCGCTTCGTCGGGGTGGTCCAGGGGCAGCTTCAGTTCGGTGATTCGTAGCATGGCAGGGTCCAGTATCCCGGCCATGGGCGGCCGGCGGCTTTACACAAACCGCCAAGTATAAGCTGTTAGCCGCCTCGACTGGCAGGATAAAAGCGCCCGGTGATCAGTTGTCGCGTGCGCCGCCGTAGTAGCCGCAGCCTTGTAAGGTCTTGCCGTCGATGCGCAATTCGGCACGCAGGTGGTCAACGGCCCCAGTGGCGCTGTCTACGCAGCGCTGTGGTGCGACCCACAGTTCCACATGCTGACCGTTGGCTTCGCTGGTCAGGGTCAGGCCGCCACCGGGGACTTCTTCTTCAAGGAAAGGCAGGGGCAGGGGCGCTTGCCCCACGCGGTTGAGCACCATGCCCTTGCCACTGGCCTTGACGTCCCAGCCCGGCTCGTGGCCGCTGGCGCGCAGGGTCAGTTGCCTGAAATTGGGGTCTTCGCAGGCGCGGGTGGACGGTTCCAGCCGGTACAGGCGACGCACTTCCAGCTGGCCGTCGCTGTTGGCCTGCTTGCTGCCGGTGAGGCGGCCGCGCACATCGGCGAACAGCTTGTCATTGGCACCCTTAGCCAGGTTGGCGGCTTCTTGCAGGATGCCGGTGGCGCCAGCGTCATTGATCACGAAGGTACGGTTTTCGCTGCAAGGCTTGAACAGCAGCTGGCCACCGGCAGCGCGCAGTTCGCCCTGCATGCGCGTGGTGCCGATGTTCGGGTCGCTGGGGGCGTCAGCCATCAGTTGGCAGCCGGCGAACAGGGGCAGGGCGGTGAGCAGCAGGGTGGGGGTGAGGCGCATGGGGCGGGCTCCGGGATCTTTGCCGTGAAAGCTGGCCACGTTACGCAGGCTGGCGGTGGATCTCAAGTTAATGGTTGCTCGCACAAGTCCCCACTGCTCTGAGGATTGCGGGGGGCATTTGTAGGCACTGGCTTGCCGGCGATAGGGCCAGTGCAGACGACACGTTCCTTGCAGACAGAAAAAAGGGCCTGTGAAGGCCCTTTCCCCAATCAGCCACCCAGATACGCGTCGCGCACCTTCGGGTCGGTCAACAAGGCTTCCCCTGTACCTTGCATCACCACCCGGCCGTTTTCCAGCACATATGCCCGGTCAGCAATCTTCAGCGCCTGGTTGGCGTTCTGTTCCACCAGGAACACCGTTACGCCGTCGCGGCGCAACTGTTCGATGATGTCGAAGATCTGCTGGATGATGATTGGCGCCAGACCCAACGAGGGTTCGTCGAGCAGCAGGAGCTTGGGCTTGCTCATCAGCGCACGGCCAATGGCGAGCATCTGCTGCTCGCCACCCGACATGGTGCCGCCACGCTGTGAGTAGCGCTCCTTGAGGCGCGGGAACAACTGCAGGACTTTGTCCAGCTGCGCCTGATAGTCGCCTTTGTCGGTGAAGAAACCACCCATCGCCAGGTTCTCCTCGACAGTCAGGCGGGCGAACACGCGGCGGCCTTCCGGTACCACCGCGATGCTCTTGCGCATGATGTGCGAGGACGGCTGGCCGACCAGTTCTTCACCCAGGTACTTGATGCTGCCGCTGTGCGCCTGGGGTGAGCCGCACAGGGTCATCAGCAGGGTCGACTTGCCGGCCCCGTTGGCACCGATCAGGGTGACGATCTCGCCCTGGTTGATCTCCACGTTGACGCTGTGCAGTGCCTGGATCTTGCCGTAAAAGGTGGAAACGTTCTCGAACTTCAGCATTTACGCTTCCCCCAGGTAGGCTTTGATCACATCAGGGTTGTCGCGGATTTCCTCCGGCGTGCCGTGGGCCAGGGGGGTGCCCTGGTTGATGACCACAATATGGTCGGAAATGCTCATCACCAGCTTCATGTCGTGCTCGATCAGCAGCACGGTAACGTTGTGCGACTCACGCAGGTAGGCGATCAGGGCCTTGAGGTCTTCGGTTTCCTTGGGGTTCAGGCCAGCTGCCGGCTCGTCGAGCATGATGATGCGCGGCTGGGTCATCATGCAGCGGGCGATTTCCAGGCGGCGCTGCTGGCCGTAGGCCAGGGTGCCGGCGGTACGGTTGGCGAACTCGGTCAGGTTGACCTTTTCCAGCCAGTACTGCGCGCGCTCCATGGCCTCCTTTTCGCTGCGGCGGAAGCTCGGGGTCTTGAACAGGCCGGCGAAGAAGTTGGTGTTGAGGTGACGGTGCTGGGCGATCAGCAGGTTTTCCAGCGCGGTCATTTCCTTGAACAGGCGCACGTTCTGGAAGGTGCGCACCACGCCTTTGCGGGCGATCTGGTGCCCGGCCAGGCCCTGGATGGGTTGGCCATCGAGCAGGATGGTGCCGCCGCTGGGCTTGTAGAAGCCGGTCAGGCAGTTGAACACCGTGGTCTTGCCGGCGCCGTTCGGCCCGATCAGTGCCACCACCTGTTTTTCCTTGACGGTCAGGCCCACGCCGTTGACCGCCAACAAGCCGCCGAAGCGCATGCTCAGGCCGCTGACTTGCAGAATTTCGCGGCTCATCGACGCAGCTCCATGTGTGGACGTTGCATAGGCAGCAGGCCTTGCGGACGCCAGATCATCATCAACACCATCAGCGCACCGAACATCAGCATCCGGTATTCGCTGAACTCTCGCATCAGCTCTGGCAGCAGGATCATCACGATGGCCGCGAGGATCACGCCCAGCTGTGAGCCCATACCGCCGAGCACGACGATGGCGAGGATGATCGCCGACTCGATGAAGGTGAACGACTCCGGCGTCACCAGGCCTTGGCGCGCAGCGAAGAAGCTGCCAGCGAAACCGGCGAAGCAGGCACCCAGGGTGAACGCCGAAAGCTTGATCACCGTCGGGTTGAGGCCCAGTGCACGGCAGGCGATCTCGTCTTCGCGCAGGGCTTCCCAGGCGCGGCCGATCGGCATGCGCAGCAGGCGGTTGATGACGAACAGTGCGAGCAGGGCCAGCAGCAGGGCCACCAGGTAGAGGAAGATGACCTTGTTGATCGAGTTGTACGGCAGGCCGAAGAACTCATGGAAGGTCTGCATGCCCTCGGCGGCACGGCGTTCGAAGGTCAGGCCGAAGAACTCCGGCTTGGGGATGTTGCTGATGCCGTTGGGGCCGCCGGTCCAGTCGGTGAGGTTACGCAGGAACAGGCGGATGATCTCGCCGAAGCCGAGCGTCACGATCGCCAGGTAGTCGCCGCGCAGGCGCAGCACCGGGAAGCCGAGCAGGAAGCCGAAGGTGGCGGCCATCAGGCCGGCGATCGGCAGGCATACCCAGAAGCTCCACCCCAGGTAATGCGACAGCATGGCGTAGCTGTAGGCGCCGACGGCGTAGAAACCCACGTAACCCAGGTCGAGCAGGCCCGCCAGGCCAACCACGATGTTCAGGCCCAGGCCCAGCAGCACGTAGATCAGGATCAGCGTGGCAATGTCGACCGCGCCGCGTGAACCAAAGAACGGCCACACCAATGCGGCGACGATCAGGCCCATGATCACGTAGCGCTGGGTTTTCGGCAGGGTCAGGTAGTTGCTGACCGCCGGTGGGATCAGTTTGCGGTCCGAACGGCGGCCCATCACCGCACTCCACTGCCGGTCGAACAGTACCCGCAGGAACATCAGTAGCGAACACACGGCAATGATGCTGATGGTGAACGTGCCTTGGCTGTGCACGACCAGGCTGATGCCGTCGATGCTCAGTTTCAGGCCCAGCACCGGGAAGGCCACGGCCCAGACCAGCAAGGCGCTGAAGAACGCCTGTTTGAGATTTCTGTTCATACTTTTTCAACCTCCGGGCGGCCCAGGATGCCGGTCGGCCGGAATAGCAGGACAAGAACCAACAAGCCGAATGCCACGACGTCCTTGTACTGGTCACCGAAGATATCGGCGCCGAACGCTTCGGCCACGCCCAGCACCAGCCCGCCGAGCATGGCGCCCGGGATGCTGCCGATGCCACCCAGTACCGCCGCCGTGAAGGCCTTCAGGCCCACCAGGAAGCCGGCGTTGGGGTTGATCACCCCGTACTGCATGCTCAGCAGTACGGCCGCCACGGCTGCCAGGGCGGCACCGATGACGAAGGTGAGGGCGATGATGTTGTTGGTGTTGATGCCCAGCAGGTTGGCCATCTTGATGTCCTCGGCGCAGGCGCGGCAGGCGCGACCCAGGCGGGAACGGGAGATGAACAGTGTGAGCAGGGTCATGGCCACCAGGGTGACCACGAACACCAGGATCTGCATGTAGCTGATCAGTACCTCCTCCGCGCCACCTGGCCCGAACGAGAAGCTGCCGGGGATCAGGTTGGGGATGGACTTGTCCTTGGAGTCTTGCGACAGCAAGACCGTGTTCTGCAGGAAGATCGACATACCAATCGCGGAAATCAGCGGGATCAGGCGGTTGCTGTTGCGCAGGGGGCGGTAGGCAACCCGTTCGATGCTGTAACCGTAGGCACTGGTGACGAAGATCGTCGCGACGAAGGCAACGGTCATCAGGATGGGCAGCGAGTGGATGCCCATCATGGCCAGGCCCGCCAGGGCGATGAAGGCCACATACGAACCGATCATGTACACCTCGCCGTGGGCGAAGTTGATCATGCCGATGATGCCGTACACCATCGTGTAACCGATGGCGATCAAGGCATAGGTGCTGCCGATGGTCAATCCATTAACCAGTTGTTGGAAGAAATGGTAGATCTCAGGCATTACAGCGCTCCTAAAAACCTGATTTGCATTTCGCTGGCGAGGGTAAGGCCAGGAAACCGCGGGTGACGGTTTTAAGATTTTCAGGTGAGCTCGCCCCCGGATCGCGGGGGCCAGGCCCATGAACCTCGTAAAACAAAGCCCACTGCTCGCACAGTGGGCTCCTAGGTCAGCTATTAGTCACGCAGTTACTGAGGGGAGACTTCGGTCTTCGGCTTGCCGAAGTGCCATTCGTAGACCACGAACTTGAAGTCTTTCAGGTCGCCTTTGGCGTCGTAGGACAGCTCGCCGGTCGGGGTTTTGAAGGTGCCGGCGTGGATGGCCTCGGCCACCTTGTCGGTGTCTTCGGACTTGGCGGCCTTGATGCCTTGGGCGATCAGTTCCACAGCCGAGTAGGCAGGGAATACGAACGGGCCGCTTGGGTCCTTGCCGTCAGCCTTGATGGCGTCGACGATCTTCTTGTTCGCAGGGTCGGCGTCGAACGACTTCGGCAGGGTGACCAGCAGGCCTTCGGAGGCGTTCTGGGCGATCTGCGAGATGGAGTCGTTGCCCACGCCTTCCGGGCCCATGAATTTGGCTTTCAGGCCTTTTTCCTGAGCCTGGCGCAGGATCAGGCCCAGCTCTGGGTGGTAGCCACCGTAGTAGACGAAGTCGACGTTGTTCTGCTTGAGCTTCTGGATGATCGAGGAGAAGTCCTTGTCACCGGCGTTCAGGCCCTCGAACACGGCGACCTTGGCGCCTTTTTTCTCCAGGGTCTGCTTGACCGCGGTGGCAATGCCTTCACCGTACTGCTGCTTGTCGTGCAGTACCGCTACCACTTTCGGTTTGACGAAATCGGCGATGTAGTTGCCGGCCGCCGGGCCTTGGGCGCTGTCCAGGCCGATGGTGCGGAAGATCAGCTTGTAACCACGGTCAGTGATTTCCGGCGAAGTGGCGGCCGGGGTGATCATGATCACGCCTTCGTCTTCGTAGATGTCCGATGCCGGCTGGGTGGAGCTGGAGCACAGGTGGCCGATGACGAACTTGACGCCGTCGTTGACCACCTTGTTGGCGACTGCCACGGCCTGTTTGGGGTCGCAAGCGTCGTCGTATTCCTTGGCCTCAAGCATTTTGCCATCGACGCCGCCAGCGGCGTTGATATCCTTGATGGCTTGCTTGGCGCCGATGAACTGCATGTCGCCGTACTGGGTCACAGGGCCGGTTTTGGGGCCGGCGATGCCGATCTTGATGGTATCGGCGGCAAACGAATGGCTGGCTACCCCGGCCAGTACCATCGCGGCGAACAGCTTGGAAATCTTGATCATAGTGCTCCACTCATTCTGTTGTAATTCTTATAGTCCTGGCGGCCAGGGCTACAGACCGGGCGGGATTTGCGGCGTGGCCATGCCAACGCGCAAGCCCACCTTTCCCCCGGAACATGTCCCGGAACTGTACCGGTACAGTGTAGAGCGCTGTCGGATCGCTTGAAAAGCGGTCAAAAAGTGCCTGCTTCCTGGGTTGTCGCTTGATCGAAAGAAAGATACAGAAAGGCGCCATCAAACTGCCTGCATCTGCGCTTTCAGCCCACAAATTCGGGGCCAATCGACCAAATTACATATTTGAAACCGGGTTTTTCTGCAAAAATGCCGACCTTTTTTTATTGGCGATTTTTGCGGATACCACCCATGACCGATCAAACAAGCACCCTCTATGCCAAATTGCTTGGCGAGACTGCAATCATCGAGTGGAAAGCGCTGGAGCGTTTCTGGGCAAAGGGTGACCTGATTTGGGTCGACCCCAGCCTGGATCTGATCGCTGTGGCTGAGGCAATGGCCGAGAACCGCAGTGAAATCTTCGCCAAATGGCGTAGTGATGGCACGGTGGGGCCCGTCTCGGCAGAGCAGGCCCTGGACCTGCAAAGCCGCGATCCAGAGATATGGGCAGTGGTGGTGTCGCCGTTCATCGTGATCCAGGCGAAGCGTGCTGACCAGGCGTGATCTTTTTTGGTGCGTAAAAATGCGCACTTGTCTCGTTTTGGTGCTCGCTGCTGCTCAAGGCGGGTGGAGGTAAGTAACAATTCGGCGTGGCGGTAACAGTTTACGGGATGCGTAATGAGGTTGCCCCGCAACCCAGCTCGATATCGAATCTGACGGGAGTCATTGATGAACACTGCACTACCTTCACTTGGTTTTGCCGGCATTGGCCTGATGGGCTTGCCCATGTGCCGCCGGTTGCTGGCTGCGGGCTATCCGCTGACGATCTGGAACCGCAGCCCGGACAAGTGTGCCGCGCTGGTCGACGCCGGTGCTCGCCTGGCTCGCAGCCCGGCCGAACTGTGCCGTGACAGCGACATGGTGTTGTTGTGCCTGGCCGACACGGCTGTGGTGCGTGAGGTGGTGTTTGGCGAGCAAGGCGTTGCCGAGGGTGGCCGCGGTGGCCAGTTGCTGATCGACTGCTCGAGCCTGGAGCCCACTGCCACCCGCGAAATGGCGGCCGAGCTGGCAGCACTGTGCGGCATGGCCTGGCTCGATGCGCCAGTGTCAGGCGGCACCGCCGGTGCCGAAGCTGGCACACTGGCGATCATGGTCGGTGGCGAAGCGGCGGACCTGCAGCGCGCTCAGCCGGTACTGGAGGTGCTGGGCCAGCGTGTCACGCACATGGGGGCGGTGGGCGCGGGCCAGGTGACCAAGGCGTGCAACCAGATGATCGTCGCCTGCAATGCGCTGGTGATTGCCGAAGTGGTGGCCTTGGCCGAGCAGGCCGGGGTGGACGCCACGCTGCTGGCCGAGGCGTTGGCCGGTGGTTTTGCCGATTCCAGACCGTTGCAGATCCTGGCACCGCAAATGGCCGAGAGCCGCTTCGAGCCGGTCAAATGGCACGTGCGCACTTTGCTCAAGGACTTGGACGGCGCGGTCAAGTTCTCGCGTGAGCAGGGTTCGGCCACACCGCTCAGTGGCCTCGCCGCGCAACTGATGCGCCTGCACGGTAGCCAGGGTTACCTGCATAAAGATCCGGCGACCCTGGTAACGCTGTATCGCAGCAAGGGGTAAGCACCACGCGGGTGCGCTGCAGCCGGTCCAGCATGGGTTGCAGCTCGGCCCAGGGCATTGGCCGCCCGAGCAGAAAGCCTTGCAGGTAATCGCAGGCGTGCTCTGCCAGAAACGCCTGCTGCTCCTCGGTTTCCACGCCTTCGCTGACCACTTGCAAGTGCAGGGTATGCGCCATCACGATGATAGCCTGGACAATTTCACGGTCCTTCTGGCTGGCCGGCACGCCTTGCAGGAAGGTGCGGTCGATCTTCAGCACGTCCAGAGGCAGGTGCTTGAGGTAGGCCAGGGACGAGTAGCCGGTGCCGAAGTCGTCGATCGACAGGGCGACGCCCAGGGCACGGACCCGTTTGAGCAGGTTGACCGTGCGCTGGATATCGCCCATCAAGGCGTTTTCGGTGACTTCCAGCTCCAGCTGGTGCGCTGAAACACCGGCGTGGAACAAGGCTGTTTCCACCTCGTTGGGCAGTTCGTCATGGCTGAGGGTCACCGCCGAGCAGTTGACCGTGACCTTGAGTTCGCCGTAACCGCCGTGCTGCAGCTGGGCCAGGTCGGAGCAGGCGTGCCGTAACACCCACAAGTCCAGGTCGACGATCAGACCGTTGGCTTCGGCTATGCCGATGAACCGGTCGGGCCCAAGCAGACCATGCTGGGGGTGCTGCCAGCGTACCAGGGCTTCCAGCTTGGCCACCCGCCCAGTGCGCTGGTCGAAGATCGGCTGGTAATGCACGCACAGGCCGCGCTCCTCCAGCAACGCCAGTCGCAACTCCTCTTCCAGTTGCAGGGCAATCGAGGCGCGTGCTTTGAGGCTGTCATTGAAAAAGTTCAGGCTGTTGCGGCCGTTGTCCTTGGACTGGTACAGGGCCAGGTCCGCATGCTTGAGCAGCTCTTCGGCATTGCTGCCATCATCCGGAAAGATACTGACCCCGATACTGGTGGTCATCACCATGCGTCTGCCGCAAAGCTCGATGGGGTCCTTCATGCGTTGCATGATGCGCTGGGCCAGGTGGCGGGCTTCGTCGCGGCTGTTGAGGCTGGTGACCACGCAGAACTCGTCGCCGCCAAAGCGTGCCACCAGGTCCTGGCTGCGGGTCGCGGCCTTGATATGGTTGGCGATGACCTTGAGCAGTTCATCGCCGGCGTGGTGGCCAAGGCTGTCATTGATGCGTTTGAAATGGTCGATATCCAGGAACATCACCGCCAGGCGGCTTTCGCTGGCCAGGTGCTCGGCCAGGCGTTCGGCGAACAGTTGGTTGAAACCACGGCGGTTGACCAGGTTGGTCAGTGCATCGTAGTGCGCTGCCTGCTGCAGCGAGGCGCGGGCCTGGTCCAGTTCGCTGAGCAGTACGCTGACCCGGCGCAGGTCATGCTCCTTGCTTTGCAACTTCTTGTCAGCCAGGGCCGCACTGATGCTGGCACCGCTGATCAGCAAGGTGATGAAACCGATGCCCAGCGCCAGTTGCAGGCTGTTTTCGCCAGACGGCAAGCGCAGTGCCGTATCGCTGGGGATGACCAGGGTCATCCCCGACATCGCCATGAAATGGGTAGCCACCATGCCAGCGGCGATCAGCAGGCTGGCGCCGTACTTCGCGGCCTGGTACAGCGTGCCGCTGCCATTGCGAAAATAGCGCGCCAGGTACAATGCCATCAGGCTGGTCAGCGGGGCGATGATGGCAGCGCCCAGCAGCGGGCCGGTCTGGTAGTACTGCCGGGCGCCGGTTTGCATCGCGGCCATGCCGACAAAGTGCATGAGGACGATGCCCATGCCGATCAGTCCCGCGCTTTGCACGATGTGTGGCGTGCGCATGTCCTTGCGATCGAGGCTGCGCATGGCCAGCCAGGCAACCGCCAGGGCAATGAACAGGGAAAGGATGGTCAGCGCCAGGTCGTAGTGCACTTCGACAGACGCCTGGAAGGCCAGCATGCTGATGAAATGCATGGCCCAGATGCCGCCGGCCAGGCAGCAGGCGCCCAGTACGTTCCATTGCCGGTGGGCGTTAGGGTCTTCGCTGTGGGACTGGCGTTCGGCCATGTCGAGGGTGGCGAAGCAGCCTGCGCAGGCTACTAGGTAGGCGAGCAGCACCAACAGCGGCTCATGTCGACAATCGAGCAGGATACGTCCGGTTGCCGGCAGGTCGGCGAACAGTTGCAGCCCCAGCCACTCCATGGAATGCCTCTCGATCGAGTTTTCACTCGTCTGCGCTACAACCCTGTGCAGACTGCCCAGAGGCAGTATAGGAACAAGTGTTTAACCCTTCCTGGATAATGGCACATTGATCTCTACGATTTGGTTATCAACCTAATCGCTGTCGGAAATATGGCAACTACTCAAGGGCAGCATGCCCGCGACGTGCCTGGCACGTTGCCAGGCACCGGATACGCCGGTTTTCGCGGGCACACGCGCTGCCCATGGGTAGCGGTGCTGGTTCGGCGTCAGCCGGCGACTAGTACACGAATGGCTTCCAGGCGCAGCGCAGCTTTTTCCAGCATTGCCAGGCCCTCTTCGCGCTGCTTGCGCAGGGCGTCGATTTCGCTGTCACGCACGCTTGGGTTTACCGCTTGCAAAGCGAGCAGGCGCGCCAGTTCTTCGTCGGCCTCCGCAGCCAGGCGGCGCTGGGCTTCGGCCACACGCTCGATGTGGGTCGGCAGGATCTTCTCTTCGCCACCGCTGATGCGCTTGGTCAACACGTCGCGCTGCGCCTGGACAAACTTGTTGGCGCTGGCCCGTGGCACGCTTTCAAGCTGGTCGTTGAGCGTTTCGAACGCTACGCGTGAGGCCAGGTCGTTGCCGTTGGCATCGAGCAGGCAGCGCAGCGCCGCTGGGGGCAGGTAACGGCCCAGTTGCAGGCTTCGCGGTGCCACCACCTCACTGACGAACAGCAGTTCGAGCAGCACGGTACCGGGCTTGAGCGCCTTGTTCTTGATCAGGGCGACGGCAGTATTGCCCATGGAGCCGGACAGCACCAGGTCCATGCCGCCTTGCACCATCGGGTGTTCCCAGGTCAGGAACTGCATGTCTTCGCGCGACAGCGCCTGGGCGCGGTCGTAGGTAATGGTCACACCTTCGTCGTCGCCCAGCGGGAAGCTGGCGTCGAGCATTTTTTCGCTCGGCTTGAGGATGAGGGCGTTTTCGGAGTGGTCTTCGCTGTCGATGCCAAAGGCGTCGAACAGCGTTTCCATGTAGATCGGCAGGGCGAACTGATCGTCCTGCTCGAGGATGGCTTCGACCAGCGCCTCGCCCTCACCCGCGCCGCCCGAGTTCAGCTCCAGCAAGCGATCGCGGCCGGTGTGCAGTTCGGCTTCCAGGCGTTCGCGTTCGTGACGGGCGTCGGCCACCAGGCTGTCCCAGGCCTTGCTGTCGCCGCCTTCGAGCAGCGGCACCAGGCGTGGGCCGAACTGGTGTTGCAGGGCGTTGCCGGTCGGGCAGGTGTTGAGGAACGCGTTGAGCGCTTCGTGGTACCACTGGAACAGGCGTTCCTGCGGGCTGCCCTGCAGGTAGGGCACATGCAACTGGATGGTGTGCTTCTGGCCGATACGGTCCAGACGACCGATACGTTGTTCCAGCAGGTCCGGGTGGGCCGGCAGGTCGAACATCACCAGGTGGTGCGAAAACTGGAAGTTGCGGCCTTCGCTGCCGATCTCGGAGCAGATCAGCACCTGGGCGCCGAACTCTTCATCGGCAAAGTAGGCGGCTGCCCGGTCGCGCTCCAGAATGCTCATGCCCTCGTGGAACACCGAGGCCGGAATGCCGGAGCGCACGCGCAGGGCGTCTTCCAGGTCCATGGCGGTTTCGGCGTGGGCACAGATGACCAGCACCTTGGTGCGCTTGAGCATTTTCAGGGTGTCGATCAACCAGTCGACCCTTGGGTCGAAACGCCACCAGCGCGCGTCGTCGGTGCTGTCACCCTGTGCCTGGAAGGCGACCTCCGGGTACAGCTCGGCTTTCTCGCCTGGCGGCAGCTCGCGGTATTGCTCGGGCATGGCCACCGGGTAAGGGTGCAGTTGGCGCTCCGGGAAGCCCTGGACCGCCGCGCGGGTGTTACGGAACAGCACCCGGCCAGTGCCGTGGCGGTCGAGCAGCTCACGGATCAGCCGCGCGCTGGCCTGGGTATCGCCATCGCTGACCGCGGCCAGCAGCGCTTCGCCCTCAGCCCCCAGGAAGCCCTGGATGGTGGCGTGTGCCTTCGGCGACAGGCGGCCTTCGTCGAGCAGCTCTTGCACGGCTTCGGCGACCGGGCGGTAGTGATCGCTTTCGGCGCGGAAGGCGGCCAGGTCATGGAAACGGTTGGGGTCGAGCAGGCGCAGGCGAGCGAAGTGGCTGTCCTGGCCAAGCTGCTCAGGGGTAGCGGTAAGCAGCAGTACGCCAGGAATCACCTGGGCCAGTTGCTCGACCAGGGCGTATTCGGCGCTGACCTGGTCCTCGTGCCAGACCAGGTGATGAGCCTCATCGACAACCATCAGGTCCCAGCCGGCAGCAAACAGCGCATCCTGGGCCTTCTCGTCCTCTACCAACCACTCCAGGGCCACCAGTGCCAACTGGGCGTCATCGAACGGGTTGCTGGCGTCGCTTTCGATGAAGCGTTCGGCGTCGAACAGCGCCACCTGCAAGTTGAAGCGCCGGCGCATTTCTACCAGCCACTGGTGCTGAAGGTTCTCCGGCACCAGGATCAGTACTCGGCTGGCACGGCCCGTCAGCAACTGGCGGTGAATGACCAGGCCAGCCTCGATGGTCTTGCCCAGGCCCACTTCGTCGGCCAGCAGTACCCGCGGCGCGCTGCGGTCGGCGACTTCGCGGGCAATGTGCAACTGGTGAGCGATTGGCTGAGCGCGGCAACCACCCAGCCCCCACAGCGCCGACTGCATCTGCTTGCTGGTGTGCTGCAGTGTGTTGTAGCGCAGGCTGAACCACGACAAAGGGTCGATCTGCCCGGCGAACAGGCGGTCGCTGGCCAGGCGGAACTGAATGAAATTCGAGAGCTGGGTTTCCGGCAAGGTGCGCGGCTGGTTCTGCCCGTCGAGGCCGTGGTAGACCATCAGCCCGTCGATGTCCTCGACCTCGCGTACGGTCAGCTTCCAGCCTTCGAAGTGGGTGATCTGGTCACCTGGCGCGAAGCGTACGCGAGTCAGCGGCGCATTGCGCAGGGAATACTGGCGCGTGTCGCCAGTGGCCGGGTAGAGCACGGTCAACAGGCGGCCATCCTGCGCCAGGATGGTACCCAGGCCGAGCTCTGCTTCGCTGTCGCTGATCCAGCGTTGCCCCGGTTGATACTGCTGCGCCATACTGCCTGAACTCCCGCGATGAAAAAGCCGATTATGTTAACGGATCGGCCGGTGAGACCAAAGTGCCGAGCGCACCTAATGGTGCCGAAAGCCATCAGTCTAGCCGTTTCACCGCTCTGTACCGCACCGCCGACGAGGGCCACGCACCAACATGTCTGCCAAGCACAGCTGGATCAGCGCTTCCATGGCCGTGGGCAGCCTGTTGCTGCTCAGTGCCTGCGAGCAGAAAACCTTCGAGCCTTTGGCCCCTATACCAACCGATCAGCTTGAGGTGCTGGGCGTGCAGGCGCCGATCAAGAGCGTGCATTTTCGCGACCGCGATGGCGAAGGGCTGCTGGTATTGAGCCGCAGCGATGGCCAGGCCAGCGACCCGGAAAGCGAGCAGGAGGTCGACAAGGTGGTGCTCAAGGCCACCTTGTACGGGCGCACGGCGCAAAGCGATGCGTTCAAGGCCCGCTGGCAGATCGAGCAGGAAACCACGTGCCCCGGCCTGGACCTGGATGTCGACTTCTATACCGATGTCAGTGACGTCAGCGACCTGAACAAAGATGGCGTGGCCGAAGTGACAGTTGCCAGTCACGCCTTTTGCGGCGGGGGTATCGACCCCCACGACATCGCCATCGAAATGCGTGAAGGGCAGGCCAGCTACACCATTACCGGGCAGTCGCTGATCAGCCCCGCAGGCGAGGACCCGGTGGGGGGCGAGCGCACCGACAGCGCTTCGCTCAAGCACGCCCCGCAGGTGTTGCGTGACCACATGGATGCGGTCTGGCAGCAGGTCTACAAGCGCCCCTGGAGCGAAGCCAGCCCGCCCAGTGACGACGAGCCTGACGATGATGTGGAGTAAAGGCTGGGCCTGAAATCAAGGTAATGCCGCGCCTGCCGATACAGCGGGCATAGGAGAACGCCCATGCTGCCGCCGATCATACCGCTCAGTGCCGCCCCGGTGACCTCGCAACAGGACCCGGTCAAACCTACCCCTGACATCAAGCCAGTGGTACCGGCGCAGCCTGCGTCCGGCGAAACCGCCATCGACCTCAAGCAGCAACGCGATCCTCAAGAGCAGGCACTGCTGTTGCGTGATGAGCAGCGCCGCCAGCAGCAACGGCGCCAGCAGCGTGGGGCAGGGCGCTATAACCCCGAGCCTGGCGACGAGGTCAACGCCGACAATACCGTCCCGGTCGTGCCATTGATGGACGAGCCCAACCGCCAAGGGCTGCTGGTGGACATCGAAGTCTGACACGGGGCTGGTCAGCGCCGGCGTCGGGCTTCATCATGCAAGTCTCCGTTGATCGTCGAGCCCACCCATGAGCCAAGACAACCTTATCGATTTCGATGCTGAACGCGCCAAGCGCGTGCATGACCTCAAGGAAAAGCGCCTGAACGAAATGCGCAATGCATTCGAGCAGGCCCTGCCGTTGAACACCGGCAAGAAAAAGAAGCCCAAGGGCAAGCCGAAGAAGCGCTGAAACTTGACGCAGGTCAACCCTGCACCTGCCTCGTGTGCCCGGGTCCGGGCACCATTGACCCTGATCAATTTTCCCTCGCCCGACATTGGTTAACGTTCTCCCATCGGACAGCGGCAAGCGAATGGGGAGGCCAGCATGTTCTTCGACAATGTGGTTATCGCCGGTGTGGTAACGGTCGGGCTGATGGTTGCTTTCTTTGCCGGTCTGGGCATTTTCATCTGGAAGGACTCGAACAAGCGCAAGCCGCGCTGACCTTCCGGGTACACGAGCACGCAAGGCATTTAGGGCGACTTCGGTCGCCCATTTTTTTTGCCTGGCATTTACGTGTGGCCTGCGGGGCAGCAGGGCTCATGCCAGCGGTTGCGCAGCGTGGCGCGCGCTGGTGCAGCGGCTGGATTTCGATGAAGATGAGTAGCTAGCTAATTATTCATTTTCACCTTATTCTCTGCGCCATTGTCTATCTTTTCATTACTACCATCCCCGCAAGGTTCGCCCAGTGCCCATCACGCTTCAGGCCCTGTTCGCCCCCTCCCCCCTCGCCATCAAGTTCGCCATCAAAACCCTGCTCGGTGGTGGCCTGGCGTTGTGGCTGGCAATGCGTTGGGGCCTGGAGCAGCCGTCCTGGGCACTGATGACGGCGTTTATCGTTGCCCAGCCGCTGTCTGGCATGGTGGTGCAGAAAGGCCTGGCGCGGTTGGCCGGGACCCTGGTCGGCACGGTCATGGCGGTGGTGCTGCTGGGCCTGTTCGCCCAGACCCCGGGGCTGTTTCTGATTGCCCTGGCCTTGTGGCTGGCCTTGTGTACCGCTGCCTCTACCCAGTTGCGCAGTGCCTGGGCCTATGCATTCGTGCTGGCCGGCTACACCGCAGCGATCATCACCTTGCCGGCCATCGACCACCCGCTGCAGGTGTTCGACCAGGCGGTGGCCCGCTGCACCGAGATCAGCCTGGGTATTTTCTGCGCCACGGCCAGCAGTGCCTTGCTCTGGCCCATGCGGGTCGAGCAGCAACTTGGCGGCCAGGCGCGCCAGGCCTGGCAGAACGGCCTGCAGGCCGCCAGTGCGATGCTCGGTGGCGAGGACGATGCACGCAGGGGCTTGCTAGAGAGCCTGGGGCGCATCGTTGCCATCGACAGCCAGCGCGAGCATGCCTGGTTCGAAGGCAACCGCGGGCGTCAGCGTGCCCGTGCCATTCGGGGGCTAAGCCAGAAGCTGATGGTGCTGTTGCGTATTTCCCGGTCGGTGCGCCGGCAGTGGCGGCAACTGGATCAGCAGCAGGCGGAACACCTGGCCCCCTGGTTGTCTGAAGTTCGGGCGCTGCTGGACAAGCCCGACCAGCCCAGCCTGTTGTTGCTGCGCCAGCGCGTCTGGGATGCCGCCCACGATGAGCATATAAGTTCGGTTGAGCACTACTGCCTGGCGCGCATGGCCCTGCTGCTGGATTACGCAATGGCCGCCGGCCAGGCGCTGGACGCTGTGGAGACGGGCACGGCGCCGAAGGATGTCGCCCAAGGCCTGGCCGTGCACCGCGATTGGTCGCTGGCCTTGCTGTTCGGTTCGCGTAGCGCACTGGCGTTTCTGGTGATGAGCGCTTTCTGGCTGGCCACCGCCTGGCCTTCGGCGCCGGGCGGCCTGGTGCTGACCTGTGTGGTCTGCAGCCTGTTCGCCAGCCGCGAGAATGGCGCGCAGATTGGCTTGAGTTTCCTGCGCGGGATCTGCCTGGCCATACCGGTAGCGTTCCTGGTCGGGCAGATTCTGCTGCCGCAATGGAGCAGCTTCGCGCTGCTTTGCCTGGGTATGGGGGTGCCGCTGTTGTTCGGCGCGCTGGGTATGGCCCACCCGCGTACTGGCGCCACTGCCACCTCTTATTGCCTGCACTTCATCGTACTGGTGTCGCCGGTGAATGCCATGCAGTTCAGCGTGGCGACCATGCTCAACAGTGCCTTGGCCATGCTGGTAGGGGTGTCGGCAGCGGTCATGGCGTTTCGCTTGTTGGTGTTTCGTCACCCGGCCTGGCTTGGGCGGCGTCTGCGTGCTGCAACCCAGAGTGACCTGGTACGCCTGACCCGGCGTGACCTGCGCGGGGCCGATACCTGGTTCGGCGGGCGCATGGCCGACCGCCTGATGCAGTTGGCGCGGCATGCCAGCGAGTTGCCCGAGGCTGAGCGCAAGCGCTGGGACGATGGCCTGCACGGGCTGGATATCGGTGATGAACTGGTGCACCTGCGCATGTGCCTGGCGGTCGCACAGGCGCCGCTGGGCGGCGCCGAGCGGGAGTACTTGCAGCAGGTGGAGGCGGTACTGGCCAAAGGGCCTGCCGCTGGGCGTGGGCAACAGCTGGACAGTGCCAGCGAACGGTTCATTGCTGCGTTGCACCGCCAGCCTGCGAGCGACCCGCTGCGGTTGGCCGAGGGCGCGGTATTGCAGTTGCAGAAAAGCTGGGGCAAGTGGTGCCGCTGGCAGGAGGAAGCCCATGGGATTGCGTGAATGGGAAGTGGGCGGCGTGCTGCTCAGCCCGTTTCTGCTTTATGTGTTGCTGGCGCTGGCGCTTACCGGCCTGCTGCGCTTGCTGGTGCAGGCCACGCCGTTGGCGCGCTGGATCTGGCATGAAGCGCTGTTCGATGCGGCGGTTTTCGTTTGTGTGCTGTTCCTGGTGGTACGCCTGCTGGGAGCTTTATAAAGGAGTGTTTCGATGCGTGCGGCCGTACGTACTCTTGTAACCCTGTGCGTGGTGGCCCTGGCCGTGCTGGCCGGCTACCAACTGTGGCAGTACTACATGCTTACCCCCTGGACACGGGATGCCCGTGTGCGCGCCGATGTGGTGGTGATTGCACCTGACGTTTCCGGCTGGGTGCGCCAGCTCAAGGTGCATGACAACCAGCAGGTCAAGGCGGGGGAGCTTCTGATGAGCATCGACCGCGAGCGCTTCCAGGCCGCGTTCGACCAGGCCAGTGCGGTGACGCAAACCCGCGCTCAGCAGCTGCGCCTGCGCGAGAGTGAAGCAGCCCGGCGTACCGCCCTGGGGCCCGAGGCGATCAGTGCCGAACTGCGGGAGAACGCGCAGATCAATGCTGCCATCGCCCGGGGCGAGTTGCACGAAGCCCAGGCGCAGTTGCAGGTGGCGAAGATCAACCTGGCGCGCAGTGAAGTGCGTGCGCCGCGCAGCGGGCATATCACCAACCTGCGCCTGGCCGAAGGCAACTATGTGAACACCGGCCAGTCGGTGATGGCCTTGGTGGACGATTCGACGTTCTATATCCAGGCCTACTTCGAGGAAACCAAGCTGCCGCGCATTCGCGTGGGTGACCCGGTGAAGGTCTGGCTGATGGGCGCAGGCGAACCCATGCAGGGGCATGTCGAAAGCATCAGCCGCGGCATCACAGACAGCAACAGCAACCCGGACAGCCAGCTGCTGCCAGAGGTGGAACCGACCTTCAACTGGGTGCGCCTGGCCCAGCGGATACCGGTGAGAATCCGCCTGGACCAGGTGCCCGACGGCGTGACCCTGAGTGCGGGGATGACTGCCAGTGTGCAGGTGCATGAGCTTTGAGCCGTGGCTCAGGCACCCGGCACTACAGGAACATACCGCCCGAAACCTCCAGGCGCTGCCCGGTGATCCAGCCATTACCGTCTTCCAGCAACAAGGCGATCGCCGCGCCGATGTCATCCGGCATACCCACCCGTCCCAGCGCGGTGTTGCCAGCAATGTAGTCATTCACCTGCGGGTTGTCCCGCACTACGCCACCGCCAAAATCGGTCTCGATGGCCCCCGGCGCCAGGATGTTCACGCGAATGCCCCGGGCGCCCAGTTCCTTGGCCTGGTAGCGGGTCAGCACTTCCATCGCGCCTTTCATGGCGGCATAGGCGGCGTACCCTGGGAGGGCAAACCGCGCCAGCCCGGTCGAAATGTTGATGATCCGGCCGTTATCGACCAGCAGTGGCAACAGGCGCTGGGTGAGGAAGAACGGGCCTTTGAGCTGAATGTTCAGCAGTTGGTCGAACTGCGCCTCGCTGGTATCGGCGTACGGCACGTTCAACCCGATGCCGGCATTGTTCACCAAAAAGTCGAAACGTTGCCGACCGTAGTGCTGCTGCAAGGCAGCCGCCAGCCGCTCGGCAAAGCCGGCAAAGCTGCTGGCGTCACCGACATCCAGTTGCAACATGGTCGCCTTCACCCCTGCCTGCTCCAGGGCGGCCGCCACGGCCTGTGCTTCTTGTGCCTTGCTATGGTAGGTACCGATGATATCGATGCCTCGGGCGGCCAGATGCTCGGCGGTATTGCGGCCAAGGCCGCGGCTTGCGCCGGTGATCAGGGCAATCTTGCGGGTCATGGTAAGAACCTCGTGATGGGTGGGTGCGCACAGGTTATTGGTCGGCTCGCGGCTGTTAAATCCTGCAAAAATGGAAATACTGTTCGCCTAAACCGGATGATCGAGGGCGGGCGTGAACAAGTTGGAATTGTTGCGGACCTTTGTGCGGGTCAGTGAAGTGAACAGCTTTACCCTGGCCGCCGAGAGCTTGGGCTTGCCGCGTTCGACGGTGTCGGAACAGGTCAGGGCGCTGGAGCGTCTGCTGGGTACGCAACTGTTCAATCGCACCACCCGCCGGGTGCAGGCCACGCAGGATGGTGCCTTGCTGTACGCACGCAGCAAGGACCTGCTGTCAGGTATGGACGAGATCGAGAGCCTGTTCAGCGCCGATGATGCCGAACTGGCCGGGCGCCTGCGTGTCGACCTGCCGACGATGATGGCGCGGCGGGTCATCATTCCCGCGTTACCCCAGTTCCTGCGGCGTTTTCCGCGTTTGCAGGTGGAGCTCAGTTCCACCGATCGGCAGGTCGATTTGCTGCGTGAGGGCTTCGACTGCGTGATGCGCATCGGCGCCTTGCATGACCTGGATGTCGTGGCCAGGCCGGTCGGGCAATTGAGCATGCGCAACTGTGCCAGCCCGGCTTATCTGGCGCGCTATGGGGTGCCCCGTACCCTGCAGGACCTGGCAGGGCATCAATTGGTGCACTACGTGCGCAACCTGGGGGGGCGCTGCGCCGGCTTCGAATACGTGCAAGGTGGGCAGGTGCAGTACCAGCCCATGGCTGGGGCGGTAACGGTCAATAATGCCGAAGCCTATTCGGCAGCTTGCCTGGCCGGGCTGGGGCTGATACAGGTACCGGCCGTGGGGGTGGCCGAACACCTGCAGCGCGGCGAACTGGTCGCGCTGCTGCCGGCCTGGCAGGCGCCGGCAATGCCCGTGTCGTTGCTGTATGCGCGGCAACGGCATGTACCCCGCCGGGTGCAGGCGTTCATGCAGTGGCTGGCAGAGGTGCTTAGCAGCGAGGTCGATGCTACGGCGTGAAGTTGAGCCGGGTCATGGCGCACGCACGGCCGCTTGTATTAGGCTTGGACTGGCGAGGCGCCCGGCAGAGGCGACCCTGTGCTGCCCAGCGTGCGTATCTTCCGATTTCATCACGAGGTTACGCCATGGCCATTACTTCCCAGGACATCTGCAACGCAGCTGAGCAGCTCAAAGGCTTCGTCGGCTTTCATCATAAGCGCGGCGTTCATATCGTGCGTTTTTCCGAAGACGCGTTCGGTATGGATGTCGCTGACGCCAGCATCACCCCCTGCAGCGAGTTTGTCTGGCGCCCCGAGCAGGGGCAGCGCATGGCCCTGTGCCGGGAGCGCCTGGCACTGTTGCTGGAGCAGCACGTGGACGACCGCTTGAATATCGCTGAGCCGCTGCGCATCTACCTGCGCCGCGGCGACTTGCCGGAAATCATCGCCGAGCGACGTGTGCAGCCGTCTTGCTGAAGTTCGCTGTTGGTCAAAGCGCTACCGCGCAACCGTGTAGGGGCGGCCCGACCCGTGCCTACCGGGGGCGCTGCAACAACGCCCGCATGCCCGCGGTATCCAGTGGTCGGCTCAGGTAATAGCCCTGTACTTCATGGCAGCTGTCCTTTTGCAGCATGGCAAGTTGCTGTTCGGTTTCCACGCCCTCGGCCGTCACGGTCAGCCCCATTGCCTTGCCCAGGTTGATGATGGCCTGGACCACCGCACGGTCGCTGCCGCCGTTGGTGCTCAAGCTACTGATGAAGCGCTTGTCGATCTTGAGGCTGTCGAAAGGATACGTACGCAGGTAACCCAGCGATGAATAGCCGGTACCGAAGTCGTCCATGTTCAGGCGCACGCCCAGCTCTTTGAGCGAAAGCATGGTCCCCAGCGCGCCTTCGATGTCGTTGAGCATCACATTCTCGGTGATTTCCAGTTCCAGGCGTTGTGCCGGGAATGCCGTGCCCAGCAGGATTTCCCGCACGTCTTGCACCACATCGCTGCGCAGGAACTGTGCCGGTGACAGGTTGACCGACACCAGAATGTCGGCAGGCCAGTCAAGGGCGGTGCGGCAGGCCTCGTGCAGCACCCAGCGGCCCAGCGCGACAATGATATCGCTCTGTTCGGCCAGCGGGATGAAGGTATCCGGCCCCAGCAGCCCTTCCTGGGGGTGCTGCCAGCGTATCAGCGCCTCGACCGCGACCACGCGCAGGTCGCTGAGGCGGTAGCGCGGCTGGTAGTGCAACTCGAACTCCTGGTTGCGCAGGGCGCGGCGCAGATCGTTCTCCAGTTGCCGCCGGTACTGGATCTGCTGGTTCATTTCGCTGGCGAAGTAGCGCCATGTGTTCTTGCCGTCTGCCTTGGCCTGGTACAGGGCGATGTCGGCACAGCGAATCAGCTCGCCGGCGTCGAAGCCCTGGGTGCGGGTCTGGGCGATGCCGATGCTGGCGCCAATGTGCAGGGTTTGGCTGTCGAACATGACCGGTTGTTGCAGCAAGCCGATCAGGCGCGCGCAGAAGCGGTCGATCTCCTGGCGGTTGTCCATGCCGCCAAGTACCACGATGAACTCGTCGCCGCCCAGCCGCGCCACCAGGTCACCGTCGCGGGTGGTGTCGCGCAGGCGGGCTGCCACTTCCTGCAGTACCGCATCGCCAGCCGCATAGCCGAGTGAGTCGTTGATCGGCTTGAAGTTGTCCAGGTCAAGCAGCAACAGGGTCAACGGCGGTGAGTCAGTGCCGCGCAGCAGGGCCTGTTCCAGGTGCCGGGCCAGCTTGTTGCGGTTGGCCAGCCCGGTCAGTGGGTCGTGCAAGGACAGGTGCTGGATACGCGCATGGGCCTCGACTTCGTCGGTGATATCGCTGGCAGTGCCGCGCAATCCCACGGCCGTGTCCTGGTGCCAGATGGCGCGCGCGGAGATCCGGCAATAGCGGTTCTGGCCATTCTGGTCGCGGTAGGTGCAGCGCAGGTTGGCCAGCTGCTGTGGGTCGGCGGTGGCCAGGGCATCCAGCCAGGGCGACAAGGGTGTGGTGTCGCAGGCCAGTAGCTGGTTGAGCGGTTGGCCGAGCCAGTCTTCGACCGGGTAGCCCGTCACCCTGGCAAAGCGTTGCGACAAGTAGGTCAGACGCTGATGCCGATCGGTCTCCCAGATCCAGTCCGAGGCCGACTCGGCCACCGCGCGAAAACGTTGCTCGCTGGCCTCCAGCGCCAGGTTGCTCTGCTGCAGGTGAGCTAGCGTCAAGCCGATGGCCCGGGAGCTGCGCCACGCATGGCGGCACAGGTAGAGCAAGACCAGCCCAAGGATCAGCAGGGCGCTCAGCAGGGCAGGCAATACCGCCCGCAGCAGCTGGCGCCCAGGCAACGCACTGTTCCAGGACAGGTGGTACCCGGTGTCGCCCAGGTTGATGCGCAGGTGGTGGTGGGCTTTTGCGTCTTCTTTCTCAACGCGCATGCCGGCCAGGCCTGCACGTTCACCCAATTGCGCCAGTTTGACCTCGGTCAGTTGGTCGACGAACAGCAAGACCGGCGCCTGGCTCACTTCGCTCTCAGTGACATCCCGGTCTGGCCGTATGGCCGCCGCAGTGAGCACGGCCGGCCAGCCATTGAACAGCACGAAGCGGGCAATCTGCTCGCGGGTAATTGCCGCCGCCCGGGCCTGGTCGATGATCGGCTGTAAAGGAGCATCTATGTACGTGCCTATGCCTGCAGGGCTGGGCTGGCCTTTGAACAGGGCATAGGTAGTGTGGCCGTTTTCCACGACGAACACGCCTTCATACCCGCTGGCGCTGTACAGCGATTCACCTATGTTCTTTTCATCATAGGCCCAGTGCCAGTCGGCCCCGCCCGACAAGTGCTGCAGGGCGTCTTCCCATACGGCATAACTGGACAGGAATTGGCGTGACGCCAGTAACCGTTGCTCCAGCGCCTGATTGGCATGGAAGGCGCTGCGGTCGCGCTCTTGCTGGTCGAGGGTTGCGGCGATGTTGAACAGCGCGCCGAGAATGACCAGGCAAGCCAGACCGTAAACGGTGCTGAAGCCGGCGATCAGGTTACGCACTTGCAAGCGTGGGGTAGGGCTGGCGGGTGGGAGGTTGGCAGTCCTGGCCATGCACGAGCGGCTCCTTCAGGAAACCTACCGCCAGGCATTCAGGCAGCAGGTTCAATCAGGATAGGCCAGCTTCAGTGCCGTAGCTGCGCCAGCGGCAAAATTCACCCGGTCGCGGCCAGCGTGCTTGGCAGTGTATAGCGCCCTGTCTGCCTGTTGCAGCCAGTGTTCCGGTGATTCCAGGCTGGCATCGTAGGGGGACAGGCCAATACTCAGGCTGATGCGCAGGTGAGGGAGCTGCGCGTTGCGATAGCCGGAAACCTGCTCACGCAGGCGCTCCATGATCTGGCAGGCCTGGGCTTCGCTGGTGTCTGGCAGGATCACGCAGAATTCGTCGCCACCGTAGCGCCCCGCCTGGTCGCACTCGCGCAGGTTGCGGCGCAGCTCGGCACTGAGCTGGCGCAGTACGCAGTCGCCGACCACGTGGCCAAAGGTGTCGTTGATGGTCTTGAAATGATCGATGTCGATCAGGGCAATCACCGCGTGTGCCTTTTGCTGTTTGCATTTTTGGTATTTGAGGAGCAACAGGTCTTTCCAGGCGCCGTGGTTGAGCAACCCGGTGAGGCTGTCCGTGAGGCTGAGGGCGCTGAGCCGGCGTTTATGGTCGCCCAGTTGGATTGCCAGGCGGTAGCACACCCAGCCCAGGGCCAGGGGGTACAGCGTCAGCATGGGCAGGCAGGCGTATATCTGCAGTGCAGTGGCATTCAATTGCAGGCCGGGGGCGAGCAGCAGGGTGCCGACCAGAATCCCGGCCAGTTGCGCAACAGCCCCTTTTAGCACCAATTGCCGGCCCCCCGCGGCCACGTTGTTCATGGTCATCATCGACAGCACGGTCACGGTCGGCAGCGGGTTGAAGTGCATGGCGGCGGCCCAGAACCCGCCCAGCAGCGAGTCCAGCAACAGGTTGCGGTGTTCGGCCCGGTACGGGGTTGCCGACCGGCTCGCCCACAGGTAGGCGACGTGGGGCCACAACAGGCCATTGAACAGCATTAGCCCCCACACCCAGGTGGGCGGCGACTGCGGGGCTACGCCGGCCATGACGCTGAACAGGCCGATCCCCATGCCCACCACACGTGGCGGGTAGATGCGCTTGACGAACGAAAGGCCTTTGCCGCTGCGGTTGTGCATCATGGTCATGTTCTTCTGCCGGGGTACCGTTTATCGCATAAATCGCATGAATATTGTCGAACAGTGCTTGTCCACCGAAAAATGACCTTACAAGCCAATTCACGGTTGATGCGATCACTGTGGGGTAATATGCGGGCTTTCCTGTTGCTTGGAGTGTTGCTGATGGTTCCTCTGGCCAATGCTGTCGGTGAGCCTGCGCCCCAGTGTGATGGGCGTTTTCACAATCAGGCGCAGCTACCGAAAGACGGCGTGCTGAAGAAGCTGCGCATCGGACTGAAATACCTGTTCCTGCGCAAGCCGCCGAATACCCGGCCAACTACGCCAATCAGCCTGCAACCGATGACCCGCCAGCAGGTGCTCGATGCGCCGGACCACAGTTTGTGGCGGCTGGGCCATTCCACGGTATTGCTGAAGTTGCGGGGGCGCTTCTTCATTACCGACCCGGTATTCGCCGAGCGCGCCTCACCGGTGCAGTGGGCCGGCCCGCAGCGGTTCCATGCCCCGCCGCTGGGGCTGGACCAGCTGCCGCCACTGGCGGCGGTGGTGTTGTCGCACGACCACTTCGATCATCTTGACGAGCGGGCAATCCGCCAGCTGGCATCGCGAACCGGGGTTTTCCTGGCGCCGCTTGGCGTGGGTGAACTGCTGATCAGCTGGGGTGTAGCGCCAACGAAAGTGCGTCAGCTGGACTGGTGGCAGGAAAGCGAAGTCGAGGGTGTGCGTTTCATTGCTACCCCGGCCCAGCACTTTTCCGGGCGCGGCCTGTTGGATAGCAACCGTACCTTGTGGGCGTCGTGGGTGATCATCGACGAAGGCGTGCGCGTGTTCTTCAGTGGCGATACGGGCTACTTCAACGGGTTCAAGCTGATTGGCGAGCGCTTTGGGCCGTTTGACCTCACCCTGGTCGAGACCGGCGCCTACAATCTCGCCTGGCCTGATGTGCACATGCAGCCGGAGCAGAGCCTGCAGGCCCACCTGGATTTACGTGGGCGCTGGATGCTGCCTATTCACAATGGCACGTTCGACTTGTCCGTCCACGGCTGGCAGGAACCCTTCGAGCGTATCCTGGCCCTGGCGAACCAGGCCCAGGTACGGCTCAGTACGCCGCAGATGGGCGAGCGGGTGAGCCTCGACTCGCCGCATGCCGGGCAGAACTGGTGGCAGCCCCGCCCGGTGCGTCAGCGCAACCTCAAGAATGAGCGAAGCGTGGCAATGCGTTGAGTGTCACTTGATGTCGTCTTTGCCACGCTGGCGTTGCGCCCGCTCGTGCTCCAACAGCCGCGAGGGTGCCTTGCCGCTGTCGCTGCGCACCTGAGCGTGGCTGATGAGCGCGAAAATGAAGCTACCGCCGATGATGTTGCCGGCCAGTGTCGGCAAGGCAAACTCCAGCCAGAAGCTGCGCCAGGTTTCTTCGCCGGCCCACACCAGGTAGGACACCTCGACCGAGCCCACTACTATATGGGTGAAGTCGCCAATGGCCATCAGGTAGGTGATCATCAGGATGATCCAGATCTTGGCGTTCTCCATCGAGGGAATCATCCATACCATGGTGGCGATCATCCAGCCCGAGACGATGCCCTTGGCGAACATCTGGCTGATGTCGTTGCTCATGACCTTGCGGCCGATCTCCAGAAACGCCATGTCGGTCTTGCTGTCGAAGATCGGCAGCTCGAGCATCACCCAGGCCACCAGCAGCGTGCCCGCCAGGTTGCCCAGCAGCACCACAGCCCAGAGCCGCAGAAGGCGGCCGAAGTTGGCAAGGGTAGGGCTGGTCATGACCGGCAGCACCGCAGTCAGGGTGTTCTCGGTGAACAGTTGCTGGCGGGCCAGGATCACGGCAAGGAAGCCGGCGCTGTAACCGATGCTGGCGACTACCTGGGCACTTTCACCCTCTGGCAGGCGGGCATAGAACAGTCCCATGGCCATCAGGGACAAGCCCATGGACAACCCGGCGGCGACAGCCGACCACCACAAGGCGGCAACGGTCCGTTCCAGTTCCTGATCGCCCTGGTAGCGAATGGTCTCGTGCAGCACTGCCGCTCGGGGCGGCTGATTGTGGCTGACTTCCTGCTCTTCATCTGCCGAAAGCCCTGGGGTTTTCTCGCTTTGCTCGACACTCATGGCCGCTTCGCTCCGTGGTGGGGTTCTCTACAGATTCGTGGCGATTTCATTAGTTGCCAGGGGGCAGGCGAAACGGCTGAGAAAAGTTTTTGGAACAAGGTGTTGACTCTAAATTCAAAGCGCGTATTATTCGCCTCCTCGCAGCGATCAACGCTTCGAGGCAAGCGGTAAGTTATTGAAGTTTTTGGCTTTCGAAAGAAAGCAGCGGTAAAAAACTTCAAAATAAACGCTTGACAGCAAATGAGGAAAGCGTAGAATGCGCGCCTCGGTTGAGACGAAGCGATCTTAACCAACCGCTCTTTAACAAATCGAATCAAGCAATTCGTGTGGGTGCTTGTGAGTACGGACTGATAGTCAAAAAGATTATCAGCATCACAAGTGGCCATGCGAGAAATCACATAGTCATTTGAGATTGCTGAGCCAAGTTTAGGGTTTCTTAAAAACCCAAGCAGTATTGAACTGAAGAGTTTGATCATGGCTCAGATTGAACGCTGGCGGCAGGCCTAACACATGCAAGTCGAGCGGATGACGGGAGCTTGCTCCTTGATTCAGCGGCGGACGGGTGAGTAATGCCTAGGAATCTGCCTGGTAGTGGGGGACAACGTTTCGAAAGG